>NZ_WSJA01000015.1:0-33607 GCF_009763235.1 Bordetella sp. 15P40C-2
CAGCAAGGAAGTATCAAAACGGCAGGTAAGCAATCGCCAGGTGTGCTGGGTCAAAGTGTCGGCGGCGGCGGCGGTAGCGGTGGCCTGACCCACGGAGATACCCGGGCGGACACCGGCAGTGTCGCTGTGTCGCTCGGCCGTAGCGGGGGCAGCGGCGGGGACGCCGGCGCGGTGACGATCACACAAAGAACGGGCGGCCGGATCGAAACAACGGGCATGGCCAGTGACGGCCTTGTGGCCCAAAGCGTGGGCGGCGGCGGCGGCATAGGCGGTGCAGTAGGAGACAAGAACCAGCCGGATTGGCCTCCCATCCCCGCTTTGCCCGACGGTGGCGGCGGCTTCACCGCCTCGGCTTCCCTGACCCTCGGCGGCTCGGGGGGCGCGGGCGGCGCTGGCAAGACCGTGACCGTGACCCAGAACGGCAGGATCGAGACGCGCGGTCGCCAAAGCAGCGCGGTGGTGGCTCAAAGCATAGGCGGTGGCGGTGGGCGCGCGGGGTCCACCGCGACTTCGGCTCCCGGCGGCACACTGGGTCTATCTCTGACCCTGGGCGGATCAGGCGGCGCAGGAGGCGACGGGGGCCAGGTAACGGTGAAGCAAACCGGCGTCATCCTGACATCGGGCATGGGCAGCACCGGCGTACTCGCGCAGAGCATAGGCGGAGGCGGCGGCGCCGGATCGTCCAGTGAAAGCACTCAGTCGCCGGGCAAAGTCACCGCCAATCTATCGATCGGCGGATCAGGCGGGCAAGGTGGCGACGGCGGTGACGTGCACCTCGACCACAGCGGCGTCATACGCAGCTCGGCGAGCGACGCGCTCCTGGTGCAAAGTATTGGCGGGGGTGGCGGACAAGCAGGCGCGGTCTACGGCGGGGTAAACATTGACGGCACCGACGCCATCAGGTCCCTGTCGCCGCCCGAAGAGGGTTTTGCGTTCACGGTTACGGTAGGCGCGCGTGGCGGCAACGGTGGCAACGGCGGTACTGCCACGGTCAACAACAGCGGCAGCCTCTCCTCAAACGGCGATACACGCGCTGCTGCGACAGTACAGAGTATCGGAGGTGGCGGTGGGACGGGCGGGATCGCCTCAGCGTTCTACGACGTGAGCCCCCTGGCGAACCAGCCGGTCGCGCAGATGTCGCTCGCCCTGGGCGGCAGCGGGGGCGCGGGCGGACACGGGGGCAGCGTGACGTGGAAATCCACCGCGCGGACAGCGGGCGGCGGTATCATGAGCGACGCGATACGCTTGCAAAGCATAGGCGGCGGTGGCGGCGTCGCGGCCAGTCAGATGGCTGCCGTATCGAGAGACGACGGGCCCACCGGCCCCACATACCGGCTGACCGGCGCGGTCGTCTCATTGCAAGGGCGCGGCGGAAGTGGTGGCATGGGCGGAAACGTCACGGCAACGCAGGAAGCCCGCGCACATATCGAAACCGCAGGCGAGAGCAGCATTGGTCTGCTCGCACAAAGCGTGGGCGGTGGCGGCGGCATCTCTGTCGCGCATTTCCCCCAAGGCGCCGCCAAGACCGGGCTGAACCTGGGTGGCGGCGTGGGGGCGGGCGGCAAGGTCACGTTGAACCAGTCCGGCATCGTAGAGACAAGTCATGCCGGTTCCCACGCCATCCTGGCGCAGAGCGTGGGTGGCGGCGGCGGCGCAACACGGGTGCTGGGGGCGGACCAAAGCACACAGATCTTTAACGCCGCCCGGGAGGGCGACGGCAACGGCGGCACGGTCGCCGTTGCCATCAATAGCAGTGGCAGCATTATCACGGCCGGCATTGGCTCCTACGGCGTACTCGCCCAGAGCATCGGCGGCGGGGGTGGTTACCTGAACACCGGGGTGTGGGCCGCGCCGGCAGAGGGTTCCCTGACGCAAACGCACGCCGGAACTGGTGATGGCGGCAGCGTCACGGTCGAAGTGGCGGGTAGCGTGCGCACACGAGGGGACAACTCGGCTGCCGTCTTTGCACAGAGTGTAGGCGGAGGCGGCGGTATCGCCGACGGCATCGCGGGCCGCGCCGGCCAGGATGGCAAGGGCAGCGGCGGCGCGGTGACGATAAAGATCAACGGGCTGGTCGAGGCCACGGGCAAAAACGCCCACGGCGTTTTCGCGCAAAGCGTGGGGGAGAATAACGGCAATATCCAAGTGACCTTATCCGGCACAGGCCTGGCTCAAGGCGGCTCTGGCGAGGCCGCGGGTATCCGCCTGTCGGGCGGCAAGGGTAACCAGATTCGGATCGGCGAACAGGCTCGCGTCGGGGCGCTGTCGGATATGGCGATCCGGACGGCGGGCGGCGACACGGAAATCACCAACGCTGGCAATATACGGGGGTCGGTATGGTTGCAACAGTCGAGCCCTGGCAAATTGACCAACAGCGGATCCTTGGCGGCAGGCAGCCGGCTGGATCTGGCGGGGGGCGATTTAATCAATAATGGCGTACTCACGATTGGCACCGGCGACGCCCTCGCCTCCAGCACGCTGTCCGGGAATCTGCGCCAAGGCGTGAGCGGCACTTATGCGCCGCGCGTGGATTTCGCGCTGGCGCGCGCCGACATGCTCGCCATCACCGGCGAAGCCCATCTGAACGGCAAGCTGGCGATCAACGGGATGAATCACCAACCCATGCAGCGGGACATCGAGGTCCTGTCCGCACAATCGGCCTATCGTGTGGATCCGGCGTTCCAAGTGGTGGATAACGCCGTGTTCCAGTACCCCACCGCATGGCGCGACAACCGCTTGCACGTGGGCATCAAGGCCGATTTCTCGGCCCATAACGACGTCCTTTCGGAAGACCAGGGGCAACTCAGCTCGTACCTGGGCCGTCGCTGGAAGGGCCTGGAACAACAGTTGGCGCAGAGCGACGCACCCGCCCAGGTAAGCGCGCCGGCCACGCAAACGGCGTCCAGTACGACAGGCTCACGCTCTTTGAGCACCCTCACCCGCGTCGCGCCCACGGCGGCCGCGACCCGGGCCGTCTCATTGGCGGTCGCCCCGCCAGAGGCCACCTCGCGAACCCCGACGGTGGCTGCATCCACGACCTCGGTATCGTCAGGCACTGCCGCGCCCTCTCCTATCGCTCGAGAGGCTGCAAAGTACACACCGGTTTTCGACACCATCGCGCAAGCCCCGGACGCCGAGGCCTACGCCGACGTGCTGGATCAGATCGCCAACGACGCGATCCAGGCTCCGGCCACCGTCATGCCCCTGGCGCACCGCATGTTTCTGAATCGCAGCCTGTCGTGCCCGACGGCGGGCGGCGGGCAAGCAAAGCCGCTCGACAGCGCATGTATCTGGGGGGATATCGAAGGCAACTGGCTGGACCGGGGCAGTCAGCATCACGACACGGGCTTCAGCTATGAGTCGGTGCGCTACATGCTCGGCGCGCAACACCCGCTGGGCCGCGGCTGGGTCGTGGGTGGCGGCGTGTCGTATGAAGACGCTCGCAGCAAGACCGACGACACCGTCCTCAAGACGACGGGCCATAGCGTCAGCGGCATGGCGTTCCTGCGCAAGATCGACGGGCCCTGGACTTACACCGGCGCGCTGAGCGCAGGCTACGGCAGCTACGAAACCCACCGGGCTGTCTCGACCGTCTCCGGCGTACAAAAGCCGAATTCCGACTGGAACACGCATTTCGCCTCCGTTCGCGCGCAGCTCGCCTACACCCACCAGCGGGAAAGCTACTATCTCAAACCCGCCCTCGATGTGGATGTGATCTATCAGCGCGTGCCGGCTTATTCCGAGAAAGGCGGCGGTGCGTTCAATCTAGCGTTCGACAGCGCGAGCGCCGTACGCACCATGATCAGCCCGTCAGTGGAATTCGGCGGCACCCTGGAAGCCGCCCAAATCACCATGCGGCCATTCGTCAGTGTCGGGCTTAACTGGATGCCGGACAACGACTGGAAGACCGATGCGCGGCTGAAGGCCGATCGATCAGGCGACAGCTTCCGCTTATCCGGTAGCTTGCCCGACGTGTTCGCCGAGTATCGCGTCGGCATGGAGCTGGAAACCCGCGAGGGCTTCGTGATGCGTACCGAATGGCGTCAACGGTTGGCCGATCGCTATAACGAGCGCTCGGCGGAACTGCGGCTGGGCATGCGGTTCTGATTACGCGACACGCTCGCTTTTGCCGTATTGGCGAGCGAGTCGTTCATCGGCCCAACGCGTATAAGGCGCCAGGCCCACGGCGTCGGCGACCATGCGCGCTTGTTCCCAGCACGCTTGCGCGCCAAGCACATCGCCCTGCGCGGCAAAGCTATCGCCACGCAGGCAGAGGATTTCGGGTTGCAGGCTGCTGGATCCATGCGCCGCACCCAGCGCCTGCGCCTCGTCGAGCAGGTCCCGCGCGCGATCAAGATCGCCCATCGCAATGTACGCGCGCGCCAGCAGACATAGATGGCCATCGACGGATACGGGCATCCCGCTGCGGATGAGCGGCAACGCGGCCTCCATGGCCTCAAGCGCCACCGCCGCATCCGGTGCTCGCATCACACGTCCCAACATGGCGTAGCCCGTCGCGATAGCGTGCCATGTCGTCAATTCGCTTTGGCCGCCCGTGCACGCCATCAGATATTCGCCCGCCTGAACGGCTTGATCCATATCACCGGCCAGATAGTGGATGCGCGCCTGCGCCAGTTGGCATAGCAACACCGCCACCCAGGCATTGATGCGCATTGCCTCCGCTGTCGCGCGTTCGATCATGCTCAGAGCCGGCGCATATTTGCCTTGCAGCCCGTACGCCATCGCCAACGAGGCCGGTACCAGCGCGGAAGTCTGAATGCCAAAGGGCGATGGCGCCGTGAGCGGGACCTCTCGCAGCAGCTGATCCGCCTCGCACAGCAGGGTTTCCGCTTCCCGTCCCAGCCCGCGCCACAAATAATGCTGCGCGATGGCATACGCCGCCCACCCCTGCAGACTGGCATCCTGCAAGGATTTCGCTGTCTGCATCAGCTGCTGCGCCAGCCGTAGCGCCAGCGTATGGGCGCCCGTATTTTGCGCGGTGGTCCACCGCGCCCACAGAGCGACGATCATGGTCTGCACATCGCCCGCGCGGCGCATTTCGGCCGCCATGCTATAGGACGACATAGCTTCAGGGTGCGCGGGCCCGGACAGCGCCGACACGACCGCGCCGCGCAGCAGCTGACACTCGAACACGAACTGCTCGCGCTCGGTTTCTTCCGCGATCGCATCCTTGGTGCGCAATGCGCGGGCCACCAGCTCCCCAGCCTCGCGCAACTGCCCCGTGTGCAACGCATCCGTGGCCGCGCCGCGCCACCAAAGTGGTGCGCGTCTGTCGCCGGCGCGTTCCAAAAAGGGTGCCACGCGAATCTGCGGCTCGTTTTGCTCCAGCAGATATTGCGCGATGCGCTGACTCAGTTGTGCCGCCTGTGCCGGCGCCATCAGGCTTTCAATAGCGTGTTTGACCAGCACCGGACACACCAACGCATCGTCCGGATGGGAAAGCAGAATGCCGGCGCCGCGCAAGCATGAGGCGATGTCCGCCACGCCTTTCGGGTCATAGTGCAGCAGCTGCGCTGCCAGTTCAATGGGCAGCGGCGCATCGTACAGCGCACAGAGATAGGCGATCTGACGCGCCTGGGCGTTCACATCCCACAGCTGCGCACAGACGATATCGCGCATGGCCGCCGGGCGCTCGATATCCTCCTGGCCAGCGGCCTGATCCAGCATCAGCGCAGCCAGACGAGGATTACCGTGCGCCCGGCGGCCTATCGCCTCATGCAGCTCGCGGCCCAGCTTGGTGGCGCGCGCATGATGGCTCAACAGGTTGGCCACATCGCGGGCATCGAGAGGCGCTAGGTCGATGCGTGCATTCGCAGCGATGGCGGCGCCATCCGGTCGACGCACCACCAAGACCATCATGGGACAGGCCAGCCGCATATCGGCGGCCACGTGCATCCAGCTCTGCGTAATGGAGTCCGCCCAATGCGCGTCGTCCAGCACAATCAACAACGCCCCCGCGTCACGCGTGATACTCATCATGGCCATGCTCGCCAACCGTGGAATATCCGCGGCCAGTGCCGCGCCCGCGATGTCGGGCTCGCACAGCAGCCAGGAACGCAAAATACGCGCGTTATGCACTGGCCAGTTCAGCACCGCGGCCAGGTCCTCGTCGGAGGCTTCATCCATTTCCTCGGGCAGGTGTTCCAGCAACCATAAGCGCAACGGATGTAGCGGCTGTTCCTGTAGATCTTGGAAGCAGCGCAACCAGACCACGCGAGCGCGCGCCTGTCCCGCCTGCGCCGCTAGCGCCGCGGCCAATAAGGATTTACCGTAACCCGCCACGCCGCACAGGCTCAGGCTGAGCGTGCGCCTGTCTGTCAGGCAGCTGCGCCATGCCGAGACCAAGGCCGTGAACTCGCGCGTGCGGCCGACCATGCGCGATACCGATTCCAGCCGCCGCTGCCCCAACACCCGGCACAACACCCCCTCGCGCTGGACATCATGGATGTCATAGCCAGGCAAGCGTCGTTGCGCCTGCGCACTGATGAGTACCTCGCCGGGCTGCGCCTGCGCCAAGACAGCCAGCGCGTTCTGCGCCAGTAGATAACCATTATCAGGACGCATGCCCCCCTGGCTGCATAAACCCAGGTCAGCATGCAAGCCGATACGCATTCTCATGCCGGCGGGCAACTCCCGGCGCAGCAACGCCCGCGCCAGCTCCGCGGCGCGCATTGCGGGCACTGCCGACACACCCGGGTACCCCAGATAGACGATGAACTGATTCGCGCCGCTGGGAGCCATCCATCCGCCATGCTGCTGCACGCGGCGGCGAATGGCGGCACAGGCACGGTCAAGTCTCTGCAGCGCGTCGCTATCGGCCAGCAGCGCCGCATCCTCGAATTGCCAGTCCAATGCGATGGCCAGCACGGCCAGCGGCTGGTAACGGGGTGGCGTGCCCTCACCATCGGCCTCCGCATGCAAGGCGTGCGATAGCGGCAGGTTCGCAATCAGGGCCTCGAGCGCCGGGTCCGGCGAGGTGGCCAAATCGGCGGCCAAGGTCGCGCAGCATTGGCCATATACCTTGCGCGCTTCTTCATAGCGGCCGGTGCGCACCAGCACTTCGATCAGAATGCGATAGCAGCTTTCTTCACGCGGCCATACCTGCACCCAATGCCGCGCATGACGCAAGGCATCGCGCAGCTGATTGCCAGCCAGCCAGCCACTCACCAGCCGCGCGCGGCACTGATCCATGCGCGCGCTCAAGGCCTGACGCCACGGCTCGAACCATTCGTCCAGCGGACCGACAATGCGAGTCCGCAAATCGTCCAGCAACTCGCCCCTGAATAGCGCCAGGCACAGTTCATCATCGATCGCGCCCGGCCCCTCTTCCAGCATGAGCGCGATATCGACCTGCACGCCGGGCATGTGCAGGGCAAGCCGGTCACTGTGGACCACCAGAAGCTCGGCGCACGGCGCGAGCGCCTGCCGCAGCACGTGCAGCGCATGCCGCATGCGCGCTTTGCCCTGCGTCTCGGAAAGCTCTGGCCACAGCAATTCAACCAGCTTGCCGCGTGCAATCGCATTGCCGCCCGCCAACGCCAGCATCGCCAGCAACAGACGTGGCTTATCGTAGGTCAGCAAATGCGTGCGGGGTTGTCGTTGCACTTTGACTTCAAACTGGCCCAGCAACTGCAACTGAATCGGCGGGACGGGTAGATGCACCGCACTCGCTGTCTCTTGCTTCCCTACCATGACGTTCCGCCATTTTTATGAAATCTCAGGTTGCAGTTTTACCATTTGAAACTTTTTATGCCTACCTGGAATTGTTGCAGCGTAAAGGCTGCGCTTTTTCGCGGGCTCTAGATTTTTATCGGCTTCCAGCGTAGTGTTAGGCCTACCTCCACGGTCACGTTTCGGGGTTTGGCTATGCCGTCTTTCTCAAGGCTGGGCGGATTGCTGTTGTGCGTGCTGGCGCCCTTTTTATTGGCCGGCTGCGATGCCGTGCTGCTATCGCCATCGGGCGACATCGCGCTGCAACAACGCAATCTCATCATCATCTCGACGGTACTGATGCTGCTGATCATCGTGCCGGTGATCACGTTGACCTTGCTATTCGCATGGCGTTATCGCGAATCCAACACGTCAGCGAAATACGATCCGGAATGGCATCACTCCACCGTGCTGGAATTGCTGATCTGGTCTGCCCCGCTGCTCATCATCATCGCGCTGGGCGCAATCACCTGGGTCAGCACGCATCTCCTCGATCCGTATCGCCCGCTGGCTCGCATTGACTCGCAACGCGCGATTGCTGCTGACACGAAACCTTTGGTGGTCGAAGTCGTCGCCATGGACTGGAAGTGGCTTTTCATCTATCCCGAACAAGGCATCGCCACGGTCAACGAGATGGCCGCACCGGTAGATCGTCCGATTCACTTCAAGATCACCGCGACCTCCGTGATGAACACATTTTTCGTGCCCGCCATGGCGGGCATGATTTATGCCATGCCGGGCATGCAGACGACCTTGCATGCAGTGATTAACCGGCCTGGCGAGTACGAGGGGTTTTCCGGGAACTACAGCGGCGAGGGATTCTCGGATATGCGCTTTCGCTTTTATGGCGTCGACGATGCCGGCTTCGAGAAATGGGTGTCCGACGTACGAGCCGCTGACGATACGCTCAGCCGTCAGGTGTATCTGAAACTCGAGCAACCGAGCGAACGCAACCCTGTGCAGCGGTTCAGCAGTGCGGCGCCCGGTTTGTTCGAGGCCATCGTCAATCGTTGTGTCGAGCCAAATCGTATGTGCATACGCGATGTCATGGCCATCGATGCGCAGGGTGGCCTGGGCAGATTGGGCCTGTACAACGTGACCACGCTCGACCCGACCGTACGAAAACAGCTGGGCCTGACTACCCCGCCACGAAAGTATGTGGGGGCCATGTGCACATCTCCGGACGAGCTGCTGTTATAGCGGCAAAGCCATGTGGGATAGACAGGGAATTGCGAAACCGATGGTCTTTAGCCTGAGATCGAGATGACGGATCAAACTGACTTAACCAAACTGATCTTCGGACGCCTGACCTGGGAGGCCATTCCCTACGACGAGCCCATCCTCATTGCCACCTTTATTGTCGTGGCCTTGGGCGGCATAGCGGTGTTGGGTGCCATCACCTATTTTGGCAAGTGGGGATATCTCTGGCGCGAGTGGTTCACCAGTATCGATCATAAAAAAATCGGGATCATGTACATGGTCCTGGGCATCATCATGTTGTTGCGCGGCTTTGCCGACGCCATCATGATGCGTATCCAGCAAGCCATCGCGTTTGGCGATTCGGCAGGCTATCTGCCACCGCATCATTACGATCAAATCTTCACGGCGCACGGCGTGATCATGATTTTCTTTGTCGCCATGCCACTGGTGACAGGGCTGATGAACTATATCGTGCCGCTGCAGATCGGCGCGCGCGATGTCGCCTTTCCGTTTTTGAATAACTTCAGTTTTTGGATGACCACGGGTGGCGTGGTCCTCGTGATGCTGTCGTTATTTATCGGCGAATTTGCGCGGACCGGATGGCTTGCTTATCCGCCTTTGTCGGGCATTATCAGCAGTCCGGATGTGGGCGTGGACTATTACATATGGGCGCTACAGATCGCGGGCGTCGGGACATTGCTATCGGGCGTGAATCTGCTCGTCACGATCGTCAAGATGCGCGCCCCCGGCATGAAACTGATGCGCATGCCGATCTTCACCTGGACGTCCTTGTGCACGAACGTGCTGATTGTCGCGGCGTTCCCGGTGCTGACGGCGGTGCTGGCCTTGCTGACGATGGATCGTTATCTGGGCACGAATTTCTTTACCGCGGATTTTGGCGGCAACGCCATGATGTATGTGAACCTCATATGGATCTGGGGGCATCCGGAGGTGTATATCCTGATACTGCCGGCCTTCGGTATTTTCTCCGAAGTCGTCGCCACCTATTGCCGCAAGCGCCTGTTCGGCTACGCATCGATGGTCTATGCCACCGTGGTGATTACGGTGTTGTCGTATCTCGTGTGGCTACACCACTTCTTTACGATGGGATCAGGTGCGAGCGTGAACTCGTTCTTTGGCATCACGACCATGATCATCTCGATCCCGACAGGTGCCAAGGTCTTTAACTGGCTCTTTACGATGTACCGCGGGCGTATCCGGTTTGAAGTACCGATGTTGTGGACCGTAGGGTTTATGGTCACGTTCGTGATCGGGGGGATGACCGGCGTGCTGCTGGCCGTGCCGCCGGCTGACTTTGTACTGCACAACAGCTTGTTTCTCATCGCGCACTTCCATAACGTCATCATCGGCGGTGTGTTGTTTGGCCTGATGGCGGGCATCACGTATTGGTTCCCTAAAGCCTTTGGCTATAAGCTCGATCCGTTCTGGGGCAAGTGTTCGTTCTGGTTCTGGCTGGTGGGCTTTTGGGTGGCGTTCGCCCCCGTCTATGTTTTGGGGCTGATGGGCGTCACGCGCCGCGTGAATCACTTTGACGACATGTCGTTGCAGATCTGGTTTCAGATCGCGGCGGTGGGCGCATTCCTGATCGCGCTCGGTATCGCCTCCTTCCTGATTCAGTTGGTGGTGAGTTATCGCCGGCGCGAATCACTTCGTGACGTGACAGGCGACCCCTGGAATGGCCGTACGCTCGAATGGTCGACCTCTTCACCCCCACCGCCGTATAACTTTGCCTTCACGCCACGCGTGCATGATCAGGACCCGTGGTGGCAGATGAAGCAGTATGGCTACGAACGACCGACAGATGGATTTTTGCCGATACATATGCCGCGCAATACGTGGGCAGGCATTGTGTTGGCCGGACTCAGTGTGGTGATGGGCTTTGCGCTGATCTGGTACATGTGGCCGCTGGCGATCATTTCTTTCGTGGCGTTGATCACGGTGGCTATCTTCCATACCTTCAACTACAACCGTGAGTACTACGTGCCGGCCGAAGAGGTCGCGCGCACCGAGGCCACGCGCACAAGGTTGCTGGAGCAACATGTCTGATACTCTGAACCCCACCGTTCCCGACCGCGGATCGCCCGTTGAGGGCCCCATGTTCTACGTGCGCGGTGAACATCACCCGCAAAATGGCACACTCCTTGGGTTCTGGATGTACCTGATGAGCGACTGCCTGATATTTGCGTGCCTGTTCGCCACGTATGGCGTGCTGGGGCGCAACTATGCGGCGGGGCCGTCCGGGGCCGATCTGTTCGATCTGCCGCTGGTCGCCGCTAACACCTCTTTGCTGTTGCTGTCGTCGATCACCTATGGATTCGCGATGCTGGAGATGCGCAACCGGCGCACCGGTGTCATGCAAGCCTGGCTCGCCATCACCGGGATCCTTGGCCTGGGCTTTTTATCGCTGGAAATCTACGAGTTCTGGCATTTGATCTCTATCGGCGCCGGGCCGCAACGTAGCGCATTTTTGTCGGCATTTTTCACCCTCGTCGGCACCCACGGCCTGCATGTGACCTTCGGTGTGATCTGGCTCGTGACCATGATGGTGCAGGTCCACAAACATGGACTCATCCCGGAAAACCGGCGCCGGCTGATCTGCTTGTCCATGTTCTGGCATTTCCTGGATCTGATCTGGATCGGTGTCTTTACCTTTGTCTATCTCATGGGAGTGCTGCCATGACCTCGCATGCCCATCACCCCACGCAAAGCGCTATCCCCCACGAGCTCGACCATCACGATGAAGACGAGTATGTCGTGCATGGCACGGTGCGCAGCTATCTGACCGGATTCGTGCTGGCGGCGATTCTCACCGTCATTCCATTCTGGATCGTGATGGGAGACGTGATCCAGACGTCCCGCACAGCAGGCCTGGTGCTCATGGGCCTGGCCATTGTGCAAATCGTGGTGCATGTGGTGTATTTCCTGCATCTGGATACCAAGGGCGAGAGCGGCTGGAACATGCTGGCCTTTCTCTTTACGCTCATCCTCGTTGTCATCACGCTTAGCGGCTCGATCTGGATCATGTATCACCTGGATTCGAATATGATGCCCATGTCCCCCCATGACATGCGTAAGATGCCTTGATGACCCCCGCAACACCCCACACACAAACTCCACCTGCTCGTCCTCGCAGCACCCTCACATTAGTCCTGTTAGGACTGATCGCGTTTATCGTTTTTGCCACGACCTGCGCGTTGGGCGTATGGCAGGTTCAACGATTGGCTTGGAAAACGGATCTGATCGAGCGCATCGAGTCGCGGGTCCATCAGCCTGCCGTACCCGCCCCGCTCGCGCCCCAATGGTCGGCCCTCACTGCGGACAACGCTGAATATCGGCATGTCACCGTCACCGGCGAGTATCAATACGATCGTCAAACCCTGGTCCAAGCCGTAAGCGATCTGGGCGGCGGTTATTGGGTCATGACGCCATTACGCTTGGCTGATGGCAGCACCATACTGGTCAATCGTGGCTTCGTGCTGCCGCAATGGCGCAAATCCGCCGACACGTCCTCCGGTCCCGGGGGCCCCGTCAAGGTCACGGGTTTGCTGCGAATGGGCGAACCAAGCGTCATGTTCCTGCGCGACAACGATCCGGCCGCGGACCGCTGGTACACGCGCGATCTGCCCGCCATTGCCGCCAAGCGCGGGCTGGGTGACGTAGCGCCCTACTTTATCGATGCCGATGCCCAAAGCGCGGGCAATAACCGCGATCCCGCCATCGCGCCGGTGGGGGGACTGACGGTGATCAGCTTTCCGAATAACCATCTGGGCTATGCCCTTACGTGGTTCGCCCTGGCCGCAATGGTATTGATCGCTGTCGTAATCGTCGCACGCGAAGAAAAGCGCCGGCGCCGCCAGAACACATGACGGTGCCGCCCGCGACGCTCGTGTCAGGTCAGCGGTTTCAGCGCCCACGTCACGGCCAACCACACCGCTGACAACAGCGCCGCGCCGATGAACACGGCATTCGCGCTCATGCTGCTGGCGAGCCACCCGCCCAACGCGCCGCCACAGAACAGCCCCGCCGCCTGCGCCGTGTTGTAAAAGCCCAGCGCCAGCCCTTTATACTGCGCCGGCGCCACACGCGACACCAGCGACGGCTGCAGCGCTTCCAGCACGTTGAACATCACAAAGAAAGCGGTCATCACCACCGCTAGCGGGTAAAAGCCCTGACTGGCCAACGGCAGCAGCGCACAAACCACCACCAGTCCCGCCACTGCCCCACGCAGAGCGCCGCGATGCGCACGGTGACGCTCGGCCACGAAGATGACGGGCACCATCAACACGAACGACACAAGGATGATGGGCAGATAAACCTTCCACAATGACTCGGTGCTCAATCCGCCGCTCTGCACCAACAGGGTAGGCACAACGACAAACAGTGCCACCTGAATACAGTGCAGGACAAAGACACCGAAATTCAAGCGCAGCAGGTCTTTATGGGCCAAGACCTCGCCCGGCCGCGCTTCCTTCATACTGCGCGCCGCCGTGCGCGGCACCACCGGCACAATATAGGCGGCCACCGCCAGACTCGCCACGCCCAAACAAGCAATCGTCCAGAAAAGCCCAGCCAGCCCCCACCATCCCACCAATAACGGGGCCAGCACCAATGACAGCGCAAACGACAGCCCGATCGAAGCACCCACCATGGCCATGGCGCGCGTACGCACTTCATCGCGCGTCGCATCGGCCAACCATGCCGTCACCGCCGCTGATATCGCGCCTGCGCCCTGTATGGCTCGCCCGATCGTGATCCAGAACACATCATCGGCCAGTGCGCACACCACACTGCCGCCGACAAACAGCAACAACCCCGCGATCACCACCGGCCGCCGCCCATAGCGGTCGGACGCCAGGCCAAACGGGATCTGCATAAAGGCTTGTGTCAGCCCGTATATGCCCAAGGCCAATCCCACACGCATGGGATCGTCGCCCCCGGGCAGGCCACGCGCCGCGATGGCGAACACCGGCAGCAGCAAAAACAAGCCCAGCATCCGACAGGCAAATAGCCCTGCCAACGCCACGCTCGCGCGACGCTCGGATGGAGTCAACTTCAGTTTAGGTTCAGCCGGCATGCCTCGGAACAGGGGAAAAAGGCTCAGCGCGCTATAGTACCAAGTTGGCCTTCAAAACTGCTGAATCTGCCTGATGAACGCGATACGCATCCGGGGTGCTCGCACCCACAACCTCAAAAACGTCTCGCTGGACCTGCCGCGCCACAAACTGGTGGTGGTCACCGGCTTGTCCGGCTCGGGCAAATCGTCCCTGGCGTTTGACACTCTGTATGCCGAGGGCCAGCGTCGCTACGTCGAAAGTCTTTCTGCCTATGCCCGGCAGTTTCTGCAGTTGATGGACAAGCCCGATGTCGATTTGATCGAGGGCTTGTCGCCCGCGATTTCCATCGAGCAGAAAGCCGCCGGCCACAATCCGCGCTCGACCGTGGGCACCATCACCGAGATCCACGACTATCTGCGCCTGCTCTACGCTCGCGTGGGCACCCCCTACTGCCCGGTGCATGGCTTGCCGCTACAGGCCCAAAGCGTCAGTCAGATGGTCGATGCCGTCTTGGCCTGGCCCGCCGAGACCAAGCTGGCGGTGCTCGCCCCCATTGCGCGCGCACGCAAGGGCAGCTTTGAAGACGAATGCGCGAGCCTGCAAGCACAGGGGTACGTTCGTCTGCGTGTAGACGGCCAGATGCAGGAAATCAGCGACATGGCGCCGCTGAAGAAAACCGAAAAGCACGACATCGATGTGGTCATCGACCGTCTGCGCATCCGCGCCGAGAGCAAACAGCGCCTGGCCGAGAGCTTCGAGACCGCGATGCAACTGGCCGATGGCCGCACCGTGGCGCTGGATATGGATAGCGGGCGCGAGCAGGTGTTTTCCAGCCGCTATGCCTGCCCGGTATGCAGCCACAGCCTGCCCGAGCTCGAGCCGCGCCTGTTCAGCTTTAACAACCCCATGGGCGCGTGTCCTTCCTGTGATGGCATCGGCCAAGTGGGGTTTTTCGATCCCAAGCGCGTGGTCGCGTTTCCGGAGTTGAGCCTCGCGGCGGGTGCCGTGCGCGGGTGGGATCGCCGCAATGCGTTTACCCATTCCTTGTTGACCAGCCTGGCGGCGCATTACGAATTCGACATTGAGACGCCTTTCGAGGAACTGCCCGAGGACGTTCGCGAGAAAGTGTTGTACGGATCCGGCGAGGAAGAGATCGCCTTTCTCTATCTGAACGAAAAAGGCCGTAGCACCGTCAAGCGCCATCCCTTCGAGGGCATCATCCCCAATCTCGAACGCCGCTGGCGCGAAACCGACTCGCCCACCGTGCGCGAGGAACTCGGCAAGTATCGCAATATCAAGACTTGCCCCGATTGCGGCGGCTCGCGCCTGCGCGCCGAAGCGCGCCATGTCCTCATTGGCAACGACGTGCGCGAAGGCGAACGACGCGGTCAGGCCATCTATGAAGTCGAGGCCATGCCCCTGTCGCATTGCCTGGACTGGTTTCGCGCGCTCACGCTCACCGGCGCAAAACAAGAGATCGCGCAACGTATCGTGCGCGAGATCGAGGCGCGCCTGAGCTTTCTGAATAACGTCGGTTTGAATTATTTGTCGCTGGACCGCAGCGCCGACACCATCTCCGGCGGCGAAGCGCAGCGCATACGTCTGGCCAGCCAGATCGGCTCAGGCCTGACCGGCGTGATGTATGTCCTGGATGAACCTTCCATCGGTCTGCATCAACGCGATAACGACAGGCTGATCGGCACACTGCAGCATCTGCGCGACCTGGGCAATAGCGTCATCGTGGTCGAACATGATGAAGACATGATCCGTCTGGCCGACTGGGTCGTGGACATGGGCCCGGGCGCGGGCGAGCATGGCGGTCAGGTCGTGGCGCAAGGCACACCGGAAGAGGTACAGCAAGATCCCGCCTCGCTCACCGGCCAGTACCTCAGCGGCAAGCGCGCCATCGAAATCCCCAAACGTCGTCCCATCAACGACGAACTGCCCTGGCTGGTCCTGGAAGGCGCCAGCGGCAATAACCTCAAGCACGTCGATCTGCGCATCCCCGCCGGCCGCCTCGTTTGCGTGACCGGCGTATCTGGATCTGGCAAATCCACATTGGTCAACGATACGCTGGCCGTGGCCGTCTCGCGTCAGCTGCACAACGCACAAAGCGAACCCGCACCATATGTCAGCCTGAATGGTCTGGAGCATTTCGACAAGATCATCAGCGTGGACCAAAGCGCCATCGGCCGCACGCCGCGCAGCAACCCGGCCACCTATACCGGTCTCTTCACCCCGATCCGTGAACTGTTTGCGGGCGTACCCGAGGCCCGCGCGCGCGGCTATGACCCGGGACGGTTCAGCTTTAACGTCAAGGGCGGCCGTTGCGAAGCCTGCCAGGGCGATGGCGTGGTCAAGGTGGAAATGCACTTTCTCCCCGACATGTACGTGCCTTGCGATGTCTGTCATGGCAAACGATACAACCGCGAGACGCTGGAAATCCGCTATCGCGGCCGCAATATCAGCGAGGTACTGGACCTGACCGTGGCGCAGGCACTGGAGTATTTCGAATCCGTGCCCGCCATCGCGCGCAAACTGCAGACCCTAATGGAAGTCGGTCTGTCGTATATCCGTCTGGGGCAAAGCGCGACCACGCTCTCGGGCGGCGAAGCGCAACGTGTCAAACTCTCGCTCGAACTCTCGCGCCGCAGTACCGGACGCACGCTCTACATCTTGGATGAGCCCACCACCGGGCTGCATTTCCGCGACATCGAAATGCTGCTGCAGGTGTTGAATCAGCTCGTCGATAGCGGCAATACCGTGCTTATCATCGAGCACAATCTCGATGTCATAAAAACCGCCGACTGGCTCATCGATATGGGGCCCGAGGGCGGCGATGGCGGTGGCCGCGTGGTGGCCATCGGCACGCCCGAAGACGTGGCGGCAAATCCTGAGAGTCATACTGGTCACTATCTCGCGCGCGTACTCGAACGCACACGCGACGCAGACACGCCGCAATGACACACGCTACGCCGCCCGATCAATACGAGCGACGCCGTAGCGACAGCACGACCCTTGCCGTATCAACAGTACGGATCTGCTGTTCCAAATACCCGAGCTAAGCCCGTTCCCTATGCCAGCGCGACGGCTTAGCTCATGTCGAACAGACGGCGATGTTCGCGGATCGCGTAGCGATCCGTCATACCGGCGATATAGTCGGAAATCGCCCGGGCCTGCTCGGGCTCATCGCGCCGATGATCCGGCGGCAGCAAGCGCGGCTCGTCCAAGAAGGCCTGAAACAGCTCGCGTACGATGCGGCGTGCCTTGTTCGTCATCCGCATCACGCGGTAATGACGATAGAGATTGTCGAACAAGAACTTCTTCAACTCATCGGCCTCGCGCCGCACCGACGCCGAAAAGCCCGCTAACGGCGGCGCCTGGCGCACCGCATCGCTATCGCGCGGCGCCACCTCGGCCAGCCGCGCCAATGTGGTTTCAGTCAGATCCACGATCAAGGTATTGATCATGCGACGCACGGTCTCGGCAATGGCGCGACGCTGAGCCAGCTGCGGATACCGTTGGCTCACCTCATGATAATGACGCGCGAACAGGGTCACGTCCTGCAGTTGATCGATGGTGATCAAGCCCGATCGCAAGCCATCATCGATATCGTGATTGTTATAGGCAATCTCGTCGGCGAGATTCGCCAACTGCGCCTCCAGCGAGGGCTGCGTGCGATTCAAAAAGCGTTCGCCCACATCGCCCAACTGACGCGCATGCACCACCGAACAATGCTTAAGAATGCCCTCGCGCGTTTCAAAACAGAGATTCAGCCCGGCGAACTCGGCATAGCGTTCTTCCAGCTCATCGACCACGCGCAGGCTTTGCAGATTGTGCTCAAAGCCGCCTGCATGCGGCGCTAGTTCGCGCATGCAAGCATTCAATTCGTCCTGCCCCGCATGACCGAACGGCGTGTGTCCCAGATCATGCGCCAGCGCAATGGCTTCGGTCAGATCCTCGGACAATCGCAGGCTGCGCGCCAGCGTGCGCGCGATCTGCGCGACCTCCAGACTATGCGTCAGACGCGTGCGAAACAGATCGCCTTCGTGGTTAACAAAGACCTGGGTTTTGTATTCGAGGCGTCGAAACGCCGTGCAATGAATAATCCGATCCCGGTCGCGCTGGAACTCGGATCGGTTCTGCGGCGGCGGTTCAGAATAACGCCGCCCGCGGGTTGCTGAGGGATGAGATGCAAAACAAGCCAATTCGGTCATTCAGGCATCCTCCCTGCGGATCACTGTGTGGTACGCGCCAAGACGCGGTGTACGGCCTCTGTAGGGGCGGAGCGGGTGACCGCCTCCCCAATACGCGGCATGAGCACAAACCGGATCTCGCCGCCTTCGGTCTTTTTATCGACCTGCATCAAGGACAGCCAGCGCTGCGCACCCAGATCGGGCGCCACGACGGGGCAACCTATTGCCTCGACCAACGCCCGCACGCGCGCGACATCGGCCTGCGCAAAACCCAGCACTTCGGCAGACAGCTCGGCCGCCTGCACCATGCCGCAACCGACGGCCTCGCCGTGCAGCCATTCCCCATACCCCAGCCCGGACTCGATCGCGTGGCCAAAGGTATGACCCAGATTCAAAATCGCGCGTAGACCCGATTCGCGCTCGTCCTTGCCGACCACTTCGGCCTTGAGCTCGCACGAACGGCGAATCGCGTAGGTCAATGCCTCGGGGTCCAACGCGCGCAACGCGGCCGCGTTGTCTTCGCACCAGCGCCAGAAATCCGCGTCCAGGATCAAGCCATACTTGATCACTTCGGCCAGACCCGCCGACACTTCGCGCGCGGGCAGCGTCTTTAACACATCGGTGTCGATCTCCACCGCGATCGGCTGATAGAACGCGCCGATCATGTTCTTGCCCAGCGGATGATTCACTGCGGTCTTGCCACCCACCGACGAATCCACCTGCGCCAGCAACGTGGTGGGCACCTGCACGAAGCGGATACCCCGCATATACGCCGCGGCCGCGAAACCGGTCATATCGCCGATCACGCCCCCGCCCAGCGCCACCAGCACGGCGCGACGATCCAGGCGGTGCGTCAACAGCGCATCGAAAATCTGATTCAGCGTCTGCCAGTCCTTGTGCGCCTCGCCATCGGGCAGCTCAATACGCAACACCCGACGCCCCGTGCGCGCCAGCGCCGCCTCGACGCGGTCGCCATACAACGCCGCCACCGTCGGGTTCGTCACCACCGCGATCGCGGTCGCGTCGGCGGGAATGGCCTGATCCAACGCATCCAGCCGGCCAGATCCTATATGGATGGGATAACGTCCGCCCGGGGTATCGACATCTACAACCGTCATATCGTTTTCTCGTAAGCTTGCAGCAAAGGCAAAATCGATTTCACAAGGTGCGGTACAGGCGTCGTGCCCGTATCGATCACCAGATCGGCCACTTCTTCGTAAAGCGGCGTGCGCTTGACCATCAGATCGCGCAGCGTGCCGCGCGGGTCCGGGTTCGCCAAGAGCGGCCGGTTACGGTCGCGGCTGGTGCGGCGAAACAGCTCGTCCAGGCTGGCGCGCAGATAGATCACGATGCCCCGCTCGCGCAGCAGGCGCCGATTTTCCGGCGCCAGGATAGCGCCCCCGCCCGTGGCCAGCACCACGCCGGGTTTGCGCGTGCACTCGTCCAGACAGGAGGCCTCGCGCCGGCGAAAACCCGCCTCGCCTTCGATTTCGAAAATCACCGGCACCCGCACGCCACAGCGCGCCTCTAGCTCATGATCCAGATCGATGAATTCACGTCCCAGCGCCCGGGCAATGCCTCGGCCGATAGTGGTTTTGCCCGCGCCCATCATGCCGACCAAAAAAATCGGCAGATCATGCGGCAGGCTCACGCAGCACCCCGCCTCCTGGGCGGTACAAGAGGTCTGGGCAGGCTCCGTACTGGGAGCGGATGCTATATTGGCGGGAACGTTCATCCCGGCATTATCCCATTGCCAGAGGTTGCCCGCTTACCACAGTGAACGAATTTGTTACCGAAACTGCGCATCGACTAACAAGCGGGTAGGCTCTTACCCGTAAAATCGCCGCGATGAGCAAGTCGCATACCCCTTCCAAAAAGTCTCCTCCGTCACAAAGCGGGTCCTCCATCTTGCGGTTTTTCGTCAAGATGGGCATTTTCTGTGGCGGTCTCGTACTGTGCGGCATACTCCTGGCGGGCATGGCGTTGGCGCTGGCCTGGCCGAATCTGCCCGATCTGCATGCCATGACCGATTACCGGCCGCGCGTGCCTTTGCGCGTCTACACCGCCGACAACGTGCTGATCGGCGAATTCGGCGAAGAACGCCGCAATGTGCTGCGTTTTGACGAAATCCCGGACGTGATGAAATCGGCGGTGCTCGCCGCCGAGGATGACCGCTTCTACGAGCATGGCGGCATCGACTGGATGGGCGTGGCGCGCGCGGGCCTGACCAATCTGGTCAGCATGTCCAAGTCGCAGGGCGCCAGCACCATCACGATGCAGGTTGCGCGCAACTTCTACCTGTCGTCGGAAAAGACCTATTCGCGCAAGTTCTACGAACTGCTGCTGACCTTCAAGATCGAATCCGAGCTCACCAAGAATCAGATTCTCGAGCTCTATATGAATCAGATCTATCTGGGTCATCGCGCTTACGGCTTTGCCGCCGCGTCGCGCACCTATTTCGGCAAGCCGCTATCGGAAGTCACCGCCGCCGAGGCCGCCATGCTGGCAGGTATTCCCAAAGCCCCCTCGCGCTATAACCCCATCGCGAACTACAAGCGCGCCGAAATCCGCCAGCACTACATCCTGGGGCGCATGCAGTCGCTCGGATATTTGACCCACGCCGAGTACGAACAGGCCATGGCACAGAAAATTGTCATGAAGCCGGCCGAGGGAACTCCGGCAGGTGGCTATGCGATTCACGGCGAATATGTGGCCGAACTGGCGCGTCAGCTGCTCTACGGTATCTATCAGGACGAGCTGTACTCGCGCGGCATCAACATCTACACCACGGTGCTGTCCAAAGACCAGGAAGTCGCCTACGACGCCGTGCGGGATGCCGTATTGCAGTACACACGTCGCGCCGTCTACCCGGGCCCTGAGGCACAGCTCGATATGCCCGACGGCATCGAAAACAATCCCGAGGCGCTGGATGAATTCCTCGATGCCGCCTTTGAGAAATACACGGATAGCGACGATCTGCTGACCGCCGTGGTGCTCTCGGCCACGCCGAATGAAATCAAGGTCATGCGCAGCGCCAGCGAGGTCATTTCCATCACCGACAAGAAAGTCTTGAACGTGGTGGCCCGCTCGCTGAATCCGAAAGCGGCCGAGGACAAACGCCTCAAGCGCGGCTCGGTCGTCCATATCCGCAAGTTCGGTGACGGCTGGGAAGTCATCAACATGCCCGCCGTGCAAGCCGCGTTCGTGGCCTTGTCCCCGCAAGACGGCGCCATCCGCGCCATGGTGGGCGGTTTCGATTTCTATCGCGGCAAGTTCAACCGCGTGACCCAGGCGTGGCGCCAACCGGGCTCGAACATCAAGCCCTTTGTCTATGCCGCTTCGCTGGAGCGTGGCCTCACCCCGGCGACGCAGATCTCGGATCAGCCCTTCCAGCTGACCGCGGCGCAAACCGGGTCCAAGCCGTGGAGTCCGAAAAACTACGGCAACACCTACGAGCCCATGCTGACCATGCGTCAGGCCTTGTACAAATCCAAGAACATGGTGTCCATTCGTATTCTGCAGGCCATCGGCCCGCAATACGCGCAGGAGTATCTGACACGCTTTGGCTTTGACAAGGCTCGTCAACCGGCCGTGCTGCCCCTGGCCCTGGGCGCGGGGTCCGTCACGCCATTGCAGCTGGCCGGTGCTTATGCCGTCTTCGCCAATGGCGGCTATCGTGTCGCCCCCTATCTGATCGACCGTGTGACCGATAGCAGCGGCAAGGTACTGATGCAGTCCAAGCCGGTGGTGGCGGGCGACGAGGCCGCGCGCGCCATTGATCCGCGCACCGCCTTTGTGATGGACGACATGCTACGCGGCGTCGCCACCAGCGGCACGGCAGCGCGTGCGCGCGCCATGCTCAAGCGCTCCGATCTCGCGGGCAAAACGGGCACGACCAACGAATCGGTGGATGCCTGGTTCTCGGGGTACACCCCGTCCTTGGTCGCCACGGCATGGATGGGCTTCGATCAGCCCAAATCCCTGGGTTCGCGGGAAACCGGTGGCGGCGTTGCGATGCCAATCTGGGTGGAATACATGAGCCACGCGCTCAAGGGTGTGCCCGAGCAGAAACAGCGCCCCCGTCCCGAGGGCCTGATTGTCGATCGCGGCGAATACTATTTCTCGGAATTCCCGCCGGGTCAGGCGGTCGCCCGCCTTGGCCTGTCAGCGCCGGCGCCGGCCGAAACCGATCAATTGGGTGACTTCCTGAACGATCTGGTCGGTGGCTCGGACAAAAGTATCCGAGTTTCGCCGAATGTGGGCGCCAGTCAGCAAGCACCCTGGACGCAGCAAATTCCGTTTTGAAGAGACGATAGGCGCCCGGCACTCGGGCGCCTGGTCGTTATAGCCGTACCGTCACCGGCACACCGGCGGCTTCGGAGCAGATTTGCGACAAGGTATCGGCTAAGTCCGGGCCGCCGCGAGTGTTGACCCAGCGCCCGCCCTCGTGGCGGAAATGAAAGCCCCCGCTACGCGCTGCGACCCAGATTTCCTGCATCGGGGCCTGGCTGTTGACGACAACGTGGGTGCCATCTTCGAATACCAGCGTCAGCACATTACCGCTGCGACTGGCCTCGACATCGACATCCAGCGATGCCATCCAGTCGTCGGCCTGACTTTCGATGCTGTCGAGTATTTGGTCAACCAACGCAAGGAATTCGGTTTCGGTCATAATCGAGCCTGCAAGAATTACGGAGTTTCGAGGTCCCACATGGCACATCGCCGCATGGTTTTACGCATTGTAGCCACGCTTGCCACGTTCAGCCTGATCGCGGCCTGCGGCTATAAGGGCCCACTATACTTGCCCCCTCAGGAGCCGGCTCCAAATGCGTCCGCCCAATCCGAGCCGCCCCCATCCCCTTCTGTTTCGCAGCATCCATGAACTCCCTCAACGAGCAGTCCACCTTGGTCGGACATCCGCACTTTCACTATAAAGACGGCGTACTGCACGCCGAGAATGTCGCTCTCGACCGTTTGACCACGCAGCTGGGTACGCCGCTCTACGTGTACTCGCGCGCTGCACTGGCGCAGGCCTGGGCAAGATACCGCGATGCCATCGGAGAGCGTCCGGTTTTGGTCTGCTTTGGCATGAAAGCCAATTCCAACCTGGCGGTGCTCAAAGAGTTCGCGCGCCTGGGCGCGGGCTTTGACATCGTGTCGGGCGGCGAGCTGCATCGCGTGCTCACCGTGGGCGGCGACCCGGCCAAGATCGTGTTTTCCGGCGTGGGCAAGCAAGTCTGGGAAATCCGCGCCGCGCTGGATGCCGACGTAAAGTGCTTTAACGTCGAATCGCAGGCCGAATTGCAACGTATCTCGGATGTGGCCCACGCCATGGGCCGCCGCGCTCGCGTGTCGCTGCGCGTCAATCCCGATGTCGATGCGCAAACGCACCCCTACATCTCCACGGGGCTAAAGGAAAACAAGTTCGGCATCGCGATCGAGTCGGCCCTGGACGCATATCGCACGGCCGCCGCGTTGCCGGGGGTTGAAATCGTCGGCGTCGACTGCCACATCGGTTCGCAGCTCACCGATATCAGCCCGTATTTCGATGCGTTGGAAAAGCTGCTGGACCTGATCGATCAGCTGGCTCAAAACGGCATCACCATCCGGCATCTGGATCTGGGCGGTGGCCTGGGCATCCGTTATACCGACGAAGTCCCGCCCTCGCCCAAGGCGCTGCTGGATCAGGTATTCGAGCGCCTGCAGGCGCGTGGCCTGGACCATCTGCATCTGGTCCTGGAGCCGGGCCGTTCGCTGGTGGGTAACGCCGGTGTCCTGCTCACGACGGTGCAATACCTCAAACACGCCGAGGCCCGCAATTTCGCCATCGTGGATGCCGCGATGAATGACTTGATGCGCCCGGCGCTGTACGACGCCTATCATGGCGTGCAGCCGGTCGTGCCGCGCAAAGGCGTTGCGGAACAATACGATATCGTCGGCCCCGTGTGCGAAAGCGCAGACTGGCTGGCGCGCAATCGTAGCTTGTCGGTGCAAGCCGGTGACGTCCTGGCGCTGGAATCCGCGGGTGCCTACGCCATGACCATGGCCAGCAACTACAACACGCGTGCCCGCGCAGCCGAAGTCATGGTCGACGGCGATAAGCACTACGTCGTGCGGCAACGCGAAACGCTGGACGACCTGCTGCGCGGCGAATCCATGCTGCCCTGATCCGCGCGTCGCACAGAGCAACGAAAACCCGGTGGCATGTCGTGCATGTCACCGGGTTTTTTATGCGCGTATCAAGCTTGGTAGCGCGAGTCTGCGGACGGCTAGCCAGAGGGTGGATGGTGGCACCACGCAGCTGCTACAGAAGCGGATGGTGACATCACACTGCCGCCATCAAAGCTCGCCATAAGAATGCAGCCCAGACAGGAACATATTCACACCCAGAAAGGCAAAGCCCGTGATCAGCAACCCGACCAGCGCCCAATACGCCGCCAGGTGCCCTCGCAGGCCCTTGATCAATCGCATGTGCAGCCACGCCGCATAATTCAGCCACACGATCAATGCCCAGGTCTCTTTGGGATCCCACTGCCAGTAAGCGCCCCACGCATCGGCCGCCCATAGCGCGCCCAGGATCGTGGCCACCGTAAAGAACGCGAAGCCCACCGCGATGGCCCGATACATGATGTCGTCGAGCACCTCCAGCGACGGCAATGCCTGGGCAATGCGCCGACGCCCCAGCAAGATCGCACCTACCACCACCGCGCCCACGCCAAAATAAACCATCCACGTGGCCGACAATCCATCGGTACGAAACACCATGGGCTCCGCACACAACAGCACCCCCAGGATGAACAAGGGCGCGAGCTTCACCCACGAGGTTGTGGTGCCATGTTGTTTGATCAGATAGGCAAAGCCCACCATGGCCGCGAGCGAGAACGTGCCATAACCAATAAAGTTTGCCGGCACATGCAGCTTCATCCACCAGCTCTTCAGTGCCGGCACCAGCGGCTGGATCTGTCCCGCATCCCGCGTAAACGCATACCAGAGCAGAAACACAATCGCTGACGAAATCACGAGCAGGACGAATCCACCCAGCGCGCGCGTCGCGTATTTGCGTTCGTAATACAGATAAAACAGCGCCGTCACCAACGCGAACAGCACAAAGACTTCGTACAGATTGCTGACCGGGATATGCCCGAGATCCGGCCCCATCAAATGGCCTTCACGCCACCTCACCAACAACCCCGTCACCCCGGCGAACACCGCCCCCCAGGTCAACGCCGTCCCGAGCCACGCCGCCGTCGCACTAAAAATACCGGCCCAATAGCAGATCGTTGCCAAGATAAACAAGGCACACATCCACAGAATCGCCGATTGCGATGAAAACAGATACTTGAGAAAAAACACCTGCTCGGCGCGCGCCAGATCCGCCTGGTAGAGCCATAGCGCCAAGCCCGTGGCCAACGCACACGCAATCATCAGGCGGCGCAGCGGCCGCCATAACCAGCCTAGCCACGTCATCGCGAAGACCGTGCCACCCAGGATGACTTTTTCATAGCCATCCATGGCGTGGCCATACCGGTTCAGCGCGAACCCCGCCCCCATCGCCAACAACAGAAAAAAGACGATATCGGTCCAGTCGGGCCTGCCACGCTCGGCGCGCGCATCGCCTGTCGCTGACAGCGGGGGCTGCCATATCGCGTTATGGGACGTCGTGGTTGTACTGACGGACATACTCACCTCATGGCCGGTTCCGGCGCGTCAACGCCTCTTTAAAGCGCTCGAATTCCTGCTGGAAGTCCAGTGTACGCTTCTGCGACGTCATGGCCGCATACACCTCGCTGCCGGCGCCGCCAGCGGCGGGTTTCACCCACGCCCATACCCGTCGATCACGAATATAAAACATCGAGAACACGCCCAGCACGAGCAGCAGACAGCCGATATACACCGCCGTCTTGCCCGGCGTGCGGCTGACCTGGAAAACACTGGCCTGCACGTGCTTGAAATCGCTCAGACTCAAAAACACCGGGGCGGGATACACGTTCAGATCCGACAGCGCCGCGACCGCCAGCCGCGACCATTGCGCCGCCTGTTCGGCCTCGGGCCCCGTCTCGGCAATCGCCGGCATGCCGGCCCGTTCGCGCGCCACCCCGCGCAGTTCGTTCATCGATGCGCCCAACAGACGAATCACCACATCGGCCGCCCGTTCCAGCTCGGCTGGCGGCGTATTAGTCTGCAGAAAATTCGCGATGGCCTGTAAGCCGCCCGTGGAAAACGTACCCAGCGCGCGTTCCGCGGCTGTCTGTAGCGACGACTGTTCCGCGCTAGACGGACTGTTGCGCTCGGCAAAGCGACGCGCCGCCTCACGGCGTTGCTCCGGATCGGCCAGTGCGGCACGCAGCCGCATGAACTCCGCCGGCGACCCGTCGGCATCGGCCGGAATCCGCAGATAGCGATAGTTTTCACCCGCGTTATTGCGCACGCCCGCGAGGAACACCGATGCACCGTCCAGCTCCACGGGCAACATATAGTTCATGAATTCGTGCGCCTGACCGGCCTGGTCGATCAGCCGGTACTCGATACTCGGACCCACATTGCGCAGATGGTCGTTCTTCTTGCCCGCCGCGCTGCCCGCCACGGATGCCACATGGTCACCAAAGCTCATCGGATTGCCGGCAGGCGCGCCGCCTTGCAGATCCTCCACGTTAATGGGCCGCAGCGCCGTGATCTCCACCCGCAGATCGCGCGGTACGCCATCGCTGCCATGTGCCGTGATCTCGGCAGGCTTACCCACCTCGCCGTCCACCGTAAACGGTGCGCTGCCGTGCCCCACCAGCGGATAGCCCTTCAGACTGACCGTGCTGCCCCCATCGTCAAAGCTCGACTGATAGACCGTGACGCCTTTGAAGTGCAGCGGTTCGTTGACCTCGATCGTGGCATCGAAGGTCTTGCCGGTTTCCGGATCGGTGACTTCCACATCGCTGGCGAAGCGACTCGGCATGCCGGTGGAGTAATAGTCGACCAAAAATTTCTTGAGCTTTAACGCGAACGGCAAAGGCTGCACCAGCGCGCCATCGCCCACCATCACGATGGCCGTACTGGCCTGCCCGCCCTCGGGGATGAGTACGCTGCCCCGGAAGCTGGGATTCGAGATCGACAGGCGGCCGGTGGGCGGCACCTGCGAGATCAGCATGTTTTCCACAATCGGGTGTTTACCGCCCAGCAGCACTTGCAATCGCACCATCAGCTCGCTATCGAGCAGGCCACCGATGCAGATAATGACCATCGCCGCATGGGCGCAGATATAGCCCAGACGATTGGCGCTGCCTTTCTTCGCCGCCACCATGATGCCATCGCCATCGACGCGCTCGCGCACCGCATAGCCTTGACGCACGAGCAGGGCTTTAACGGCCTGCGCCGCCTCCGGCACGGGCGCCGCATCCTGCATTTCCACGCGATGCGGAAACGCGCGCAAACTGCTGGCGCGCACATGCTCGCGAAACGAGCGCGCCTCGCGCAGCATCTTGGGCGTATTGCGGATCAGGCACACCGAGGTCGAGATGACCAGGAACCCCATGATGGCGAGAAACCACCAGCTGTTATACACATGCCAGATCGAGAACTTGTCGAATACCTCGAACCAGAACGGCCCGAACTGATCGATATACGTATTCGACGGCCGGTTCTGCGCCAGCACCGTACCAATCAAGCTGGCGATACAGATAAACATCAACAGGCTGACCGCAAAGCGCATCGAGCCGATCAGCTCGAAGACATCGCGCGGCAGATTGCTTAATGGGTAACGAGTCGTCTGTTGAGTATTTGAAGTCATGAACAAAGGGGCCGCGTTACAAACCGGCCCCTACAAGAGCGGCGTCGCTGGAAATCATTCCAGCGCGCCATAACGCTGCGCGCATCTCGCGCAGATCGAGGCCAACGCGTAGCTTAGCGCAGGCCTGCGGCGTAGTCCGATACCGCCTTGATATCGGCATCCGACATACGGTCCGCGATCTCGTGCATGATGGGACTGTTGGCGCGGTCATTGCTACGGAAGAGTTTCAACTGCTCTTCGATGTAGCTGGGGAACTGACCCGACAGACGCGGATACTGGCCCGGCAAACCTGCGCCATTGGGCGAATGGCAGGCCGCGCAAGCGGGCACGTTGCGATCCGGCAACCCCCCGCGCCAGATCTGACGACCGCGCTCGACCAGGTTTTCATAGCCTGCCGTCGCCGGCTGCGTCAAAGGTTGCTGCGCCAAATACAGAGCGACGTTCTGGATATCCTGCGGCGTGAGGTTCTGGGCCATCGGCGTCATTGGCGTGGGATTGCCACCCGGGCCATTACGCAAAGGCTTTTCCGCACCCTCTTTGATCTTGAAATCAACGAGCTGCTTGGCGATATATTCGTGGGGATTCGCGGCGAGATTGGGGTTGGCGGGAATGGAGCTATTGCCCCCTACGCCGTGACAGGAAGCACAGGCAATAATGCCGCGAGAGGCATCGCCTTGTTCGTAGAGTTGAGCGCCTTTAGTGGCGTCCGGCTTGGCCGGCCCGGCCGCGTTTTCCGCGGCTACGCTTGGACAGACGACAAATACACCGAGCATCAGCCCGCTAGCTAGCAACATCCGGGACAGCACACGCATCATTGATTACCTCGACGATCGGACTGCGATCAAGACGTCAAAATACTAACGTCTCATCCTGCCCCATGCTGTGCCGAACCAACTGCCTCCGCCGTGGAGTTCGAGCTTTTTAACAGGCGGAAAGACCCGGCAAACGCAGGGGTACCACTGCTGCAAACGCTGGATTATACAATAGGGACTTCTGGGATCGCGGCCAAGCTCGTGCTCCCGTCCCCGCGCGTGATGCAGACGTGTTGAACACGTGCTTTAAACAGCATGCCCGGGGTGCTCACCATCAACCGAAACGGACTTGCCAAGTGTCCCTCCTCCATCGCGCCTCCTTTTATGTCTCGGCAGCCCGCCTCGATCAGCTGCCCGCCCCGGGCGCACCCGAGGTCGCGTTTGTCGGCCGTTCGAATGCCGGGAAATCGTCCGCCATCAATGTGCTGTGCAACCAAAGGCGGCTGGCGTTTTCCAGTAAAACCCCCGGGCGCACGCGCCTGATCAACCTGTTCGGCCTGCCCGACCCGCTCGCCCCCGATGCGCCACTGGGCTTTCTCGTCGACTTGCCTGGTTATGGGTACGCCTCCGTCGCGCAAAAAGAAAAAGAAAAATGGTCAGACATCCTGGGCGGCTATCTGCGCGACCGGCCGTCCTTGGCCGGCATTGTGCTGCTCATTGATATCCGCCGAGGCGTGACCGAGCTGGACCGCCGCCTGGCGGACTTCATCGCGCCCACCGGACGCCCGGTGCTGGCGCTGCTGACCAAGGCCGACAAATTGCCGTATGGTCAGCGCCAACGCGCGGTATTCGCCGTACGCAAAGAGCTCGCCGATATCGGCGCGCTCAACACGGTGCCGTTCTCTGCCACCGAACGCATCGGCCTCGTTGAGGCCGGTCAACAAGTCGAGAACTGGATCTCTCCGAAGGTAGTGCCATGAATCCGAACATCATCACGCCCGCATTCCCGACCTCACGTCCTCGCCGCCTGCGTCGCGACGACTTCACGCGCCGTCTGGTGCGTGAAAACGCGCTCACGGTCGATGACTTGATCTATCCGGTGTTCGTCGCCGAAGGCACGGGTCTGCGTCAACCGGTGCCTTCCCTGCCCGGCGTGATGCGTTATTCGCCGGACACCCTGCTGGAAGTCGCCGCGGAATGCGTCGAACTCGGCATCCCGGTGCTGTCGCTCTTTCCCGCCATCGATCCCGCGCTGAAAACACCCGACGGCATCGAGGCGACCAATCCCGACGGCCTGATTCCCCGGGTCGTGCGCGCCTTGAAAGAACGCTTTCCAGAGCTCGGCGTGCTGACCGACGTGGCGCTCGACCCCTATACCAGCCACGGCCAGGATGGCGTCATCGACGAAGACGGCTATGTCATCAACGAGCCCACCGTCGAACTGCTGATCCGTCAGGCCTTGGTGCAGGCCGATGCGGGCGTAGATATCGTCGCCCCCAGCGACATGATGGATGGCCGTATCGGCGCCATCCGTCAGGCCTTGGAAGACAAACAGCACATCCACACGCGCATCATGGCCTACTCGGCCAAGTATGCGAGCGCCTTTTATGGTCCCTTTCGCGATGCCGTGGGATCGGCCAGCAATCTGGGCAAGTCCAACAAAATGGCCTACCAGATGGACCCGGGCAACCTCGATGAAGCCCTGCGCGAAGTCGCCGCCGACCTGCAAGAAGGCGCCGACATGGTGATGGTCAAGCCCGGCATGCCTTATCTGGATGTCGTGCGCCGCGTGAAAGACACCTTCCGCGTGCCGACCTTTGCCTATCAAGTCAGCGGCGAATACGCCATGATCAAAGCGGCCTCCGCCAACGGCTGGCTGGATCACGACAAAGTCATGATGGAAGCCTTGCTGGCCTTTAAGCGTGCCGGAGCCGATGGGATTCTGACGTATTTCGCGATTGAGGCGGCGAAGCTGTTAAAGGCCCGTTAGAACGATGAGCCGCCCTGCGGCGGCAGCGTTATCAGGTGCCCGCGCGATCCAGACAGGCGCGCGGGCACGTAAAAGCTAGCGTCAACACGGTTTAAAACGCGTATTTCAGTCCGATGCTCGCCATGAACGTCGAACTACTGATACCCCCGCCGTCGTCAGCACTTAACGATGGGCCGTAAGAAGGTCGCACGTGGCCAGCCCGGCACAGTGTGCTGCGCTTATCTGTCTTGCAGCACCTTATCCAACACCGAACTAAAGCGCGCCGCGTCTTGAAACCCCACTACACGTGCGTCCGCGACGATTGTGCCGCCCGGCTCAAAAAACACGATGCCCGGTGGCCCGAAAAGACGAAAGCGTTTTAGCAGTTCACGGTCATCGGCGTTGTTCTGCGTAACGTCGGCCTGCAACAGCGTCATTTGGGCGAGCTTACTGGCGACCTCGGGATTGGAGAACGTAAAGCGTTCCATTTCCTTGCACGAGACACACCAATCAGCATAGAAGTCCAACATCACCGGACGCGTGCTTTGCGCCAACACCGCATCCAACTCGGCACTGTTGCGCACACGCGTGAACGCGATGGGATGCGCCGCTGCGATGGATTGTGGTGCGCTCGTCCGGGCCGGCAGATGCGACAACGGCTGCAGCACATCCCGTCCGCCGCTGACTGCCCCGGCCAGCCATGCAGCCGCTGCCAGCGCCAGCAGAATGCCGATGCCTTTAGCGAACATGCGCGGCGCACCCGCTCCTGCCGGCAGCGCATCGAAGGCTCGCAGCATCACCGCAGCCACCATCGCCAGCAAAGCCCAGCCCACCATCTGCAACCAGGTGGGCGTAATCGGTATCAGCATCCACCACGCAGTGGCCAGCAACAGCATGCCGAACAAGCGCCGCACCCCGTCCATCCAAGGCCCAGCCTTGGGCAGTAACGCACCCGACGAGGCACCGACCAGCAATAGCGGCACTCCCATCCCCCAGGCCAAGGCGAACAAGGCCGCTGCGCCCAACCAGACATCACCGGTCTGCGAGATATAAAGCAGCGCCCCCGCCAGTGGCGCGGCCACGCAAGGGCCGACGATCAAGGCCGAGATAGCGCCCATGGCGAGCGCACCGGTAATACGTCCGCCCGGAATCCGCGACGAACGCGCGCTTAGCCAGCTCTGTATGCCTCCTGGCATCTGCAAGTCAAAGGCGCCAAACGTTGCCACGGCCAGCACCACCAACAGCGCCGCGAACAATGCCAAGAGCCAAGGCGTCTGCAACCACGCGGCCAAACCCGCGCCGCTCAGGCCGGCCGCCACGCCGAGCGCGGTATAAACCACCGACATCCCCAGCACATACGCCGCCGCCAAACCGAGGCCACGCGCGCGCGTCGGGCGCGCCTCGCGCGAGCCTCCAACCACGATGGACGACAAGATGGGAATCATCGGCAGCACGCAGGGCGTTAACGCCAATAACAGGCCAAGCAAAAAGAAAACACCCGCCGTCTTCAACCATCCCAGTCCGCTAATGGCGTCAGCCAGCCCGGTATCTCCCGCCGAAAGCAGTGCGCCCAGACCGTTTGACGATTCTGGTCGCTCTGCACCCGGGATTGTTTGGATTCTTTGTTGTAAAGCGCCGCTCTGTGAATCCGATTGTCCAGCAGTCCGCCCGGCTTGATCTGTGGATGCCGTCAACCAACCGGGCGAGCGTGTTTGCGAGGCACCGTCCTTAACGACATACCCATCGGGCACAGGCTCCAGCGAAACCCGATGGGTTTGTGGCGGGTAGCAAAGCCCCGCATCCGCGCAACCCTGACTCGTTATCTCCAGCGCGACGGCCTGCGTTCCCGACAGCGGTACGGAGACCGTGACCTCGCGCGTGTAGGTCTCCATGTCCTTTTCGAACGTCGGGTCGTACTTCACTTTGCCCGGCGGGTAGACAGGGTCGCCCAGGGTTACAGCCTGCGGCGGATCCGCCGCGATCTCGAACCGCTCGCGATACATGTAATAGCCAGGAGCGATGCGATATGTCAGCGCCACCGTATCCGGGGCAGCCATGGCGGCGCTAAAGACGAATGCCTGCTCCGGCGGCAGAAAATCCTCTTCCGACAAGGCCTGGGCAGGGCGACATACGAGCAACAGGCTCCATACCGCAAACAGGACGAGCCAAACCCATCCTGGCCGTCCGGTAGCTAGCACACCCACGTTCAACCGCTGCATCAGACCCTCTTGTCCTCTTTATCCAGTGGCTTGCCCGCCGCCTCTTGTCGCACCCAATCCAGATACGCGGCATGGCCGCCTAGTACCGGCACCACCAGGATTTCCGGCACGTCGTAGGGGTGCAGCCTGCCCAATGCCTGGATGACCGCGTCCTGACGCCCCGAGGTCGTTTTAATCCACATCGGGATCTCGTCGGCGCCCTCGATCTGCCCCTGCCAACGATAAACAGACAGCACTGGTGCGCCCAAGTTCACGCACGCGGCCAAGCCGTCCTCGACCAGCACGTGGGCGATGCGTTTTGCCAGCAACAGATCCGGGGCGTTACTGATCACCAATACGATATCGTCGTCAAGCAGCATGGGCGTCTCCAGATTACAAACCGCCGTCCCTGAAAATAGGGGTGAACAGAGGGTATCTTACTTGCAGCTCGCGGACCGCGCCGACGCGCCAGGACACCGTGATATCGGATGCAGTGTCAGTGGCGGTTGTGCCTGCGATGACGCCCGCGTGACTGGCATCGACTCGCCAGTGGCGAATGCGCGTGCCAAGCCGCGCACCAAAAACAAAGGCGAGCCCGAGGGCTCGCCTCAGGCTGTTGATAAACCCCTGGTTTTTGCCGGGGGTTTGTTTTTGAAGGACCGCTCAGGCGCGGCGGCGCCGCGTGTGGAAATTGGAGTCCAGATGGGT
>NZ_WSJA01000016.1:0-28630 GCF_009763235.1 Bordetella sp. 15P40C-2
GAGAATGCCATCGGCATCGCCGCCCGCGGTTTTGATTGCGCTCTGAGGCGTTAACGTCAGTGCCGCGCCGTCGCCTGCGGTGGCGCCCTTGGCGCCTACGGAGATGTCTACACTGGCTTGGGAGCCGCTGCCATCGTCATTGCCACCGCCCCCGCCGTCGCCACTGTCGCCGCCGGAGCCCGACGCGGATAGCTGGACCGTCCCGCCTTGCGAGGCGCCGCCACCGCCGCCAATCGATTGCAAGAGCATGCCGCGCGATCCGGATCCGTAGGTTTGCAGCAGCGAGCCGGCATCCAATTGCGCGGTCATCGTGCCCCCATTGCCGCCGCCCCCACCCGTGCCGCCCACGCCTACGGTGGCGTTGATCGATTGCCCCGAGCCTCCCGTTTTGCTGCTGCCGATGCCGGCATTGCCGCCGCCGCCGCCGATGGTCTGCACCATCACCGCGTTGGAGAAATCATCGTAGGTTGTGATGGACGAAGTGCCATCAACATACAGCTCGGCTTGGCCGCCATGACCACCCGCGCCCCCGCTGCCGCCCAACGCCACGCTGACGGTGATCTGGAGGGTGTCGTCGGGTGCTGCCGTGGAGGTCGTGCTCATCGCGTGCGATGCGCCGCCCGAGCCGCCGCCACCACCGATAGTTTGGGCGAGCACCCCGTGTGAACCGACACCGCCCGTGGCCACTTTCGTGCCCTGCTCCAGCACTACCTTCAGAATGCCGCCGTTGCCGCCGCTGCCTCCCGCTCCGCCCAGCGCTAGCGTGGTCGCGATGGCAATCGAGCCGTCGCCGGTGGGAATACCCAGATCCAGATCATTGGCCTGCGCACTGCCGCCGTTGCCGCCGCCACCGCCGATGGCCTGGGCCAGTACCCCATAAGAATCTGCGACCGCCATGTTCGACTGCCCGCCGCCCGTGGTGACGCCCGTGTTTTTCAGGCCCACCGCGACCGTACCACCGCCGCCGCCATTGCCGGCCGTGCCGCCAATGGTCACTGCGGTGCCGAAGAACGCGTTCAGGCTGGAGCCATGCGCGGCGCCGCCATTGCCGCCACCACCACCGATCGATTGGGCTACGATGGCCGGCGCGGCGATGCCCTGAGTGCTGACGCTGGAATTTTCCAGGCCTATGGTGGTGTTGCCGCTGTTGCCGCCTTGCGCGCCAGCGCCGCCGATCGACAGACTGACGAAGTCGCTGCCCTCCTGCGTTGAAGAACCCCCGGTGCCGCCCCGCCGCCGATCGATTGCGCCAGCAGGCCTATCGCGCCGGCTCCCTGTGTCGCCAGCTTTGTCCCGGCGCCGAGTATTTGCACCACCACGCCTGTACCGCCGCCGCTGCCACTGCCACCCAGTGCGGGGGGCGCGACGGATTCCCCGGCAGACAGGCTGAAAACGCTGCCGCCATTGCCGCCGCCGCCGCCGATCGATTGCGCGACCGCGCCGTGTGCGTAAAGGCCCGACGTCGTGATCGCGCTGCCGCTTTGCAGGTTGATATTGACGGTGTCCGCGTCGCCAGCGGCGCCACCCTGCCCACCTACCGCGGACACGCCCGCCGCCGAACCCGCATTGCCGCCGCCACCGCCGATGGACTGCGCCAGGATTCCAATTCCTGCCTCGCCCGTGGTCGTGATCGCGCCGCTTAACGTCGTGTCAACGGCGCCGCCTGTGTTGCCGCTACCGGCCGTGCCGCCCACGGAAATGATGCCGGAGGCGCTGCCGGCATTGCCACCGCCGCCGCCAATCGACTGCAACAGGCCGCCAATCGCGCCTGTTCCTGTCGTGTTGACCGTCCCGCCCAGGTTCGCCTTTACGGACCCGCCATTGCCGCCGGCACCGCCGCCACCGCCCAGTGCGATCACTCCGCTCCCGGTCGCGCCGGTACCACCACTACCGCCCAGGGATTGCGCCAGTATTCCATGGGCGTACTGGCCGGATGTCGATACCGCCGCAGCGGTATTGACGGTCGATTGCCCGCCATTGCCGCCCACGCCGCCGTCGCCCGAGCTGCCGTTTATCCAACTGCTCCACGCGCCGCCAGAGCCGCCTGCGCCTTGACCGCCTTGGCTGGTACCCAAGCCTCCCAGCCCGCCTATGCTCTGCACCAGTACGCCGTATGCGCCCGTGCCAGAAGTGTTGACCGAGCTGTTGTCGAGGGTGGCCGTGGCGGCACCTGCCGCGCCACCATCGCCCCCGTTGGAGGCGGGAGGCTGCGAGTTGTTGGAATCGGTGCCGCCATTGCCGCCACGCGACACTGCCTGTACGCCGTAGAGATAGTCGCCGGTCGCCGTCACGGCCGTGTTGTAGACATTGGCCTCGGCGCCTAGCGAGTTGCCGCCTTCACCCCCGGTGCCGTCGTTGGTGCCGTAGTTTCCGCCATGCCCGCCCAGCGACATCGCCAGGATGGCGGCACTGTCGTCCTGGGTGGCTTGGGTGGTAGCCGCCGTGATGGTGGTGAGCGCGCTGCCGGGGCCGTTCGATCCGACGTTGGCCGTGACCTGCCCGGCTTGTCCGCCATCACCACCCTGATCATCGGTAAAGGTGTTTGTGCCGCCTTCGCCGCCGATACTGCTGGCTACGACCGCCGCGACGCTGCTGCAGCGGCTCACGCCGAATGTGTTGCTGCAGGCGGTCTGGGCCGTCGGCGACCAATAGACGGCCACGTTGCCCGTCACGTTGGCAGTCGCGCTCCAGGCGTTGCCGCCCGCGCCGGTGGGTTCACCGTCACTGTTGTCACCCTTGGTTTGATCGCCTCCTCTGCCTCCCAGACTCTGCGCGACGACGCCCCATCCCATGTCGTTGCCGTTCAGATACGCCGCGGCAGTGCCCAGCGATACGTTGGCTGCGCTGGTGACAGTGACCGAGGCGGCGCTGCCGCCGGTGCCACCGTAATGATCGATCACGCCTGCGTCGGGTTGCGCGCCCATGCCGCCACGCGAACTGCCCAATAGGCCGATGACGCCGTGCTGGAGGTTGGCACCCGGCGCCGTCGGTGCTGAGATGGTGATGTTGGCACCGGCGGTATTGGTCAGGTTGACCTGCGCGCCGTCGCCACCGTTGCCACCGTTGTTATGCGAGTCGGGCGTGGCACCATTGCCGCCAATACTGGCCGCCCGCACACCGATGACCAAGGTATCGCTGCTCGTGGGGGTGATGGCGACCGGGCCGCTGTTGGTATACGTGACAGCGCCGGCCTGCCCACCGTTCACGTTGTCTGCAGTGCCGACGGTCCCTTGGCTGACCTCCTGTACACCGACTGCGATCGAACTTGGATCGGCGGCGAGCGCCGGGGTGGTCGCGAGTAGCGACAAGGCAAAGGGGCTTGCGATGGGCTTCATGGGCAGTGAGATCCGGTACGAGACGGCAGCAAACGTGGCGCTGCACGCCATCCTCCGGTCCGAACGGCCCAGGTGTCTATCGATTTTGCGCTGCAGATGTACGGAATAACGTATTTTTCAATAAGAAAGTTTAGGTAATAATCAGACACGCTGGAATTCGATGAGCCCGTTTTGACTCCGATCTCGGTGCTAGCGGCTGGCTTGCTAATCGCCGAACCGATCTAGCGCCCGCAGGCCCTTCAACTTCGCTACTGGGATAGCCCAGGCGACTGTGGCTGCGTTTCGTCGTCAAAATCCATCGTATCCAAATCCGTGTCTGTAGGCAGCGGTTTCCCAAATATCTTCAGCCACACGAAACCGAGCACGCCTGCGGTCAGAGACGCCAACAGAATCGCCATCTTGGAAGCGTTGATAACTTCCAGGTTGCCCGTGAATGCAAGATTGGTGATGAAGATCGACATCGTGAACCCAATGCCGCCCAGCAAACCCGCGCCAAAGATATGACGCCAGCGCAGATCAAGCGGAAGCTTGCAGATGCCAATCGCGACGGCCAAGAAACACAGCAGCGTAATACCTATCGGTTTGCCCATCACCAAGCCAGCAAGAATGCCCACGCTATTGTTCGAACTGAGCTCTTGCGCCCAATCGCCGCCGATAATGATGCCGGTGTTAGCGAGCGCAAAGATGGGCAGAATGATGAAAGCCACAGGCTTGTGCAAAATGTGCTCTAGCCGATGCGACAACGAATGTTCGTCATCTTGTTTCGCGGTGAAGGGAATGGCGAAGGCCAACAGAATCCCAGCAATCGTGGCATGCACGCCCGATTTCAACATCAGCACCCACATCACTGCGCCGCCCACCAGGTATAGTGCGAGCGAGGTCACGCGCAGAAAGCGATTCATACATGCCAGTACCGCAAATACCGCCAAGGCGCCGAGCAAATAAGCCCACGACAATTCAGCGGTATAGAAGACCGCGATAACGATGATCGCGCCCAGGTCGTCCATCACCGCGAGCGCGGTAAGAAATACTTTAAGTGAAGCGGGAACACGGCTTCCCAGCAAAGCCAGAATGCCCAGTGCAAAGGCGATATCCGTGGCCATCGGAATGCCCATCCCCGGCTGCGTGGGCGTTCCTGCATTGAGCAAAAAGTGAATCGAGGCCGGCACGATAATGCCGCCGGCGGCCGCGATAATGGGTAGCAGCGCGTTCTTAAAATCCGAAAGTTCGCCGTTGTACAACTCGCGTTTGAGCTCCAGGCCTATCAATAGAAAAAAGATTGCCATGAGGGCATCGTTGACCCAGTGCTCGATGCTCAATCCCGCGACCTTCACCTGCCATGCATGAAGGTACGCATCGCCCGCTGCAGAGTTCGCTATCAGAAGGGAAATGACGGTACAGGCGATCAAGATAATGCCGCCCGCCTTCTCGGATTCGAAGAACTGTTTGAACGTGTTGGATAGCCTCTTTTCTACGATGGTCATAATGTCCTTTGCGTCTGAGATTGGTCGGTATATGAGGGGGAAGTGTCGTAGGCAGGCCAGAGTGCAACGGGCCGTAGGACCAGGCGCGCGAACGCCCACGACGGCTCGATGCAGCTAGCGTCGACTGTGCAAAAGAGGAAGAGTCTGAAACAGAGAAAGCCCGGCCGTGCGCCGCAGCGTCGAGATGGAGATGCGATGTGTGGTGATTGTGGGCATATAGGGGCGCGCCTGTGGCGCGTGGCGGCCCGACCATCGCATTCCCTGCCACACGTGAATGTGTGAGCACCCGGGCTGAGTATACCCGGATGAGGTCTGTCGATGGAACTACTGGTTCAGCGCGGCTTTGGCGGCTTCTTCCGGGGTCAGACCGTCATAAAACATGTCGGTAAACCACTCGGCTTCGTCTTCGATATGTTGTTGAGCTTCTTCGCGCGACGCGCCAGCCGCGACGAACAATTCTTCTACTTCGGTACACCATTGGATCAGCGCGACTTCGTCGGGATCCGGGGGTTCAGGCTTTTTGGCCATGACTTGCTCCTGTGGATAGATAGACGAATCATACTGCGCGTGGGCCGACGCAATGACGTAAAAAAGCCCGGCATATGCCGGGCACTCAATCGGTAAGCTTTACGCTTACTTCATGGCTTTGTAACGGTTGCGCAGATCGCGAACTTGATCATGGTTGCGCAGTACGCCCTGGTATTGGCGTTCAACGATAGCGCGGATGTTTTCGGGCAGCGCTTCCTTCAGTGCATCGCTGTATTGCGCCTTGGCGACGTCTTCACCGCGTTCGCATTCTTCGAGAATGGCGAGATCGTCGCGACCGGCCACGGCGGCCTTCAGGTTGGTCCAACCGCGATGGATCGCCCCGGCCACCGTGCCGCTGTCTTCCGGCTTGCCGCCGAGTTGGCTCACTACGGTTTGCAGTTCGGCGGCGCCGGCAGCGCAATCGCGCGCGCGGCTTTCAAACAGCATTTTCAGCTCGGCCGTCTTTGTGTCCTCGGCGGCGGCGAGAAATCCTTTTTCGCCGTTCTTGGAGGTCTCAATTAGGTTGTTCAATACTTTGACGACATGATCGGCCATATGAATCTCCTTTAGCGTTAGTGCGGATGGTGAGGGATGACCCTCTGCGTCAGCCAACCTCGCAAGTAGCGTGCCCGTCGTGATCTCGGCCTGGATAAGGGCTTCAATAGACAGCGATAAACCCTGGCACAATGCGGCACACGCGCTATAGCGGTAAAGATGATGGAATCGGGTACCAGACCTGCTTGCATTCTTGCGCATTGAGCGCGTCGAACCGATGCGTTTACGTTCATTAGGAGTTCCCACTCATGCCCAGCCGTGCTCTCGTATGGATGCGACGCGATCTGCGTTGTGTGGATAACGCCGCGCTCTACCATGCGTTGCGACGCCATGAGCACGTGTTCTGCGCGTTTGTGTTTGACACCGATATTCTGGACGCGTTGCCTTCGCGCAGCGATCGGCGGGTGGAGTTCATACACGCCAGCGTGCGCGAACTGGACGAGGGGTTGCGTGCGTTAGCCAGGCACAGCGGCGCGCCGGGCGGCGGGCTGATCGTCAGGCATGGCGCTGCGTTGCGGTGTATTGTCGAACTGGCCAGTCAGCTCGGGGTGCAGGAGGTGTTGACCAATCGCGACTATGAGCCTGACGCGATAGCGCGAGACGAGCAGGTCGCCAACGCGCTGCACGCGATCGGGATCTCCTTTAGCGATTACAAGGACCAAGTTCTGCTGGATCGGGACGAGGTGCTAAACCAACAGGGCAAGCCGTATAGTGTGTTCACGCGCTATAAGCGCGCGTGGCTGGCCAAGCTGGACGAGTTCCAGTTAAAGGCATATCCCGTTGAGCGGTACGCACGGAATTTAGCCGCGCTGCCGGAAGGCGAATCCATCCCCACGCTGGAACAGCTGGGTTTCGAGAAAACGAATCTGACCGCGCTGCCCTTGCCGGCCGGCATGCAAGGCGGCGAGCAATTGCTGCAAGATTTCCTGCCGCGCATGGAGGCGTATAAAGAGGCTCGCGATTTTCCGGGACGCAAGGGTGTCTCGTATCTGTCCGTGCATCTGCGATTCGGCACGGTGTCGATTCGGCGACTGGCGGCCTATGCGGTACAGCGCGCGGCGCAAGGATGCGAAGGGGCGCAGACCTGGCTGTCGGAGCTGGCGTGGCGCGATTTTTACTTCATGATTTTGTGGCATCACCCGCACGTGGTGACGCAGGCGTATCGGCCGGAATACGACCGCGTGAGCTGGGACGATGAACCGACATTGTGGCAGGCTTGGTGCGAGGCACGCACGGGCTATCCATTGATCGATGCGGCGATGCGTCAATTGCTGCAGACTGGCTATATGCACAACCGCTTGCGCATGGTGGTGGCCAGCTTTTTGACCAAGGATCTAGGAATCGATTGGCGGCTGGGCGAGCGTTTCTTTGCCCGGCATTTGAACGACTATGACTTGGCGGCGAATAACGGCGGATGGCAATGGGCCGCGTCCACGGGTTGCGATGCGCAGCCGTGGTTTCGTATCTTCAACCCCGTCACGCAATCGCAGCGTTTCGATCCGGACGGTGCGTTTATACGTCGTTATGTGCCCGAGTTGGCGCGGGTGCCCGACCGCCATATTCACTACCCTGCCGCCATGAAAGCGCGTGAGCTGGCTGCTTGTGGCGTGAGGCTTGGGGAGACGTACCCCATGCCTATCGTGGATCATGCGCGGGCGCGGCAGCGCACATTAATGCGGTTCTCGTTTCTCGGTGAAGAAGAGTAAGCGACGAAACGTGCGCCGGCCGTCATCGATGGCTATGTGAACTTAAAGCTGCTCGAACCGCTTGTATTGTTTATCCGCATAGATCCGTTCCGTGATCACCTCTTTGACTACGGCCGACGGCGGGCCCCGGTGCAGCCATTGCAGCATGTGGTCCACTTGATCGGGCGTGCCTTGCACCATGGCTTGTACGGTTCCGTCTTCCATGTTTTGCACCCAGCCCGTCACCCCCAGCATATGGGCGCGCCGTACGGTGGCGTGACGGTAGCCCACGCCTTGAACAACCCCTTTGATAATGGCGTGGACGGTTTCGTGTTGCGGGACTTGCATGACGATCCTTTGATACCCGGTTATTTCGATAATTCAGTCGGCAAACGCGGCGCGTATACTGATGCCGCATGCGCTGTGCCAGAGGGCCGCGCCCTGCCCGTCTTGTCGGGTCAGGAAACGACGCAGCGTCGGTTTCCATTGTCCGCCCTCTATTTTGCATGAATGTCCCATGAACCCGAATCTTGCCAAGATCACTTGCATCGAAGACTTGCGCGTATTGGCGCAAAAGCGCGTACCGCGCATGTTTTATGACTATGCCGACTCCGGCGCCTGGACCGAAAGCACGTATCGCGCGAACGAAACGGATCTGCAGCGCATCAAGCTGCGTCAGCGCGTCGCGGTCAATATGGAAGGCCGGTCTTTGCGTACCACGATGGCGGGTACGGATGCCGTGATGCCGGTGGCGATTGCCCCTACCGGCTTGACCGGCATGCAGCACGCCGATGGCGAGATCCTGGCGGCGCAGGCGGCCGAGGAATTCGGGGTGCCGTTTACGCTGTCGACGATGAGCATTTGTTCGATAGAAGATGTGGCGCGGGCCACAAAAAAGCCGTTCTGGTTCCAGCTGTACGTGATGCGCGATCGAGATTTCGTCGCCAGCCTGATCGACCGCGCCAAGGCGGCCAATTGCTCGGCGCTGGTGCTGACGCTGGATCTGCAGATCATGGGGCAGCGCCATAAGGACATCCGCAATGGTCTTTCCACGCCGCCTAAACTGACGCTGGCAAACATGCTGAACCTAGCCACCAAGCCGCGCTGGTGTATGGGGATGCTGGGCACATCGCGTCGCACGTTTGGCAATATCGTTGGGCATGCCAAGGGCGTGGGGGATATGTCTTCGTTGGGTGCCTGGACGGCGCAGCAATTCGATCCCTGCCTTAGCTGGAAGGATGTGGAATGGATCAAACAGCGTTGGGGTGGCAAGCTGATCCTCAAAGGCGTGCTGGATGAGGAAGACGCGCGCCTGGCGGCCGATACGGGCGCGGATGCATTGATCGTGAGCAATCATGGCGGGCGCCAGCTCGATGGCGCGATGTCCACGATCGCCGCCCTGCCCGCGATTGCCGATGCCGTGGGCTCGCGTATCGAAGTCTGGATGGATGGCGGTATCCGCTCGGGTCAGGACGTGCTCAAAGCCGTCTGCCTGGGTGCGCGCGGCACCATGATCGGCCGGGCGTTCTTGTATGGGCTGGGCGCCTATGGGAAAGCCGGGGTGACGCGCGCCCTGGAAATCCTTTACAAAGAAATGGATGTCACGATGGCGTTATGCGGGCGCAAGAGCCTGACGCCCGGCGATCGCAGTTTGCTGCTGCCAGGGACGTACCCGCAATAACGCGACGGGCGCATGCGCGTGCGGCGAGGGTAAAACCGCAAAATCTGCAAAGCACCCTCCGCTACAGTGACGTCACTGGAGAACGCATGAAGCCCCGAACTCGTATCCACTACGCCACCCGGCTGGAACCGGTACTGCGTTGGCTGGCAGCGCATCCCGATGCCGCGCCGGATCTGTATTATCTGGCCGACTTGGCGTGCCTGTCGCCCTATCATTTCCACCGCGTGTATCGCGGATTGATGGGCGAGACGGTCAAGGCGACGATGTTGCGAGCCCGCATGCATCGGGCTTCGGTGGAACTCGCCGAAGGTCGCCCGTTGAATCAGGTGGCCGCACGCGCGGGATATACGTCGGTCGCAGCTTTCAATCGCGCGTTCGGGTCGGCATTTGGCATGCCGCCGGGCCGATATCGACAGGCGCGCTCCAGCCCCTTTAACCCTGAGGAGCTTGGCATGTACCCGATCACTATCGAGACTTTTGAAGGCGCGACCCTGGCGACCATTGCCCATCAAGGCGATTATCAGGAGATAGGCGCGACGTTCGATCAGCTTTTCCTGATGGCTACTGCGCGGGGGCTGGTCAATGATGCGACGCGCACGTTCGGCGTCTACTTCGACGACCCGGAGCAGGTGCCCGCGGACGACTTACGGGCGCTGGCCGGACTGACTTTGCCCGCCGGGCATCCTGTGGATAAGGACTTTGACGAATTTACGCTGCCGATTACGCGCTGTGCGGTGCTGCACTATACCGGGCCATATAGCGAGATCGAGGCGGCGTACCAATGGCTGCTCGCGCAATGGCTGCCGGCCAGTGGCGAAGAGACGCGTGACTTCCCGATCTGGGAGGAGTATCTGAACGACCCCAAGACCACGCCCGCGGCCGAACTGCAGACGCGGATCTATCTGCCCTTGGCGTGACGGTGCCGGCCGTTATTGCGGCCGATAGTCTTTCAGCTTGATGGTGAACGTGCCTTCGAGCATGGTCTGCTGGCGGGCGCGCACGCGAGCCATCAGCGCGTCTGGCACTTTGTTTTCGAAATTTCTCAGCGGTGCCAGCGCCGACCCTTGGTAGCGCATGTGGGAATACTTGCCATAGTCATCGGCTTGGAATGTGCCTCGCCGGACCATGGTGAGCGCGCGTTCAAGTGTGGGGCCCACATCCCAGACCGCGGAGGTGATGATGGTGTCCGGGTAATAGGGCTGCCCGTCGACTGCGTGACCGATGACGTACACCCCGCGCTGTTGGGCGGCCTCGACCGCGCCGGTACGTTCGGCATAGATCACGTCGACGCCCTGATCGATCAGGCGATGCGCGGCCTGGCGGGAGGCGATGGGATTGAAACGGCTTTCGATAAACGTGGTGGTGAACTTCGCATCCGGGTTGACCTCGCGCACGCCGTCCTTGAAAGCATGGACCAGGCGGTTGGTGCGTGGAATCGGATGGCCGGCGATCACGCCGATGTTGCCGCTTTTGCTGACCCCGCCGGCGATCATGCCGGCCAGGTACAGAGGCTCGTAGATGTGGCTGTCAAAGACGGCCAGATTAGGCTGTTGCGGGCGCTCGAACGAGCCGACCAGGAACGCGATTTTGGGATAGTCGCGGGCCACACGGTAGACAAGGGTCGTGTCCTCGAAGGCCTCGCCGATGATGAGCTCAGCGCCATTTTGGGCATGCTCGCGTAGCTTGCCCTCGTAGTTGTTGGGGGCGACGTTTTCAGAATAGGCGTATTCGATGTCGCCGCGTTGTTGCGCCGCTCGCAGGGCCGCGTGTACCCGCGATGCCCACGACTGCTCGACCGGCACGCCATAGACGGCAGATACCTTTACTGGGGTGGTGGATTGCGCGCCTGACGGCCCTGCCATCCAAAGTGCGCCCATGGCTGCGCCTAGCTGTAGGAACGCACGGCGGCGATGTCCAAGCGTAAGCGTAGAGGGATGAGAGGGCATTCGAGAGTTTTCCTTGTCGCCAAGCCGGGATGCGGCGCAACGTCGCCCATATGGCGTGTCATGGATCATGACCGACGGACAGGCGCGCAGCAGCTTGTAAGCGCTGTGACGACGATTATAGAGAGCTTGCAGGGGTTGCGCGATGACTATGAGGGCTTAATCCCGACGCAGTGTGTGGCAATTCGGTATCGTGTCGCTGGGATACTGTGCAGGGTTACGATTCGCGTGGATAGCCGCGGGCATTGCAGCGAGCGGGTGCAGAGGTGGGAGGCCTTATGAAAACGATTTATTTGGCAGGATTTGACGTGTTTCGTCAGGATGCGGTGGCGCATGGCGAGGCGCTAAAGCAACTCTGTCTGCGTTACGGTTTTGAAGGCTGGTATCCGCTGGATAACTCGGCGCCTGAGCACCTATCCGGACGCGCGTTGGCGCAATGGATATACGAGGCCAACGTCGATCTGATCCGGCGCGCGGACCTGGTCATGGCGAATATGAATCCGTTTCGCGGGCATGAACCCGATTCGGGCACCGCGTTCGAGGCGGGGTTCGCGATTGCCATGGGCAAGCCCGTGTTCGTTTACCTCGATGAGGCGCAATCGTTGGTGCAGCGCATCGCGGTCGACGAACGCGATGACCCGCCGCGTCATGTGGATGCGGCGGGTTATACGGTCGAAGATTTCGGGTTGAATCTGAACCTGATGCTGGCGTGCAGCGCGACCGTGGTGGTGGGCGATGCCGAACAGTGCTTGGTCCGGATCGCGCAGTCGTTCGATGCCGATCCGGTCGTATCAGGCGGGGATCGCCGTCTAGGCTGAGGCCATCTCCGCGTCCGCCGTTTCAGCTGTCGACGCATTGGCCTGTGCTTGCTGACGGCGATAGTCGGCGAGCTCGGCGATGGTCAAGGCCACCAGACCATGCTCGGCGGCGTATCGCGCGATGGCGTCGCCGCGCGTCATGGTGCCATCCGGGTTCATCAGTTCACATAGCACGGCTGCGGGACGCAGGCCTGCCAAGATGGCCAGATCGACCGAGCCCTCGGTGTGGCCACGGCGCGTCAAGACGCCGCCCGGCTGGGCGCGTAGCGGGAAAACATGGCCGGGGCTGACGATATCGTCGGCCTGGGCGCCCGGTGCGATCGCCGTGCGGATGGTGGTCACGCGGTCGAGCGCACTCACACCGGTGGTCACGCCATGGCGCGCCTCGATGGAAACGGTGAACGCGGTGCTGAAGCGGCTTTGGTTGCGGCTCACCATGGGCGGCAGCTGCAGGCGATCCAGCGTCTCATCGGTGAGGCAGAGGCAAACAATGCCGCTGCAGTCGCGAATCAATTGGGCCATGACGGGCACGGTCAATTTGTCTGCAGCGACGATCAGGTCGGCTTCGTTTTCGCGGTCATCATCGTCCATCAAAATGACGGGGCGGCCCAGGCGCATATGATGCAGCGCACGTGCCAGGCGCATGGGTAGCGGCTGGGAAAACAGATCGGGAGGAGAATATGCGGCAGCGCCGAGAGAAAAGGCGGTGCTGGTGGTGTTGACGGCTGACATTGGAAACGCCCTCGCAAAAAATGGTGGCGAAAAACGTTCCAGGGCTCATGACAGTCCAGCCGCGCCCAGGCTCGCTCGGGCGGCGTCACGCGTAGCGAGACACAGCGCCCGCGCACGCGGGATCGGCTGGCACATCTTCTTTCATCCGGACTATGACCGTCGGCTCTGGTTTCGCACCAGATCTGCTGACCCCGATAGCCATAAGGCATCGGGCGCTCGCGGGCTCGCCCCTGTGGGACTTACCGCCGGTGGGGAGTTACACCCCGCCCTGAAGACGTACTGCGATGCCGTCGATGACGACGGCATGAAGTGGATTGTACGCTGAGATTGACGCGCCTCAGCCCTATTCGGCCTTGTCGGCTTTCTTGGGCTTTCGTTTCTTGAGCGCGAGCATGGTGCCGCGACAGTCCGCGGACCCGCAAAGGCAGCGATAGGCTTCCTTGAGCGTCTTCGTGATGCGGCCGTCGATGACCAGGCCGTAGTCGTAGACCAGTTCTTCGCCGCGCTTGATATCACGCAGGGCGCGGATGAAGACGCGTTTACCGTTGGCGCTTTCTTCCGATTCGCAGTTGGGTTCACAGGAATGATTGAACCAGCGTGCGTCGTTGCCCTTGTCGCCACCGTCGATAACGCGGCCCGAGCTCAGCGCGAAATAGAACGTGTGATAGGGGTCATCCGGATTGGTGGGATGGCGGCGATCGGCTTCCTTGGCGCTGATGCGGGCGCCTTCGTACTCGATGATCTCGGTGCCGGCGGGAATCTTGCGTGCGGCAAATACGCCGTTGCCGTGCAGCTTGGAGCGGCGCACAACGTGCCAGGGTTTGGAAGGGTCAGCAGTGGTCATGTGAGAAAGCCTGTTAGCGGGCCAGCTGGGATTATAGGTGTAATGCCATTGTGGCTTAGGGCTCGGTCCCGCTGTGCAGCGGCAGTTGCGTTTCTTTTAGCCGGCGCAACACGAAACAGGACTTGCTGTGGCGGATACCTGGGATGCGATAGAGCTGTTCGCGCAGCAGCCGTTCATAGTCGCGCGTGTCGCGCACGGCGATGCGGATGTAGTAGTCATAGTCGCCCGAGACCAGAAAGGCTTCGAGGACTTCGGGGATTTGCGCGAGCGCACGGCCGAACTCGTACAACGTTTCTTCGCTGTGGCTCTCTAGTGTGATGTGAACGATGACCGTGTCCATGAAGCCTAAACTGGCCGGGTCCAGATCCACGGTATAGCCTCGGATCACGCCGGCCGATTCCATGCGCTTGATCCGATTCCAGCATGGCGTGGACGATAAACCGACGGCTGCGCCGATCTCGTTCAGACTGGCCCGCGCGTTCTGCTGCAGCACCCGCAAAATGGCGAGGTCGAATTTGTCCAGGTTCATTTTCTACACTCCGGGTGATTTGTAGATGAATTTACTGGAAAAATGCCCAGGACGTAGAAAATAAGAGAAATCTTCTGCGGGGAAAGGCATAAGATATCCACATGAACGATCGCCTCCACGCCAGCGCCTTAGCCGCCTTGAATTCCACTGAACTTCCTGCCCGCAATGGAGCCCAGGTTTTACTCGATACGCTGATTGCGCGGGGTGTCGATACCGTGTTCGGATATCCGGGCGGCGCGGTGCTGCCGCTGTACGACGCGCTGTATGCCGAACCGCGTTTGCGCCATGTGCTGGTGCGTCACGAACAAGCGGCGGTGCATGCGGCCGAAGGGTATGCGCGTACGACCGGCAAAACGGGCGTGGTGTTTGTGACGTCCGGGCCGGGGATGGCGAATACGACTTCGGGTTTGCTCGACGCGATGTGCGATTCGATTCCGGTGCTGTGTATCAGCGGCCAGGTCGCGACGACGGCGATTGGGACCGATGCGTTTCAGGAATGTGATGCGTTGGGTATTTCGCGATCGATCACGAAGTGGAATACGCAGATCCATGATGTGGATGACGTGGCCGAGGTCGTGGGTCGCGCATTCGATCTGACGCGCCAGGGCCGGCCGGGGCCGGTGCTGGTGGACTTACCGAAAGATGTGCAGCTCAAGCCCGCGACGCCGGGTGTGCAGATGTTGGCGGCAGCCGAGCAGGCACGCACTGCGACCGCCCGCGCGCGCCGTCAAAGCGCCAAGACGCCGCTGAAGCTGCCGCAAACCGCCATACGCCGTGCCGCCGCGCTGATCGCAGATGCCAAGCAGCCGGTGTTCTATGGTGGCGGTGGACTCGTGAATTCGGGTCCGGCGGCATGCCAGGCGTTTACCGAACTCGTGCGTCAAGCCGGTGCGCCTTGTACGTTGACGCTGATGGGTCTGGGCGCCTTTCCTGCCTCTGATTCGCAGTTTGTCGGCATGTTGGGCATGCATGGCACCCTGGAAGCCAACATGGCGATGCACGAGGCGGATCTGGTGGTTTGCATCGGTGCGCGCTTTGATGATCGCATCACCGGCAAACTGTCTGAGTTCTGCCCCCATGCGCGCAAGATCCATATCGATATCGATCCGACCTCGATCAACAAAGTGGTGCGGGTGGATGTGGCGTTGGTGGGTGACTGTCTGCCATTGATCGATGCGCTGCGCGAGGCTTTGAATGAACACGCTTTGCCAGCCGAGCGCTTGACGGATTGGTGGCGCAGGATCGATACGTGGCGGGCCAAGGATTGTTTAGCTTACTCCCCGACCCCGGAAGCCATTTTGCCGCAGCAATTGATGCACCGCTTGAATGCCGCGCTGGCATCGCGTGATGCGATTGTCTCGACCGATGTGGGACAGCATCAGATGTGGGCGGCACAGTATCTGCGATTCGATCAGCCGAATCGTTGGCTGACCTCGGGTGGCGCGGGCACCATGGGATATGGCCTGCCGGCGGCCATCGGGGCGCAGGTGGCGCATCCCGATAAGACCGTCGTGTGTGTCAGCGGCGATGCGTCGGTGTTGATGAACATTCAAGAGCTATCCACTGCCATGCAGCACGAGACGCCTGTGAAGGTGGTGTTGTGCAATAACGGGTACATGGGGATGGTGCGGCAATGGCAGGAGCTGATTCACGGTGGGCGCTACAGCCACAGCTATAACGCTTCCTTGCCGGATTTTGTTGCGCTGGCTCGGGCGTTTGGTTGGGGGGCGGCTCGGGTGGATGATCCGGCGCAGCTGAATGCCGCGTTGGCCGAATGTCTGGCGCATCCTGGGCCGTATTTCTTGGATGTGGCTGTGCAGGCTCAGGAGAATTGCTTTCCTATGATGCCGGCGGGGATGGGGCATCATCGGATGATGTTGTCTGAAGGGGTTTGGTATGAGGATGACAGCGTTTGATGGGGTGGTGCTGTAGGTACTGGGGGGCGTTGATGGTTCTTTAGGCGTGCCGCGGGGTTGCCCTTGGCCCCGCGGGCCTAGTCGCAGCGGCTCGGCCCGTTATCAGGGGCCTCGGTCCCCTTCGGGGACTTCCCGCCGCTCAAAAGGCCCGCGTGGCCAAGGGCAACCCCGCGGCACTCACAGTGGGGGCATGCGTAGGCCAGCACATTGCTCGCAAAGCAAACCGTTTTTGGGACCGCCATTAGTGCAGGCCCTTCATCAGCGCACATCATGAGCCGGCGTGCGGTGCCCGTAGGCGTCACCGGCCCGTTGAGCCGCGATTTAGCCTCGCGCAGCGAGGCCGAGGCCCCTGCTCATGGGCCGAGTCGCGGCGATAGGGCCGGTGACGCCTACGGGCACCGTACGCCGGCGCCTTAAGAACGAACAGCGTCCCATCTATCCCCCCCGCTCCCACAAAAGCAGCAAGCACCCCAACACGATCAGCCCCCGAACGCAGCAAATCCCGCATTTCAGGAGCCGACCGTATCACGACCGCATCAACGCACCATCAATCGTGCTTGATAGAGATCGTCTTCAGCACCGTAAATCCATACAGCGCCTCAAACCCTTTCTCACGCCCATGCCCGCTGGCTTTCACGCCGCCAAAGGGCAACTCAATCCCGCCGCCCGCGCCATAGTTGTTGATGAACACCTGCCCGCTGCGAACCTTGCGAGCGATGCGCAGTTGGCGTCCGCCATCGCGCGTCCAGACGCTGGCGGCCAGGCCGTATTCCGTGGCGTTGGCGATGCGAACCGCGTCGGCTTCGTCCTCGAACGGCATGGCGGCCAGAACCGGGCCAAAGACTTCCTCCTGCGCCAAGCGATGGTCCACCGGCACATCGCGCAGCAGAGTTGGCGCTTGGTAATAACCATCAGCAGGCGCGCCGTCGGCGATTTTGCCTTGCGCGGCTGTCGTGATGCCATCTTGCTCGGCGGATTTCAGGAAGCTTTGTACGCGTTCCAGCTGCGTCTTGCGGATCAGCGGGCCGCAATCCAAATCCATCGTTGCCGAGCCCGTGCGCAAGGCCGAGAAGGCCTCTGAGAGGCGTTCCAGCACGCGTTCATAGGCGCTGCGCTCGATCAGCAGACGGCTGCCTGCGGAGCAGGTCTGGCCCGCGTTCTGCACGATGGCGTTGACGGCGACCGGAATCAGTGCATCGATGTCGGCGTCAGCGAACACGATCTGCGGCGATTTGCCGCCCAGTTCCAGCGTGACCGGGACGTGACGTTCCGCGGCGGTCTGCGTGACCAATACGCCAATGCGCGGCGAGCCGGTGAACGAAATGTGGTCGATGCCAGGATGACGCGTCAACGCGTCGCCCGCTTCGTGGCCGTAGCCCGTCACGATGTTGATGGCGCCCGGCGGAAAGCCCACATCGGCGGCCAGTTCCGCCACGCGTAACAGCGACAGGCAGGCGTCTTCGGCGGGTTTCACCACGCAGGCATTACCTGCTGCCAGTGCGCCGCCCACGCTGCGACCGAAGATCTGCAGCGGATAGTTCCAAGGCACCACGTGGCCAGTCACGCCATGCGGCTCGCGCAGCGTCAGGACGGTGTAGCCATTTTGATAGGGCAAGGTCTCACCATGCAGCTTATCCGCTGCACCGCCATAGAACTCGAAATACCGGGCGATTGCGATCACATCGGCGCGGGCTTGCTTGGTGGGCTTGCCGCAGTCACGTGATTCGATCTCGGTCAGTTCGTCGACATGGTCGAGGATCTTCAGCGAGAGTTTCAACATCAGACGACCACGCTCGGCGGCGGTGAGCTTGCCCCAGGCGCCTTCGTCAAATGCCTTGCGCGCCGCGCGGACCGCCAGATCGATGTCGGCGGCATTGCCGCGCGGGATGGTGTCGTATTCCTGGCCCGTGGACGGATCGATGACAGGAATGGTCTCGCCGGAGCTGCCAGGAACGGAACGGTTATCGATGAAATGCTGCTTCATGCCTGTGAACCTCAAATGTGTCGTTGCAGATAATGCCGGCGTGGCTACCGGGCAGCTAAAACAGAATGGATAAACCTCCGTCCACGGCCAGTACCTGACCATTGACGTAGGAAGCGGCGGGCGAAGCCAGAAAGACCGCCGCGCCAGCGATTTCTTCCGGACGCCCCCAACGGCCCATGGGATTGCGATGCGCCATGCGTTGAAAGACTTCCGGGTCCTTGACCATCGCAGTGTTGGTTTCGGTGGCGAAGGTCCCGGGAGCGATGGCGTTGCTGGTGATGCCCAATGGGCCCAGCTCCGCCGCTAACGCGCGCATCATGCCGGTCAAGCCTTGCTTGGCGGCCGGGTATACGGCGTCACCCGCACGCGCTAATTCACCGGCAACCGAGGTGATGGTGATGATGCGGCCCGACTTTTGTTTCACCATGCGCGCGGCGGCATGTTTGGATATCAGCATGCTGGCGACCAGATCCGTTTCGATGAGGGCGCGGATCTCGGCGGCAGTGATGGTTTGCAGCGTCTGACGATTGCGGGCGCCCACGTTGTTGACGAGGATGTCCAGACGACCGAAATCCGCGTCGATCTGTTCAAAGGCGCGCGTGACCGCGTCGTCGTCACCAACATCGAACGCCAGCGTTGTCGCCGTCAAACCCTCATCGCGCAGCGCCCGGGCCGCGGATTCGGTGGCTTCGGGATTGCGGCCGTTGATCAGCACATGGGCGCCGCTCGCGGCCATGGCGCAGGCCATACACAGGCCTAGCCCGCGTGCAGAGCCGGTGATGAGCGCAACCTGACCGGCCAGCGAAAACTGCTGGAGGAAAGCCTGGTTAGCGAGGGTGTTCGTCGTCATGATGCGGTCGGGAAAGTCTCGGCAAAATTATTCGCGGAACTCCGGGGCCCAATGCAGTAGCCTGCGCTCAAGCCATGTGACAGCGTACACCAGCGCGATGCCTACGACCGACAGCAGCGTGACCGCCGCGAACATGTCGGTGGCATTCAACGTAGCGAGCGCCGTCACCATCAAGTACCCCATGCCGGTAGTTGATCCAACGAATTCCGCGAGCACCACACCAATCAACGCAAAGCTGATCGCATTGGGCAGCGCGGCAAACGTCCATGCGGCAGCGGTGGGCACGCGCACGCGCCACAAGATCTGACGCGGCGATCCGCCCAGCGTGCGGCAGAAATCCACGAGTTCGCGTTCCACGCTGCGTCCGCCTTTATAGGTGTTGAAGAACACCAGGAAGAACACCACGAACCACGAGGTCACGACTTTCGATGCCAGCCCCAAACCAAAGAACATGGTGATCAGCGGCACGAACGCGATACGCGGCATGGAGTTAAAGGCCACGATAAACGGATTGAAGATGTCGGCCAACATCCGGCTTCGGCTAAGCACCATGCCCACGATAAATCCGCTGCCTACGCCCACGACCAGGCCGACCAGGGTTGCCTCCAGCGTGAGCCATAGATGCGGCCATACCGAGCGCGGGCCGGGCTGCAGCCATTCCCATAATCGCGCGGCGATGCGCGACGGCTGGCTGATAAAGAACGGATCGAAGATCGTGTTCTGCGCGAACCACGGAATGCTGGTCAAAATCTGCCAGCCGCCGATGATGGTGGCGAGGATCAGCAGCTGCCAGGCGGTGATGCGCAGCCGTCGCCGCACTTGCGCGCGGCGGTCTTGTTGCAGTTGATCCTGCAAGGAAGAAGCGTCGATTGCAGTCATGAATACTCGGCGGCGCTAGGCCGCGGCACGGAATTGTTCGCCCAGCACGCTCCATAGACTTTGAACGTGCGAGACAAACTGTGGCGTCTCGCGCAATACAAAGACATCACGGGGATGCGGGATGGTGATGCGTTCATCGAGCAGGACACGGCTGGGTGGACCCGATAGCACGATGACGCGATCAGACAGTGTGATGGCTTCATCCAGATCGTGCGTCACCATCACAACGGTCTGCCCGAGCTTGCGCCAGATCTCGATCAGCTCGCGATGCAGGTGCGTCTTGGTGTGCGTGTCCAGCGCGCCGAAGGGCTCGTCCAGCAGCAGGATGCGTGGCTCGACCGCCAGACTCATCAAGAGCGCCACGCGCCGCCGCATGCCGCCCGATAACTGATGCGGATAGGCATCGCCAAAGCCGGTGAGATGCCCCAATTCCAGTAGCTCGACGACACGGCGTTCGATCCGCGCCGGGTCCACGCCCTGGAACTTCAAGCCGAGCGCCACGTTCTTGCGCACGGTGTACCAGGGCAATAGCGTGTCTTTCTGAAAGATATAGCCTAACGCCGGCGGTACCTGTCCGTTGACCAACTCGCCCGCCACGCGGATGGTGCCGGTGGTGGGCGCTAGAAAGCCCGCGATCATGTTCAGCAGCGTGCTCTTGCCGCAGCCGGACGGTCCTACGATGGAAACGAACTCGCCTTCCGCAATGGAAAGCGAGACGTTACCGATCGCATGAACCGTCCCGGCGCGCCCCTGATAGGCCTTGCCAACCTCGGAGATTTCAATCATCGTTGTTTCACGTCCTGCGTGCTGCATCAGGCCGCTTTGCGCGCGCGTTCCACGAAGGACATGTCCACGCATTGGGCATACGGCACGCGCTTGAGCTCTTCGTTCGAGAACTGGCGGTCGTCGCCCATGATGGAGATCATGCGGTCGTAGGCGGCCGGCGTGATGATGTTGTCCTTGAGGAAAACGGTGTCTTTATAAATCGTCAGCGTTTTCTCGATGGCCGGGCGCGGGAAGGCGTTCAGGTAGTCATCGTAGATCGTGTCGGTGATTTCCTGCACGCTGTGATCGGTGATGAAGTTCTGAGCCTTTACCAGCGCGGTGACGAACGCCTGCACGACTTCGGGGCGTTTCTGGATGGTGTCTTGCAGCGTCAGCGCGGCGATGCCGGGCACGTCGCCGCCCATGAATTCATTCCACGCGGCTTCGGTGGTGGCGTCGAAAATCGGCACGCCCCAGCCTTCGGCCTTGGCTTGCTCCATCATCGACATGGTGGCCATGCTGGCCGATACCGAGCCCGTTTTCAGCGCGCCCAGCATGGTGGCCAAATCGCCCAGCGGACGCACATCGACTTTATCGGCGATGCCGGCCTGCTGCATGAGGTAAACCGCCATCAGCCAGGTCACGGACTGCGGCTGCGTGGCGCCGACGCGCTTGCCGGCCAAGTCTTTGAGCGATTTGATTTTGCCGCTCTCGTAGTCCTCGCGGCGCACGATCACGTTGGCGTAGGTGAGCTTGCGATCGAAACCGAAGATCAGGCTCGCGGGTTTACCCGCCAAGGTCAACGCAGGAGCGGCGGTCGCGGCGGTGGCGCCAAACTGGATTTGCCCGGCCGCCAGCATCTGCATGGTGCGCGGACCGCTTTGCGAATTCAGGTACTCAACTTCGAGGCCGCCTTCACCAAAGTAGCCTTTTTTGAACGCCACATACGCGGCGGAGAAAAACGGATCGATGCTACCCAAACCGAATACGGCTTTGCCGAGCTTGGCTTGCGCAAAAGCGGGCGCGCCGATGAGGCTGGTGCCGGCGATGGCGGCGGTAGAGGCCAGAAACTGGCGGCGGGAAAAGGCACCTGTTTGCGAGCGCTGCATGTCATCCTCGAGAGTTGTTGTACGAAATTATTTTGCGAAACGATACTGCAAATGTTGAAAGACCGTGGGATTTCCACGGTCTTTTTAATGATGTGAGCCGGGTCATACGATAGGGGATAACCCGGCTGCCGACCCAGCCTCGTCAGCTTGCCGTTTTGGCAGCGGCTTTCTTGGCGGCGGTCTTCTTCGTCGCGGCCTTTTTGGCGGCGGCTTTTTTGGGCGCCGCTTTCTTGGCCGCTGACTTGGCGGCGGTTTTGCTTGCCGTCTTTGTCGCCGTCTTGGCCGGCGCGCGTCCCGGTTTCGCCGCGCGCGGCTCGAACTCAAAGCCGATCTTGCCGTCGGGCTGACGCACCAAGAACGCCTTGAACTTGCGATTGGTGCGGCTGGAGACGAATCCATCTAGCAGATCGGTACGGCCATTCGTCAGCAGTTTGTGCATCTGCTCGCGCGAGATCTCCTGCTGCAAAATGATCTTGCCCGAACGGAAGTCGCAGGACTTTTCCGGGCCCACCGATTTCTCGCACACGTAGCTCAAGCCATGCTCAAAGACATTCGCGTGGCACTTGGGGCAGCCGCCCACCGGCGTGTGTCCCGTAAAGTCCACCGCTTCGTTGTCGTCTTCGTCGTTCTGGCCGAAGTCGAATTCGAGCTTGTTTTCGTCGCTGAGCCGCAAGATGGCGGCGAACGGACGGCCCATCTTGCTGATAAAGCCCTGCAAGGGACCGATCTCGCGCTTGGCCAGCAGCTCTTCGACTTCCGGCAGTTCGAACGTGCGCCCACCCGGGTGCTTGCCGATGGAGAAGTCGCAGTTCGTGCAAGCGAAACGGCGATAGTTTTCCTTGACCACGCCGCCGCATTTGGGACATGGGGTTGTCAAGGTGGCATAGTCGCCGGGCACGGTGTCGCGCTCGTATTCCTTGGCGCGCTTGACGATGACCTGGGTCATTTGCGCGATTTCGCGCATGAAGGCCTCGCGGTTCAAACCGCCCTGCTCGATCTGCTTGAGCTTGTGCTCCCATTCGCCCGTGAGTTCGGGCGAGGTGAGTTCGGTCACGTCCAAACCCGCCAATAGCGTCATCAACTGGCGCGCCTTGGCGGTCGGAACAAGTTCCCTGCCCTCGCGGCGCAGGTAGCCTTCGCCTAGCAAACCTTCGATGATGCCCGCGCGCGTGGCCGGCGTGCCCAGGCCGCGCTCGGACATGGCTTCGCGTAGCTCTTCATCGTCGACCAGCTTGCCCGCGCCTTCCATGGCCGACAGCAGCGTGGCTTCGGTGTAGCGCGCCGGCGGCTTGGTGGCCAGACCCACGGCCTCGACATCCTCGGTGCGCACGGTCTCGTTGTCGCCCACCGGCACGAGGTTGGCGTCTTCGCCTTGCGCTTCCTTGCCGTAGACGGCCAGCCAGCCCGGCGACACCAGCACTTTGCCCTCGGTCTTGAAGCGATGACCCTGCACTTCGGTCAAGCGCGTGGTGACGCGGTACTCGGCCGGCGGGAAAAACACGGCCAGGAAACGCTTTAACACCAGATCGTAAAGCTTGCCCTCGGCCTCGCTCAGATCGTGCGGGATTTGCAGCGTGGGGATGATGGCAAAGTGATCGGAGACCTTTTTATTGTCGAAGATGCGACGATTGGGTTTGACCCAGTTCTGCTCTATGACGGTGCCTGCGTGACGCGACAGGCCGCCCACGGCGTTCGAGCCGCCTTGGGCCAGCGCCTGCATGGTCTGGCGCACCGTGCCCACGTAATCCTCGGGCAGGTAGCGCGAATCGGTACGCGGATAGGTCAGTGCTTTATGGCGTTCGTACAGGGTCTGCGCCAGTGCCAGCGTGGTTTTGGCGGAAAAACCAAAACGGCCGTTGGCCTCGCGTTGCAGCGAGGTCAGGTCGTACAGGGCCGGCGACATCTGGGTCGAGGGCTTGGACTCTTCCGTGACTTGACCGGGCTGTTCGCGACACGCGGCCACTACACTTTGTGCAGCCGCCAGCGACCAGAGGCGCGAATCGCGCTTTTCCGGATCGCGTTCGTCTTTCTTGAAATCCGGATCGATCCAGCGGCCCTGATAGAGACCCGCGGCGGCGACAAAGGTCGCGTGGACTTCCCAGTAGTCACGGGACACGAAGCGGCGGATACGTTCCTCGCGCTCGGCCACAATCGCCAGCGTCGGCGTCTGCACGCGTCCGACGGGCGTTTTAAAGAAACCGCCGTCCTTGCTGTTGAACGCCGTCATGGCGCGCGTGCCGTTAATGCCCACCAGCCAGTCGGCCTCGGCGCGCGAGCGGGCGGCGGCCTCCAGCGGTTTGAGCTGGGCGTCATCGCGCAGATTCTCGAACGCTTCGCGGATGGCGGCCTGCGTCATGGACTGCAGCCACAGCCGTTTGATCGGCTTTTTCACCCCGGCGTACTGAATGATGTAGCGGAAAATCAGTTCACCCTCGCGCCCGGCGTCACAGGCGTTGATCAGGCCGTCGACGTCCTTGCGCTTGGCGAGTTTGACCAGGAGCTTCAGGCGTTCGGCGGATTTTTTATCGGCCGGGCCGAGCTCAAAGGCTGGCGGGATCACGGGCAGGTGCGTAAAGCTCCACTTCCCTTTGACGGGATCGTTGGGCGCGACCAGCCCCAGCAAATGTCCGATGCTGGAAGACAGCACGTAACGTTCACTTTCAAAATAGTCCCCCTCGCGCACGAAGCCTCCTAGGGCGCGCGAGATATCAAGGGCCACCGAGGGTTTCTCGGCAATAATCAGCGTTTTGCTCATGGGTATCCAGTGGCGGCAGACCCGCCGGTGTAGCGCGGATGATACGAGGGGAGATTCGCCACATGCAAGTCAAGTCGGAAATTCGACAGCAATATGAGTTACATGCGTGGCGGCAATTTCTGGCCCGAAACACCCTTTGGCTGGGGATCTGGCTGCTGGGATCCGCAGTCATTTGCGCCGTCGCGGCAAATTGGGACAGTGTGACAAAAACGCAGCGTTTCATTGGCGCGCAGGGGCTGCTCGCAATTTGCGTGCTCGCCGCCGCAGGGTCTGGCTGGCGGTGGCGGGCCGTTGACGACGCCCGTCAGTATGCGCCTTCTGCGTTATTGGCGCTGGCCGGGCTGCTGTTGGGCGCGTTGTTGGCGCTGCTGGGGCAAACGTATCAGACCGGGGCTGATACCTGGGAATTGTTTGCCGTCTGGGCCGGTCTGCTGCTGCCGTGGGCGCTGGTGGGCAGGACGCAGGTGGTGTGGCTGCTGTGGATGGGTGTGGTCAACGTCGCCGGCTTGCTCTATACCTGGGACGGGCATGTGTTTTGGCTGGCTGCGAGAGACGGCGAACAATTTTTGCCCTTGGTACTGGTGAATCTGCTCTTTCTGGCTGGCTGGGAAGTCGCGGGCCGGCGTGCGGGCGCGAGCATGCGGATCGGGCCGAGGCTATTGCTAGCCGGGGCGCTGGGGTTGCTGTTGGCGACACAATTCCTGTCGGCCCCGAATTATTACGGCTTGGGGTCCAGCCTGACTTGGGTATGGGCCGTGGTAACGGTGGGCCTGGGTTTTTACTACCAGCGTGTGCGCCGTGATCTGGTCGCGTTGGCGATCCTGGCCGCTGGTGTGATCGTGATGTCGCTGCGCATCGTGGGTGAATGGTGGTTGGACGTCGCCAACGGGCCCTGGGTGGCGCTCGCGCTCGCGGCGATCTTGATCGCCGAGGCGGTGGTGGCGGCGGGCTGGCTGCGGCGCCTGGCGGCAACCCTGCCAGCGGCGGGTACCCCAGACATTCCCGCTCCCCTTGCCGCACCGTGGTATGTGCAAGGGTTACTCGCCTTAAGCGCCTGGCTGGCGACATTGCTGCTGCTGCTTTTCCTGGTGGCGGTGGCCTGGGTGGAGTCCACCGAGGGAGCTTTAGTCAGCGGGCTGGTGCTTTGCGGACTCGCCGTGACGGGCTTGCGGGTGAGCACCCGCTTATTCTGGAGCCAGTGCCTGACGGCGATGGGTTTTGGCGGCCAGCTGCTGGTGTGGTTCGCCTTGCTGTTTGGGGACGCGACTTATGAGCTTCATACCGGCGTTTGGTTTTGTCTGCTCGTCGTGGGCGCGTTGGTCTACGCCTTTGGGCGGGATGTGCTGCTGCGGTTCTTGACGGCGGGACTTATTGCGCTGGCGTTGAGCGGGCTCATCGCATTGCAGTGGCTGCCGGGGATGGCGAATGAAGAACTGCTGTGGACGTTATGGGATGACAACGGGCTATCGACGCGGGTGTGGCTGCCGGTAGAGGTCGTCGGGGCATGGGCGGCGGCGATTGCTTTTTATCTGGGGTACCGCCCGGTCTGGACGGGGGTGGGCATCCGGGAAGCTGGGCTAGGTTCGTTCCCAGAACCTCAACACGTGGCGTTACCGGCGCAAGGCCGCTGGGTCGCCTTGCGTCCGTTGGCCTGGGCCTTCGCGTTGGCGGTGCAGCTGACGGTGGGAATGGTGGGCGGCGCAACAATCACGCACTTAGCCGCGTTGTGGCAGGGTGAGGCGCTGTTTGCGGTCATCGTCGTGGCCGGGGTGTTGCTACCGGCGGTCTGCGCGCTGGTGGTGCTATGGCCGCGCCGTGCCGTGCTGACGAGCGGCGTGGTGTGGGGTACGCCGTTGGGGTTGCTGTTGTTGGCCCTGTTCTGGTTGCCGAGTCCGGGCGTGGCCTTCGCGCTGGCGTGGTTGCTGCTGGGTTACGGACTGAGGGACGCACGACTGACGACGCTGGGCGTCGTGGGTCTACTCGGGTATGTGATGTTTTACTACTACCAACTGCAGGTGCCGCTGATCGATAAAGCCTTGTGGCTGGGCGGCGCGGCGTTGTTGTTGTTTTGCCTGCGCGCGCTTGTGTACTGGGTGCCGCGTTGGATGAAGACGATTGAGGTGCCCGGCGCCGTACGCGTGGCTCCCGCCTCTTCGGCCTTGCGTTGGCGTACGGTTGGCATGTTGGCGGGCTTGGGACTGATCCTCGCGGTGGTGAACGCCACGATTTGGCAACGCGAAACACTGCTGGCGCAAGGGCGAGTCGTGATCCTGGAACTGGCGCCCGTGGATCCCAGATCGTTGATGCAGGGCGACTATATGGCGCTGAACTTCGCCGTCGCGGATTCGCTACGGCCGCGCTGGGATAGTGCCGCGCACGATCTGACGGACGATGGATATGTCGTTCTGGCCTTGAATGGCGACGGCCTGGGACTGAAGGTGCGTACGCAGGAGGACGCGACGCCGCTAAACCGGGAGGAAGTCGCGTTGCGGTACCGGATTCGCAATGGCGATGTGCGCATGGTGACCAATGCTTATTTCTTTTCGGAGGGGCAGGCCGATCGTTACGCGAATGCTCGCTATGGCGAGTTGCGCGTGGGCGACGATGGCACTGCGCTGTTGGTGCGATTGCTGGATGGTGACCGGCAGCCGCTTTAGTGTTTTGTGCGGCTTGGTACGGTGCGCGAGTGTCGGATTAGCGGGACCGGAATCGATGCAGGCGAACGAAGTCCGGCGTGTCCTTAGGCGGCGTGCCGCACAAAGCGCCGCGCCCACAGCAAGGTCGCGCGTTGCAGGAATTTTTCGGGGGTGGCGACTTGTACCGGCGCGAAGCCGAGCGCCCGCCACGCCTGCTCCAGCATCAACATTGGCTGGCGGGTATCCAGCGCCGGCGCACCGTTCTGCTTGGACAGTTTCAGACCACTTTCGGGGTCGGTGACCAGGGGTACGTGCATGACACGCGGAGGCTGCGCGCCCAGCAGGCGGGCGAGGACACGCTGACGCGCGGTGGAGCTGAGCAGGTCCGCGCCGCGCACGATATCGGTGACGCCCTGCGCGGCGTCATCTACGACAACGGCAAGCTGATAGGCCCATAAACCGTCTGCGCGTTTGAGCACGAAGTCGCCCACGGCATGTTCGACGTCCTGCTGCTGTGGGCCGAGCCAGCGATCGGTAAAGGTTTCCACGCCGGGGGGCACGCGTAGCCGCCACGCGCGGGCTTGACGGCCTGGGGCCAGTCCGGCGCGGCAGGTGCCGGTATAGGGACGCTCGCCATCGGCATTGGTGTAGCCGCCGCGCAGGGCGGAGTCGGCGATTTCACGACGGGTGCAGCCGCAGCCATAGATCAGACCACGTTGCGCGAGCGCATCAAATGCTTGTTGATAGGCCTCGCCACGTTGGGACTGCCAGACGATGTCGCCATCCCAATGCAGGCCGAGGGCGCGCAGCTGGGACATGATGGTCTCGGCGGCACCCGGCACGGTGCGCGGCGTATCCACGTCTTCGATGCGCAGCAGCCAGCGGCCGCCGTGGGCGCGGGCATCGAGCCAGCTGGCCAGGGCGGCGACTAAGGAACCCAGATGTAATGGACCGCTGGGACTCGGCGCGAAACGACCGACGTAGGTCACAACTCAGTGGAGCCGGCGGCTGCCCTCGTCATCGAGCAGTTCTTCGAGGACCAAGTTGTCGATTTCGGCTTCCTGGCTCCAGAGGACCATGAGCGCGATGATTTTCATCTGATCGAGCGGCACGGGGGTCTCCGGCGCGGCCAAGGCGCGGTCGATGACGATTTCACGCAAGGGCGCGGGCAGCACGCCAGCGGATTCGAGGAATGCGATGAAGCCGATGGACTCGGAGCCCAGCTGACGGTATTCGGAATCGGTGTAGATGCGAGTGCCAGTGCTGGGCACTTGGGCCAGATCGACGCAGCGCTCGGTGGTTTCGGCCAAGCCATACAGCCAGCCGAGGGCGTCGTCTATGTCTTCGTGCTCGAAACCAGCTGCCGCCAGGCGCTTGGCCAGGATGTCTGCCGCGGGACAGGCTTGCGGGGTGTAGTAGTTTTCGAACAGATAAACGAGGATATCGAACATATGGCGCAAGGTATTGCCTGTTTGCACAGTCGGCCCGCATATCGGCAAACCAGCAAACGTGGATTTAAATGTACGCCGAATTGGGTGTGGGGGCAAATGGGTGAGTTTTGGGGTTTCTTTCGGCTGATTTGCGGGGAGACGGGGTGGGGCG
>NZ_WSJA01000017.1:0-238610 GCF_009763235.1 Bordetella sp. 15P40C-2
CACTTTGACCCAGCACACCTGGCGATTGCTTACCTGCCGTTTTGATACTTCCTTGCTGATCCAGCGTCACCGAACCCGCGTTGCCACCCGTACCGCCCCGGCCGCCGATGGCCAGCGATGCCGAAAACGTCTTCAATCCAAAGGCAGCCGATCGCGCCACGGCGGATCCGCCGATGCCTCCGCCGCCCCCCACGCTCTGGATGAGCATGGCCGCGGCATGGTCTCCGGCGGTTTCCAGCTGGCCGGAATTGTGGCTCTGCACCGTGCTCCCGTCCCCGCCGCTGCCGCCGGAACGCCCCAGACCTACAGCGAGCGACGCCGAGGTGAGCGAAATAGAGATGCTGGTCGCATGCGCGGTACCGCCCGATCCCCCGCCACCGCCGATGCTCTGGGCCACCAGCGCGCGCGATCCGTCACCTTTCGTTTTGATAATTTTGTGGTTATTCGCGTCGACGCTGCCGGCATTGCCTCCTACGCCGCCCACGCCGCCGATGGCCGCGGTCGCGTTACCGGAATAGTAGGGCAGCGCGATCGTGCCCAACGCCAGTGCGTTGCCGCCGGCGCCGCCTCCTCCGCCTATGCTTTGCAGCAAGGCCCCATGCGCGTCTGTGCCGTTGGTGAGGATGTCCGCGTAGTTGTTGAAAAAAACTTTACCGCCGTGGCCGGCGCCGCCCGCGCTGCCACCGGTGCCGACCGCGACAAGGCTGATGCCGGCGGTAGTACTGTCGCCGCCCGTGCCTCCGCCGCCGCCAATGGACTGCGCGAGTACGCCGCCCGCGCCGTCGCCTTGGGTTTCAATCCGACCGCGCGTGGTGATGTCCACCGTTGAGCCATGACCGCTGGCGCCCGCTGCGCCCCCCCAGGAGGCGGCCGCGATGGAGACCAAGCCGAGAGCGCCTGCCGTGCCGCCGTCACCGCCGCCGCCGCCGATGCTTTGTGCCACGATGGCCGTGGCGTCGGCGCCTTTGGTCAGTATTGTGCTGTCATTCGTCAGAGAGATGGTGACTCTGCCGCCGTCGCCGCCGGATGCTCCCTTGCCGCCATGGGCGATCGAGGGGATGAGCGTACCGATGGCTGTCGATTGCGTAGCTTTGCCGCCGCCGCCGCCGATGCTTTGGGCATGGATCCCGTAGCCCCCGGCACCGGAAGTCGTAATACGCCCGGCGCTAGAAACATTGACGGTACCCCCGTTGCCGCTTGACTGGCCATTACCACCCAAGGAATACATACCGAAGGCGCTGCCGCCATTGCCACCGCCACCGCCGATACTCTGTGCGACGATGCCGTTGGCCGATTTTCCGCTGGCTGTGATCGTGCCGGCATTTGATACCGTCAGCGCCGCGCCGTTGGCATTCGGACTATTGGAATCGCCGTCGCCACCGATCGCACCCTGTCTAGCGCCGACGCTGGTGCCACCGTCGCCGCCGATGCTTTGTCCGAACACGCCGTGACTTGCTTCGCCTCGGGTCGTGACCGTCCCCTGATTCGTCAAGTTGACCTCGGAACTGCGACTGTTCGCGCCGCCGTGGCCGCCGACGGCCACTATCGACCGTCCCTTGCCCCCTTCGCCTGCGGCGCCGCCCAGACTGGCGGCATATAGCCCATACGCATCCGCGCCGGAGGTGTCGATTGTGGCGGCGCTGGTGAGCCGCACGCTGCCGCCGGCGCCGCCTTCGCTGCCGGCGCCACCGCTGTAAAAGACCCCACCCGCTCCACCGTTGCTGCCGCCGCCGCCCCGACTGACAGCTTGCACGCCGTGAGCTGCTTTCCCAGTGGTCGTCACGCGAACACCCCCACCCAGGGTGGCGGTGACGCTGCCGCCGTCGCCGCCTTTGCCCGCCTTGCCGCCACGGGTGATCCCGGAACCACCACCCCAGAACCCGTTGCCCCCGTCACTTTGCAGCAGCACGCCGGAGACGCCATCACCCCGCGCGGTAATCTGCACCTTGTCCATCTGGGCGGAGATATTGCCGCCAACACCCCCGGCGCCGCCGTCGGCCCCGTTGAACCAGCTCGATCCCGTCACCTGGCCACCGTCTCCGCCAGCGCTGATCAGAGAAACGCCGCTGCCGCCGCGGGCGATGATGGTCGAAGCCGCGCCATTGGATTTGCCGCTCAGCGCCGCGATGATTTCGCCGCCGTGCCCGCCCGTGCCGGCGCTGCTGCCGGCAGTCTGTATCACGCCGCCGCTGATATTGCCGCCCACCCCTCCTCTGGAGCTTGCGGTGATGCCCGAGCCGGTCGCATCGATACTGCCGCTAAAGCCCAGCGACATCTGGCCGCCGGCCCCGCCAGAACTGGCTGACCAACGGATGCCCGCCGCTTCAAAGCCGCTGCCGCCCTTGCCACCGGTGCTTCGTACCTGCAGGCCATCCGCCCCTCTACCATACGTTGTCACCGACGCATTATTTAAACTGACGCCGAGCATACCGCCGCTGCCGCCGCCCGTTCCTCCTTTCATTCGTGAGCCGCTGTTGCCGCCCGTTGCCGTGACGGCAATGCCATGACCCGTGGCAGAGGCATTGCCCTGTGTGACCGAGCCCGCCACTTCGAGCGCGATTCTTCCCACGCTGCCGCCCATGGAACCGGCGCTGTCCCAGATGATGCCATCGTGACCGTCGCCCCCCTTGCCGGCGCGGGCAGTGAGGGCGATCGCCGCGGCGACATAGCTTTGCGTATTGATTGATTGATTCGAGGCCAGGGTATAGGCCAAATCCTTGGGGGAGCCACCCCGGGTCGAGCTTCGGAACCTGCTGGCATTGCGACCCTCGGAGCCGCTGACTTCCAGGGAAACGGGCGCCACCGCCTGCTGCGCATGCCCGATCGCGGGCAGTGTCAGCCAGGCCGCGAGAGTTGCGGTGATCAGCGCCGGTGACCGTGACGACGATGCATGGGCGTCTTCGGTCAGACCGAGGGCATAGGGCGCCATGGGAGCATTTTTCTTATGGGTTTTCACGTGGATTTTCCGAATGGCAGAGAACGCGGCACCGCCCAAAAGCGGCGCACTACGACAGAAAAGGTGTGTGGATGACGGCGGTCGAAAGTGGATCGTCAGCGCTTAGAAACGCCAGCGCGCGTTTAGCGATAGACCTTGATCGCTGGTGCGTTGGCCGAATTGCCCTTGGTAGGAAACGTTCAGCGAGGCGTGCTCGCTGTGATGCCAGGTCAGGCCTGTCTGCACGGCCAAAGCGTCTCGCGCCACCGGCAGGCCCGCCGTCGTGAAGGACGCGCCCGGCTGGAAACTCATCGACGTTTTAGGCGTCGTGCCACCCAAGGCATGGATCCAACCCAGGCTTGCGTCCAACCCCAGGGTGGAACGATTCGCAAGCGTCCATTGGGTGCCTGCGCGCAGGCCCAAGGTGGTAAATCCCAGATCGAAGCTGCTGCGTTTGCCACGCAGGCCCGCAGCGCCGCTTTCATCGAAGCTGTCGGCGCGGGTGTGGACGTAGGCCAGGCTGGCAAAGGGTTCTAGCGTCGCGGCGCCGAGAGTGGCCGTCGTCGCGAGTTCGATAAACGCCTGGGCGCTGCGTGCGTCATAGTCCGCCTTGACGCGCGGTGAGCCTTCCAGGGCACTACGGCGGCTATCGATCTGATGCCAGCTGTAGGCCGCGCCATAGCGCAGATTGGCCACGCCCATGCCGCTGCTGCCGTAGGCTCCCAAGGTGTAGCTGTCTATCTTGGCGTTGGCATTGCGCGAGCTAACATCAGCGCTGGAATGGCCGAATCCGAATGCCACCCCCAGGCGCGTGTGTGGGGTGACGTCGGTGTCCACGCCAAATATCGCGCCGTTGTAGTGGTTACGCAGCCCCCCGGCATTACCGTCGCTGCTCAGATGGGCACGCGAGCCGGTATAACGGCCCCAGACATCGACGCCCGCGCCCGCTTGGGCCAGCCGGCTGCGATCGGTCAGGGCGTCTCGGGTGATCGCGGACTGTGTCGTCAGCACCCCCAATAGACTGGGATGCAGATCGCCAGAGAGGCGATCCATGGCGCGGCGCGCCGCTGCCGCGTCGGTCGACATGATCAGGTTGTCGAACACGGCGTTGCCGGCGTTTAATCCGTCCATGCCGCCGCCCACCGCGCGCTGATTGCGCGACGTCCCTACGCTGCCAAAGCCGCCTTCTTGACGATCGACCGACAGCGCCAGCGTATTGCCCAGGACGACGGTATTCAAACCGATGAAAATATAGTCATTCGGCACCTGATCGAACGCGCCCGCCACGCCGCCCTGGGTCTGAATCACGGCGAACTGCTTATCGACGGTATGCGGCGAAATGCCCTGGACCTGCAGAGTGCCGCCTTGCACCTCGGCGGTGCCGCTGACACGCAGTTGCGTACTATCGCCCTGGTCCGTGATCGAGGCCAACAGGGTAGAACCCGTGAGCTGCTGATAGTTGCCGTTGACCGTCATCGTGGCGATCGATCCATCCGCGGCCGCCGGTGCGATGGTCCCTGCCACGCGCGTGCTGCCTACCGTGCCGTTGCCGGTCAGCAGCGCATCGGGCTCTACCAGTACTGAGGAGCTGGCGATGCTGCCACTGACGCGCAGCGCACCACCCGCGATGGTCGTGTCGCCGGAATAGCTGTTATTGCCCGCCAGAGTCAGTAGCCCAGCGCCGCGCTTGGTTAAACCACCGCTGCCGCTAATGTCGCCCGACCACGTGGAATTGAAGCCTTGCGTGTTGACGTCGAATAGGGGGGCGAAGCCTTCCGCACCGAATTGGCCCGGGCCCAGGATGGCGCGGCCCAGGTCCAGTAAGCCCCGTCCGTAGGTGGCGCGGTCTGCATAGTCGCCGGCGCGGTCCGTGGTGGTTAACAGCACCTCAATCGTCTGGCTGGCCGTCAGATACGGGAACGCGCCGCGCAATACCGCGGCCGATCCCGCAATTAAGGGTGCCGCCATCGACGTGCCCGACATGACGTCGTATCCGCCGGGGACGGTGGACAGGATGCCCTCATCAACTTCATCCTCCCCGTTGCCGCCGGGCGCGGCCATGCACCATTGCCAGGCGACGCCGCAGCGATTGCTGTAGGCGGCGATCTTGCCGTCGGGGCCCACTGCGACTGCAGCGATTAACTTGTCTTGCAGATGCGAGTAATCCAGATGAGCGACGCGTGGATCGTTGTTATCCAGATAGACGAAGGTCGAGGGGTCTTTGATATCGGGTATGTTGTCTTCACCGCCCCGGATGTACTGGTAAACGCCCGAATTACGGTTTTCTGGACGGATATACGGCAGGATCGCAAGCCCCGTGGGGTTGGCGGAGGCCAAGGGTTGTTCCTGGTACTCGTTGCCGGCGGCGAACACCATCAGGACATCGGCTTCGGCCGCTGCCGCGACCGCCTCGTATTGGGGCAGATCGTCCGCGGCACCCGTATCATCATTGAAAAGCAGAATCTGATAGGGCATCAGCTGATACGTGGGGTTGAGCTGTCCTGTCTCGCGATCCCAGCGAGGGGGAATTGCGGGCGGACCATAACTGCCATTGACGACTTTCAGTTTTAGCTGCGCCGCGTACCGCAGGGCCTTGACGCTGACCGTGTCGTCGTCGTCATCCTCATCGTCGTCGTCCTCACGACCCCCGATCGCTTGCATGGCAAGCAGGGTCGAGTCGTAGGCCACGCCATACATGGGGCCCGTGTTCAAGCCGGCGCCAATGATGCCGGACACGTGCGTGCCATGGCGGCCGGGGTCCGTGACAGGTTGTCCGGGGTCTATGAAATTCATCGACCTGGGATCTACCCGCCCCCGGAAGGCGGGGTGGTGCATGTCCAGACCGGAATCGATCACGCCCACGATGATGTCCTTGCCCGTATAGCCCAAAGCATGTGCGACGTCGGCATTGACCATCTGCAAATTCCAGGGGACCTGCGCGATCGCCGGACCGCTGCCGATGGCCAGGCACAGCGCTGCGTAAATACGCGTCAATCCAAGGGGGGGGCGAGTGGGCATGCCGGACTCCTGCAATTACAAATTTCGAACGAATTTCGAAAGGTAACTGCTGCGCTGACATCCGGCGTTTAAATGCGGGGCGGGTCCGGCGAAGGATCCCGGCGAAAACTAAACATCTGTTAAACGCTCGTTACAGCTGTACAGACATGTGGCGAGCAAGGGCAGGGCAGCAGCTGCGGGCTTGCGGTGGGCGTGGACATAGGCGTACCCTTGGTTCGAGTCGAACATCGTTGGTTAGGTGTATCCCAAACATCCTTTGCGAGCCCGTCCATGACGACCACGACGCATTACCCCGGCCCTCTTCCCTCCGCGCCTGGCGCAGCTCCCGCCGACGGCCACGGCGGTCACGCCAAAGTCGCTCCCGGCGAGATCGCGGTAGGGGTCGTGGTCGGCCGCGCCTCGGAATATTTCGACTTCTTCGTGTTTGGAATCGCCTGCGTGCTGGTGTTTCCCCGCGTGTTGTTCCCGTTCGAGGGGCCGCTACAGGGCACGATCTGGTCGTTTGTTATTTTTTCTTTCGCATTTATCACCCGGCCGATTGGCACTGCGGTATCGATGGCCATCCAGCGGCGCTGGGGGCGGGCGACCAAGCTGACCATTGCCTTGTTCACCTTGGGAACCGCCACAGTCGGCATGGCGTTCGTGCCGAGCTATGACGCGATCGGGCCTTATTCCATCTTGTTGCTATCGCTCTTTCGCTGCATACAGGGGGTGGCGTTCGGCGGCTCTTGGGACGGATTGCCGTCGTTGCTCGCGTTAAATGCACCGCCGAACCGGCGCGGCTGGTACTCGATGCTCGGTCAACTGGGCGCGCCGGTCGGTTTCGCCGTCGCCAGCGCGTTGTTCCTGTTCTTGCACATCACCCTGACCGAGGCGGACTTTTTGGCCTGGGGCTGGCGTTATCCTTTCTTTGTGGCCTTTGCTATCAACGTGGTGGCGCTATTCGCGCGGCTGCGCTTGGTGGTGACGGAGGAATACACACAGCTATTGGAAGAGGGCGAGCTCGAACCCATCGGTGTGGGGGAAATGGTGCGCGAGCAGGGCTACAACATCTTTATCGGGGCATTCGCGGCCTTGGCCAGCTATGCGCTCTTTCATCTCGTGACCGTATTCCCGTTGTCTTGGATCGCGATCAAGGCCTCTCAGGAAATCCCGCAGGTGCTGATTGTGCAGATCGTGGGGGCGTTCCTCTGCATCCTAGGGGTGATCTTCTCGGGCATGCTGGCTGACCGCATTGGGCGCCGCACGACGCTGGGCGTCATGGCAGTGGCGATCAGTCTCTTTGCGTTGATGACACCGTGGCTGCTCGATGGGGGCCCCAGCGCGCAGAATGTGTTCATTCTGCTGGGGTTTGTGTTGCTGGGGCTATCGTACGGGCAGGCTTCCGGGACGGTGACGGCTAACTTTATCCGCCGCTATCGTTACACGGGCGCGGCGCTGACCACCGATATGGCGTGGCTGGTGGGCGCGGCGTTCGCGCCGCTGGTCGCGCTAGGGCTTTCCGTGCGGTTCGGCTTGGTGGCTGTAAGCGTTTACTTGCTCTCCGGGACCATCTGCACGTTGTTGGCCCTGCGTATCAACAAGGCCCTGGAAACGTCTCGGGACTGAAGCCTCACAGGGCAGGCGTGTGTGCTGGCGCTGAAGTCCGAGCGATCCGCTACGGGGTGTGACTTTTTGCTCTCACCGGCCCGGTAAAATGCTGCCGACGTGCGGTAAGCTTACGGTATCGCAATGGGGTACATGGGCAGGACACCAGATCCGCCGACAGCATCCCCAGCACTTTACGAGTCAGAAACTCCGAATCGTAGCTTCTACATTCGTTCAGTCCTGGCTATTTCGGAAATTCAGCAATTCATGTCCGCAGGGTATCTATCCGCCCCGGACGGCAGAGGAAATCGTCAATATGGCATCGGTCAATAAAGTCATTCTCGTCGGCAATTTGGGGCGCGACCCCGAAGTGCGTTACAGCCCGGATGGCGCGGCCATTTGCAACGTATCCATCGCCACCACTTCGCAATGGAAGGACAAGGCCAGCGGCGAGCGCCGCGAGGAAACGGAATGGCATCGCGTGGTCATGTATAACCGGCTGGCCGAAATCGCTGGCGAATATCTGAAGAAAGGCCGCTCGGTCTACATCGAAGGCCGTTTGAAAACCCGCAAGTGGCAGGATAAAGACACGGGCGCTGATCGTTACAGCACCGAAATCGTCGCGGACCAGATGCAAATGCTCGGCGGCCGCGAAGGCGGCGAGGGCGGCTACGGTGGCGGCAGCTACGACGAAGGCGCACCGCGTCAACAACAGCGCGCACCGGCGCAGCGCCCGCAGGCTCAGCGTCCGGCAGCGCCCGCGGCGGCTCCGGCGGCGAATCTGGCGGATATGGACGACGATATTCCGTTCTGACCCCCCCGGCGCGCGGTCGCTTTAGTTCGCAGCGAGCGCCCATGGTGTTGCATCAACAAAAGCCCGTCTCTTCTGAGGAGACGGGCTTTTTGATTACAGACCTGAACCCATCATCCGTAACTGCGGCGACGCACATCGCGCGTTGGCCGCCGCAGCTTGCGCGAAATGCTGATCGCGTCTTTGGCGAAAGGCATTGGCTTCGCTCAAGATCCATTCCAACAACGCGGCGATGGGAGCCGAGGCCTGGTGGTGCGTGGCAAAGAAGTACGATGCCGGCGACGGCGCGAACAGGCCGAACACATCGACCAGCCGGCCGGCCAGAACGTCCTCGAACACCACCGCCGCACGGCCGATCGCGATGCCTTGTCCAGCCATCGCGGCGCCCACCGCTAATTGAGACAAATTAAAGCGCTGGCCCTGATGCAGATCGGGCAGCGCCACGCCGGCATGTCCCAGCCACGTTCGCCATTCGACGTGGGCGGGAGCCCCTTGCCAGGCGGCGTCGTCGTGCAGCAGGATGCCGGGGCGCAGGTCCTGAGGGCGTTGGATCTCCGGATGCATCGCGAGGAAGTCAGGGCTGGCGACCGGAAATATCCATTCATCCAGCACCTTCGCGCTCGTGCCGGGCGCCGCCTGCTCGGGGACGAAACTGATGATCGCATCCACGTTCTTGCCTGATGGCGCTGTGTAATCCAGCGACTGCACCTCGGCCTGTATGCGCAGGGGGATATCGGGATGGCAGCGAAAAAACTCGCCCATGCGCGGCATCAGCCACCGCATGGCGAACGAGGGGGCGCAAATCATCTCCATCGGGGCCACTACGCGCCGATGCCGGATCTCGTCGATGACGGCGTCCATGCCGTGAAACGCGTCGCTCACTACCTGCCGCAAGCGTTCGCCGTCGGAGGTGAGCGCGATATCGCGTGGCAGACGCTTTAGCAGCGCAACGTCGAGCCAGCCTTCGAGCTGTTTGATCTGCTGACTGACCGCGCCCTGCGTGATATGCAACTCCTGCGCGGCGCGGGTAAAGCTGCCACAACGCGCGACCGCTTCGAAGCAGCGTAGCCAGGTTAATAGCGAGGGAGAGAAGCGCGTCTTCATGTTTTTACAGGCGGGTTGATACGTTGATCCCCAGTCTGGTGCGGATTGGTATAAGTCGGTGCACGAAAAACCCTCATGGCGGTGCACAAACTCGCTAAGCGGCTAGTCTGCCGGTTTTTTAACCGTGGAATTAGCGACGCTAATAGTGCCGGCAAGTATAAGTCGTTTGTTTGCCGATTTAATCGCGGCGACTATAGCGCCATCACCGACCAATTCAGGTCGACGTCACGGAGATAAGGATGGCACGGCATATCACGATAGGCGCGGCGCAACTTGGCCCAATCGCCAAAGACGAAAGCAGGCAAGCAGTGGTGGAGCGATTGATCGCATTACTGCGCCAGGCCAAAACGCGCGGTTGCGAATTTGTGGTGTTTCCGGAGCTCGCGCTGACGACGTTCTTTCCGCGTTGGCTGATCGAGGAAGGTCCAGAGCTAGATAAGTGGTATGAAACCGAAATGCCCAATGCGGCCACGCAGCCCTTGTTCGACGAGGCCCGCAGCCTGGGCATTGGGTTTTACATTGGCTACGCCGAATTAACGATCGAAGACGGTCAGAAGCACTACTACAACACCTCGATTCTGGTGGGCGCCGATGGGGAAATCATCGGCAAATATCGCAAGGTCCATTTGCCTGGCCATAAAGAGCCACAGCCTGGACGCGACAGCCAGCATCTGGAAAAGCGCTATTTCGAGCCGGGCAATCTGGGCTTTCCCGTGTGGGATGCATTCGGTGGCGTGGTCGGCATGTGCCTGTGCAATGACCGCCGCTGGCCGGAGACCTACCGCGTCATGGCGCTGCAAGGTGCCGAACTGATCGTTCTGGGTTACAACACCCCGAACGATCATACCGGTGACGGCGCGGTGGATTGCCTGAGCAATTTCCATAACCATCTGGCCATGCAGGCCGGCGCCTATCAAAACAGCACGTGGGTGGTCGGCGTGGCCAAGTGCGGCCTGGAAGAGGGCTCGCTCATGATCGGCCAGAGCGCCATCATCGCACCGTCTGGCGAAATCGTTGCTATGGCAACCACGCTGGAAGACGAACTCGTCACCGCACGCTGCGATCTGGACATGAGCAAGGTCTACCGCGAAACGTTCTTCGATTTCGCGCGCCACCGCGAGCCGCAGCACTATGGCTTGATTGTCGAGCGTAAAGGCGTAGGTCCGGCGCTGAACAAAAAGCCGGCCTGAGCGGATATGACGATGAGCGCACACAGCTCGAATTCATCGACCGCCAGGCGCTCGCATGCGCCCCTGGATGTCTGCGTCAAGGGCATGCCGGGTTCGATCGGCACGCTACCGATCGAAGACATCGCCAAGCAGGGCTGGAATGTTTTGCGCGAGGACCTGCCGCTGCCGCTGGCGATCATCCGCGAGGATGCCTTGCGGCACAACAGCGACTGGATGCGCCGGTTCCTGCAAGAGCGCGGATCGATCTTCGCGCCCCATGGCAAGACGACCATGAGCCCGCAGTTGTTTGATTTGCAGCTCGCCGACGGTGCCTGGGGCATCACGCTGGCGACCTGCCATCAGGTGCAGGTGGCGCGCGCGTTCGGCATCAAGCGCATCGTATTGGCCAATCAGTTAGTGGGCAAGCAGGCCGTCGCCTTCATCCTGCAGGCGCTGCGCGAGGATGCCGAGTTCGATTTCTATTGTCTGGTCGATGATGCCTCGCAGGTCAGGGCGCTGGCGCAGGCGGTGCAGGCCAGCGGCATTGACCGGCCGCTACAGGTGCTGTTGGAAGTCGGCTATGCCGGGGGTCGCACAGGCTGCCGTGACGATGCGAGCGTGCAGGCAGTCATGGAAGCGTTAAAGCAAGCCTCGCCTTATCTGGCGTTGCGCGGCGTGGAAGGGTTCGAGGGACTGATCAAGCCGCGACCCGATCAGGATATCGAAACGCAAGTCGCTGCCTTCCTGCAGCGGATGGTGGCCACCGTGCAAGCTTGCGAGAGCGCCGGCATATTCGCCGACGGCCCGGTGCTGCTCAGCGCCGGGGGATCGTCTTTTTATGATCTGGTCACGCAGCATTTTTCTGCGCTGAATCTGTCGCGCGAACATCTGGTGTTGACGCGCAGCGGTTGCTATCTGACCCATGACGCGCATCTGTATAAGCAGGCGTTCGCGCGCCTGCAGGAACGCAGCCCTGATGTGCGCGAGCTGGGCGATGGGCTCATGCCCGCCCTGGAAGTCTGGGCTTATGTACAGTCGCGCCCGGAACCCGGCAAGCTCATTGCCAATTTGGGCAAGCGTGATATTTCGCCAGACCATATGCCGCCGGTGACAGCATGGTTTCGCCCATCGGCCGATGCGGGCTCGCCCGACGTCTCTCGGGTGGCTGCCTTGCCGGCCGGCCACATCGTCACGCAGTTGGACGATCAGCACTGCCATATGACCGTCCCGACCGATTCGCCGTTGCAGGTGGGCGATATGGTGTGTTTTGGCATCTCGCATCCTTGCCTGACCTTCGATAAGTGGGAAGCCATCATGATGGTGAATCGCCACTACGACATCGTAGGCGCGGTACGTACATATTTCTGAGCAGTAATCATTCGTTTGATACAAGGGGAATAAAGCATGGCAAAACCGCATTCGATGACTCTGCATGCGCTGCGCGTGGCGCTGATGGCGGGTACCGCGCTGGGCGCGGGCGTCTTCGCACCGGTACAGGCGCAGACCGTTACGGCCGTGATGCATGCCGGCTTGCGTTCGCTCGATCCCGTCATCACGACGGGCTATATCGTGCGCAACCACGGCTACATGGTGTATGACACGCTGTTCTCGCTGGACGCGGATAACAAGATCCAGCCACAGATGCTGGAATCCTGGCAAGCATCCGACGATGGCAAGACCTATACGTTCGTGTTGCGCGATGGACTGAAATGGCACGATGGCGCGCCGGTCACCGCGGCCGATTGCGTGGCCTCGATCAAGCGCTGGGCATCGCAAGACAAGATGGGCCAGATGATGGCCGCCATGATGTCCGGGATCGAAGCCGTCGATGGCAAGACGTTCAAGATGACGTTTAACGAGCCCACCGATATCGCCATCCGCGCTCTGGCCAAACCCAGCGCGATCCCCGCTTTTATGATGCCCGAACGCGTGGCCAACACCCCGGGTTCGCAAGCCATCAAGGAAACCATCGGCTCCGGCCCCTTCCGCTTCGTGACCGAAGAGTACAAGCCCGGTGTGCAAGTGGTGTATGAGAAGAACACCGACTACGTGCCCCGCAAGGAACCGGCCAGTGGTCTGGCGGGCGGCAAGGTCGTGAAGGTCGACAAGGTCAAATGGGTGACCATGCCCGATCAGATGACGGCCGTGAACGCCCTCATCAACAACGAAATCGACTTCATCGAGCAGACGCCGTATGACCTGCTGCCCATGTTGGAAAACAATGAAGACATCACGCTGAATGTGATGCCTTCCCAAGGTGGCCAATCGGAAATCCGCTTCAATTTCGAACAGCCCCCGTTCAACAACAAGCTGATCCGTCAGGCCGCGCTCCTGGCCGTCGATCAAAAGGAAGTGCTGCAGGCGCAGATCGGTAATCCCAAGTACTTCCAGACGTGCCCGGCCGTGTTTGGTTGCGGTGGTCCGTACGAAAGCGATATCGGTGGCGACAAGCTCGTCAAGGGCAATCCGGAAAAAGCCGCCGCGCTGCTCAAGGAAGCCGGCTACGACGGCACCCCGGTCGTGATCCTGATGCCCTCGGATAACCCGACCACGGCGCCCATCATGCAGGTCACGGCGCAGCAGCTGCGCAAGGCAGGCTTCAAGGTCGATCTGCAAGCCATGGATTGGCAGACCGTACTGAACCGCCGTGCCTCGCACGAGCCGGCATCCAAGGGCGGCTGGAACATCTTCGGCACGTTTACTGTCGTGCCTGACATCCGGGATCCGCTGTCCTTCATGGGCGTGGCCGCTAATGGCACTAAGGCCTGGTTCGGCTGGCCCGATGTGCCGGAGATCGAAAAGCGCCGTGCCGAGTTCGCGCGTACGAATGACCCGGCAACGCTGAAGCGCCTGGCCAATGAGATCCAGGAACTGGTGATCGACGAAGGCGTCATCGTGCCGTTGGGTCAGTTCTCGAACCTCAACGCCACTGGCAAGCAGATCAAAGGCGTGATCAATGGTCCAGTTCCGGTGTTCTGGAATCTTGAGAAAACCGGTAAGTAAGTGAGTCCGCGATGCCCAGATTTCTATTAAAACGCCTGCTTTCCGCCATCCCCGTGCTGGTGATGGTTGCCATCATCGTGTTTGCGATGTTGCGTCTGACGCCCGGAGATCCCGCCACCATTATCGCGGGTGACGGGGCAACCTCAGCGCAGATCGACGAGATCCGCAAAGCCATGGGCCTGGATAAGTCCATCCTGGATCAATTCGTGATCTGGGTGGGTCAACTGGCGCAGGGAAATCTGGGCACGTCCTTGATATCAGATGCGCCGGTATCGAGCCTGATCGCCGATCGCATGGGGCCGTCCATCGCGTTGGCGCTCTCGACCATCGTGTTCACCGTGCTGGTGGCGATTCCCCTCGGTGTCGTCGCGGCTTGGCGGCAGGGCAAGCTGCTCGATCGCGCCATCATGGCCGGGTCGGTTGTCGGGTTCTCGGTGCCGGTGTTCATCATCGGGTATGTGTTGATCCTGGTGTTCTCCATGCAGTTGGGCTGGTTTCCCGTTCAAGGCTATAAGCCGCTATCCGAAGGACTCTGGCCGTTCGCGCAGCGGCTAATCCTGCCCACGCTTGCGCTGAGCACCGTGTATGTCGCGTTGATCGCCCGCATCGTGCGCACCAGCGTCATCGAGGTCATGCAGGAAGACTTCATCCGCACGGCACGCGCCAAGGGCTTGCGCGAAAGCGGCGTGTTGCTGCGACACGCCCTAGGCAATGCAGCCGTGCCCATCGTCACCATCATCGGGGTGAGTATCGCGATGCTCATCGGTGGCGTGGTGGTCACCGAATCCGTATTCAACATTCCGGGTCTAGGCCGTCTGGTTGTCGATGCCGTGCTAGCGCGCGACTATCCCGTGATCCAGGCCATGATTCTGCTGTTTTCGCTGGTCTATGTCGGTATCAATCTGGTGATTGACCTGTCCTACACCATTCTTGATCCGCGCATTCGTTATTAAAGGGGCGACCAACATGTCTGCTACGACTTCCACGCTGCCGCCGCCCGCGGGCGCCGCGGTTGAGGCGGCCCCCGGTTCCTCGGTGCTGGGGCAGTTAAAGACCACCATGTCGGCCTGGCCGGCGATGCTGGCCATCGTTCTGCTGAGCCTCATTGTGTTTGGCGCGATCTTCGCCCCATGGCTGGGAACGGTCGATCCGACCTTGATGGACCCGGCAATGCGCCTGAAAAAGATGTCAGCCGAGCATTGGCTGGGTACAGACGCGTTTGGGCGCGATGTGTATTCGCGCACGCTGTATGGCGCTCGCGTATCGCTGATCGTCGGGCTGGGTGCCGTTGTGGCCAGTCTGGTGGTGGGCCTGGCGCTAGGCGTGGTGGCGGGATACTTCCGCCGGGCCGATGCGCTCATCATGCGTGTCCTGGATGGTGTGATGGCGATCCCCGGCATCCTGCTCGCGATTGCGCTCGTGTCCCTGTCTGGCGCGAGTCTGTTTACCGTCTTGGTGGCGATCTCCATCCCGGAAATCCCACGGGTGGCGCGGATGGTGCGCAGTGTGATTCTGTCGGTGCGAAATGAACCCTATGTCGAGGCCGCCATCTCGATGGGCACGCGCGTGCCAGTGCTGATGGTGCGTCATATGTTGCCCAACACCTATGCGCCGCTCATCGTGCAAGGCACCTATATTTTTGCGGCTGCGATTCTGACTGAGTCGATTCTCAGCTTCCTGGGCGCCGGTATTCCTCCGGAGATTCCGTCATGGGGCAACGTGATGTCCGAGGGCCGCAAATACTTTCAGATGCTGCCTGGCCTGATTCTGTACCCCGGCCTGCTGCTGTCCTTTACCGTGCTGAGTGTGAACATCCTGGGCGACGCCCTGCGTGATGCGCTCGACCCGCGTTTTTCGCGCCGTATGTGATCGTCTGAAAGGAGTCGCATCATGACAACCCAAACCTCTGACCATCACAAGAACGACACCGCACCCGCATTGAAGATATCCGGCCTGACCGTGCAGGCGGGCAGTGGTGCCTCGCGCCGCAACGTGGTGGAAAATATCTCCTTCGAAGTCTATCCCGGCGAAACCTTGTGCGTGGTGGGCGAGTCCGGATCGGGCAAGTCCGTGACCTCTCTGGCCTCGATGGGCTTGCTGCCCAAAGGGGTGTTGAAAGCGACGGGCGGCAGCATCATGCTGGGTCCCGACGATGTATTGAAAGCCTCGCCCGAGCAACTGCGCGCGATGCGGGCATCGCGCATCGCCATGGTGTTCCAGGAACCCATGACGGCGTTGAATCCGGTGCAAAAGGTCGGCAAGCAGATCGATGAGGTACTGCGTCTGCATAGCCGCCTGAGTGCGGCCGAGCGGCGCAAGCAGGTGCTGGATATGATGCAGGCCGTGCACTTGCCGGACATCGAGCGCGTCTACAACTCCTATCCGCACCAGTTGTCTGGCGGACAGCGTCAGCGCATCGTGATCGCCATGGCCTTGATCATGAAGCCACAGGTCTTGATCGCCGATGAACCCACCACGGCGCTGGATGTCACGACGCAAAAACAGATTCTTTCGTTGATTCGCGAACTGCAGCAGCGTCAGCGAACGGCTGTCGTTTTCATCACCCATGACTTTGGCGTGGTGTCCGAAATCGCTGACCGTATCGTGGTGATGAATCGGGGCAGCGTGGTCGAGACCGGCACGCGGGATCTGATTCTCGCGCAGCCCACACAGGCGTATACGCGTATGCTGGTGTCGTCGGTACCGAGTCTGGTGCCACAGCAACGACCCGCGCCCGATGGCGAAAAAGTGCTGGAAATTATCGGTCTGGACAAGACCTATCAGGAAAAGCCGTTATTCGGCGCTGGCCGCATCGTCGCCGCTGCCAGCAATGTGGCGCTGACCGTGCGGCGCGGCGAGATCACCGGTGTGGTGGGCGAATCCGGATCCGGAAAATCGACCGTGGCCCGCTGCGTGGTGCGATTGATCCAGCCGACGGGCGGATCCATTTTCTTGAATGACGAAGACATTGTGCGCATTTCCGAGACCGAAATGCGCCAGCGCCGCACACGGGTGCAGATGATCTTCCAGGACCCGTACCGTTCATTGAACCCGAGGCGTCCCGTGGGCGAATCGCTGACCGAAGGGTTGATCAATTTTGGCGTGCCGGTGTCCGAGGCGCGCCATCGCGCGGCCGAGGCGCTGGAACTCGTTGGCCTGAGCCGCGATGTGATGCAACGCTATCCCCATCAGTTCTCCGGTGGTCAGCGTCAGCGCCTGTGCATTGCGCGCGCCGTCGTGATGGAGCCGGACCTGCTGGTGGCGGACGAAGCGGTTTCGGCGCTCGATGTGTCCGTTCAGGATCAGGTGCTCAAACTGCTGGAGGAAATCCGTGTGCGAACGGGCGTGGGCATCCTTTTCATTACCCACGACTTGCGCGTGGCTGCGCAAATCTGCGACAGCATTGTGGTGATGCAGAAGGGACGCGTGGTCGAGTCAGGTCCTGCTTCACAAGTGTTGACCGCACCGCAGCAGCCGTATACCCGCGCGCTGATCGAGGCGGCGCCGGGACGCGACTGGGATTTCCGCAATTTCTGCGCGTTGCGGGCGGCTTAACGGCCAGCGATGCTGCGTGGATGCCTTGCCAATGCTTTATCGCTCACGCGGGGCGCGTGGGTCGGTTTCTGGTGAATCTTGACAGTATAGGAGCGCGAGATGCGCATAGTGGTCGGTGGTTTCCAGCATGAAACGAATACGTTTGCGCCGAGTAAAGCGGACTTTCGCGCGTTTGAACTCGGTGGTGGCTGGCCAGGCATCGTGCGCGGGCCGGCAATTTTGCCCGCACTGAAAGGCGCCAACATTCCTGCCGCGGGCTTTATCGCAGCCGCGCAGGCGCTCGGCTATACCATCGTGCCAGCGGTGTGGGGCGCAGCGAGTCCGTCGGCGCACGTCACGCGTGAGGCATTTGAACGCATCATGGCCATGATGCTCGAAGACATCGCCGCTGCGTTGCCGGTCGACGGTGTCTATCTGGACCTGCATGGCGCCATGGTCGCCGAGCATTATGACGATGGTGAGGGCGAAGTGCTGCGTCGCGTGCGCGCGTTGATCGGTCCGGACGTGCCCTTGGTCGCCAGCTTGGATCTGCATGCGAACGTCACCCAGCAGATGATTCGCGAAGCCGACGCCTTGGTGGCCTATCGTACGTATCCGCACGTGGATATGGCCGATACCGGCGCGCGCGCTTGTGCCTTTATGGGCCGGCGCCTTCGGGGCATGCCGCGACCGCCGGTTGCCGTACGCCAGATATCGTATCTGTTGCCCACTTGCTGGCAAAGCACGATGGCGATGCCGGCCAAAGGTCTTTACGAGCGCCTGGAAGCGTTGGAATCCGCGCCGGAAGTTTCGAGCATGTCTTTCTGCATGGGCTTTCCCGCAGCGGACTTCCCCGATTGCGGTGCGCTGGTATGGGCGTATGCGGACACGCAGGCTGCCGCTGATGCCGCCGCGGATGCGCTGGCCGCCGATGTCGAAGCCGCTGAAGCCGCTTTCGCCGGTAAGCTCTATTCGCCTGACGAGGCCGTGTTGCGCGCCGTTGAACTGGCCGCTGGCGCCGACCGGCCCATCGTGATTGCCGATGCGCAAGACAATCCTGGCGCGGGTGGCGATTCCGATACGACCGCCATTTTGCGCGCGCTGGTGCGCTATAACGTCCCACGCAGTGCATTGGGGTTGATGGTCGATCCGGCCGCTGCGGAATTGGTGCATCAGGCAGGCGAGGGTGCCACCGTGCGTTTGGCGTTGGGCGGGCATTCTGGTGTTCCGGGTGATGCGCCGTTCGAGGCGGACTTCGTGGTGGAACGTCTGTCCGATGGCAAGCTGACCGCCACTGGTCCATACCTCCTGGGTGTGCGCATGGACTTGGGCCCGAGCGCTTGTTTGCGTATCGGCGAAGTGCGTGTCGTGCTCTCTTCTTACAAGGCGCAGATGGCCGATCAGGCGATGTTCCGTTACGTCGGCATCGAGCCGACCGAGCAAGATGTGTTGGTGCTCAAGAGCTCCACGCATTTTCGCGCGGACTTCACGCCCATCGCCGCGGATATCTTGATCTGTGCGGCGCCAGGCCCTATGCCGATGGATCCGATGGAACTGCCGTGGACCAACTTGCGCGAAGACGTGCACATGTGTCCGGGTGGTCCGACGTTCGCGCAGTTCAAGGCGGCGAGGGCGGTTGTAGGAAGTGATTGATTGTGAAGCCAGGTCCTGGGCGTCGATGACATGACGCTTATGGCTTAGTGCTTCTTATGACGGCGGCCCATATAAAAACTAGATGGTCGCCGCTTGAATATCGCCGAGCCTGCGCTGCGGGCGAAAAGCCGCTCCATCATCTGCACGCTTCTCGTGCCTTGTTTCCCATTTCCCTCCTTCTGATTTTTTTCCATCGCTTTGGCAAGTGGATAGGAGTCAATCTCTAGGCCTCGCGCCTAAAGAACGCGGTGTGATCGAACTTTCGAAGGTGATCCAGTTCTCCTGCTTCATCCCATTGGCTAGGCGGGCAATCGCAATGCTGCGTGGGGTCACCGTCGGAGAAGTAACGCGGAATCAGTGACGGATTTGTCTCTGCGTAAGACTCATCCGATTGTTGAAAAAAGAAAAGCATCCCACAATCCTTCCACAGTTTGGGGCGTCCGAATCGTGCGCCGATGGGTGTAGTCCAGCCCGTTATCAAAGACGTTTGTTTTCCTGGTCCGTAGTGCCCCGCAACTGCGGTGTCAGCCCATCAACGCGGGAATAAAGGTTGAATCATGAGCGATACCCAAGAAATCGTTGAGCAATTGAAACGTATTGAGGCGAGCGTTTCAGCAAGGCAGGAAATTGAGGAGCTTACTTCGGCAGAACTTGATGAGATATCGGGTGCTCGACGCGATTGGTTTGTTAAGGCCAACTGGCCACGGGCATTCTAATAAATCGGTGCAATGAGATGGGCGGTAGCGGGTCACATCCTCGTGGCCGCCCTCGCTGAGGAGGGTACGGAAGTGCGACATGTAGAGATAATTCTCAAGGTTGCCGAACGATGCAATCTGAACTGCACCTATTGTTATTTCTTCAACAAAGAAAATCGAGACTACGAAAACAATCCAGCGCTGATTTCGATCGAGACGATCAAAAAGACTGTGCTTTTCTTACGCTCCGCCGGAGATCTTTCGGACACGGTATTCCAGATCGATATACATGGAGGCGAGCCGCTTCTACTAGGACCAAAGCGCTTCGCGGAAATGGTAGGAACAATCAAAGAAGGCCTTCGGGAGGCGAGGGAAGTCAACTTCACAGTGCAGACGAACGCCGTGCTATTGAACCGGACGTGGATCGATGTATTGGCGCAGCATAGGGTTCACGTTGGAATAAGCGTGGATGGGCCGAAGAAAAAGCATGACGAAAATCGTATCGATCGCCGAGGACGAGGCACCTACGACAGGATGGTGCCAAATATCCATGCTGTTCGCGATGCCGTGGCGCACGGTACCCTTCCGAGTTTCGGCGCAATTTGCGTACTTAGCCCCGATACGGATGCTCGTGCTACCTATGATTGCCTGACGCACGAGTTAGGTTTCTCCCGTATCAGATTCTTGTTTCCGGACGATACGCATGATTCGGTAAATCGGGAGGATCTCGATCAGTACGCGCGCATCGCTGGCGAGCTCTTTGACTGCTGGGAAAAAGACGATCGGAAGATCGTGCGCGTTCAGATTTTCAATCAGGCCTTACAGGCGCTGCTCGCGCGAGAAGACGAGTCTCATGAGGCTGTCGATACGTTTCTTTCAAGTTCGGGAATGGCTTTCACAATCTCAAGCTCGGGCGACCTAGGTCACGACGACACGCTCCGGAACGTGGTCCCGGCCCTGTTTCGTTCGGGTATGAACGTGGCAGATGTGGGATTTTCGGAATTTTGCGATTGGTACAACCGAACTAACGTTGCGCTGGCTCCGCGCGCACCTGTGGCGACGTGTGCTTCGTGTCCTTGGAGCAAGGTGTGCAGGCAAGTTACTAAAGCTGACACCGCTCTGCATTGGATGAAAAACGGCATTGTCGACAGCCCATCCATATATTGCAGTGCCCTAAAGACAATCTATATGAAGAGCGCCGAGTATCTTGTGAAGCGCGCCATATCCGTCGCCGAAGTGTCGCGAAATCTGAATTCATCAAGCTCGAAGCAGAACCATGATGCCTTGTAGAAACTTCGTCGTTTGGATGGTCGCGGCCTGCGCCTCGCTCGGTCTAGTAACAGAAGCCTATAGCGGCTGCGGCTCCGAATGGGTTCAGGGATCTCCACTATTTAGCGCCCCTATCGAATACGATGATCCGCATAGAAAATCGAATCCCACCGTTCGTGTATTCGTCGATGGGAGCGCGGTCAAGATGATGCTCGATACAGGAGCTTCCTCCAGCCTATTATGGGACGCTTCAATAGTGAAAGATGTGCCCGAGCCTGATTCGAATCGCGTAGATTCTCACGTTGGTTCTTCCGAGGCAAAACGAGTCGGTGCTACGCTGGCCGACCATTCTGGCCACGCTCTCTCCCAGGAATTCTTTCTGGTGTCAGATTCGGTGCTTTCTCAGTATGGTTACTCAGGCATCTTAAGCCCTCAGCAACTCGCAGGGGATAACCGGTTGGTGGTTGACCTGCTCAATGACTGTTTAATAGTGGCACGGTCGTTCGATGTTCACTCGGACACTCGGTTCGCGCTATTTCCAGGTCGGACACTTGCAAATTCATACGGCGTGATGGCAATTCCTCTGGAAATCGCAGGGGGACGGATACCGGTGATCGTAGATACCGGTGCTTCGGTAAGCTCTCTCCTCGCTTCCTTGGTGAAAAATAGGCCTCAAGGGGCTGAGGCCCCAAGAGCAATGGACGTATTTGGATCCATCATGCCCACGCAGCGGATGCGTCTTGTCAATCTGAAGATCAACGGGAAAGAGTTCAGATCGCATCCTGTGATTCCTAGGCCGACAGTGGATGATCGGGGGATCACGGACTTTGGCTATATCGGGATGGATATTTTGAAGAATCTAGTGATCTATCACGATGGAGCTCGCGGCGATTTCAGTTTGCTCGTCCCGAGGAACGACCATAAACGTGGTGCTTCATCACGCATGTTGAGATCTATTCAGAGGTCAGCGCACGATGTTTCGGCCGGCAGCCATTGAGGCACGTCGAACCGCGTCTTGGGGCGACGTTATCACGTCACGGCCGCCGTCCTTAAAACTCTGCGTCGCGCTCTCCTCGACGTGCGCCTGTGCCTTGCTCGCCATCTTCACCCTGGGAAGCTTTACTCAGCGGGTCACCGTAATGGGGCGCTTGATGCCTGAAGGCGGGATTGCGAAAGTTACCTCGCCCATATCGGGAACGATCAAGGAGAAACGTTTCCTCGACGGCCAGAGGGTTGCGGCCGGAGATACGCTTTACGTCGTCTCAGGTGAACGTCACGATGCCAATGGCGAGGCCACGTCGACGGCGCTGATCAAACACATTTCGGACCGCCGCGAACATCTTATGCAGGACTTGCTTGCACTGGATCAGTCTCACGATCGCCAATTGCGCCATTGGCGACAACGGCTTTCGGCACAGTTGCGGGAAATAGAGAAGTATGGCGAGCTAATCGCGGAGCACCGGAAACTAGTGGAATTGACCCGCACCAGCGCAAGCCGATATGCGCGATTGAGATCACTGGCAGCCGCCTCTGCGCATGAGGCCGACAGCGCACAAATCGCGCTTCACGAGGAAACGAGCCGATTACATGCCCTGGAGCGCGATCTTCTGCTAGCTACACAGGCTCGGGATGAAACGGAGCATACGCTGGCCGATCTGCCCTCTAAGCACCAACGCGAGACAACCCGCCTGAGAAATGAACTCTCCGAGCTTTCGCAACAGCTTGTTGAGCATACCTCCGCTCGCGAGGTGGCCGTTGTGTCACCCATCTCCGGTACCGCGACCGCAGTGGTGGCGAACGTCGGCGAGCACGTCGTCCCAACTAAACTGCTAGTGTCAATTGTCCCAGACGATCAAGCGCTGGAAGCGCATCTTTATGTGCAGAGCCATGCCGTGGGTCGTTTGATGCCGGATGCATTGGTTAGACTGCGCTATCACGCGTTCCCCTACCAGGAGTATGGCCTGCACACGGGTCACGTCATGTCGGTATCGGAAACTGCCGTTCCACAGGAGGAACTCTCGGACATTCATCTCTACCGTGAAGGTGCCGGCGTACCGCTGTATCTTGTGAAGGTCCGTCCGGCGCTTCAATCCGTTCATGGATCGAAAGGAGAAACCCATCGCCTTAAGGCAGGTATGTTGCTCGAAGCCAGTCTGGAGCGGGAGACTCGACGTTTGTACGAATGGGCATTTGTTCCCTTGCACCGTGTACGGGACAAGCTTTGAAATCCGCAGCATTTAGCCGCGATCTTCCTCGGATCACTTTTCATCGCGCTCGCCGTCTCGAAACCGTTCTACAAACGGAGGCCGCAGAATGTGGGCTTGCCTGCGTGGCGATGGTGGCGGGCTACCATGGCTACCGGGTAGGGCTGACACAGCTGCGTAGGCGCTTTTCAATTTCTCAGAAAGGCGGAAATTTGACCGCGTTAATGCGGACCAGCGCAGAGTTGGGGCTTGCAGGACGTGCGGTCAAGCTCGATCTCCCAGCACTAGAGGCGTTGAAAACACCGTGTATCTTGCATTGGGAGTTCAACCATTTTGTGGTGCTAGAACGCGTATCGTCAGGCTTGGCATATATACATGATCCCGCGCAAGGCTTTCGTAGGGTGCGTATGGAGGAGGTATCGCGTAAGTTTACCGGCGTAGCGCTGGAGCTTTGGCCGACTGACACGTTTGAAAAGCGCGATACCTATGAAAAAGTATCCTTATCGCGGTTGGTCGGATCGCTAAGGGGGCTGCGCGGTGCCTTTCTTCAGATCCTTGTTTTCTCGGTCTCGCTTGAAGTGTTCGTGCTTGCCGCCCCCTTTTACGTGCAATGGACCGTGGACCATGCGCTCGCCTCGGCGGACCTCGATCTGGTCTCCTTGCTAGCCATGAGTTTCGGCGTACTCGTGGTGTGTCAGAACTTGACCTCCGCCCTGCGATCCTGGCTCTTGATGCATGTAAGCATGCTGTGGAATATGCGGTGGCGATCCGATATGTTCTCGCACCTGATTCGCCTTCCGCTAGACTTTTTTATCAGACGTCATCTTGGTGACCTGCTGTCGAAATTCGGTGCGGTAGACGAGATTCAACGCACCTTTACCACATCGTTTCTGGAAGGAACGCTGGATGGCGCGATGACGTTGCTGACGCTGGGTCTGATGGTTTGCTATAGTCCGAGGCTCGCAGCGATTGTCGCGCTGACCGCTGTGGTTTGCTGCTGCGTCCGGGCGCTGTGGTTTAAACCCCTACGTGCCGCGGCAAGCGAACATCTGATTCACGCGGCGAAGCAGGATAGCCACTTTCTTGAGACGCTGCGCGGCATGCGGGCGATCAAGCTGTTTTCGCGAGAAGAGGGCAGGCGGCAAGCCTGGCTTGCTCTGATGGTCGACCAGCTTAACGCGGATACCCGGGTTCGAAGGTTGACCTTGCTACACAGGCACTGCAATGCGTTGGTCTGCGGCCTGGAGAATATCGCGGTGGTTTGGCTAGGGGCGATATATGTCATCGACGGCGCGCTTTCCGTCGGAGCACTTATGGCGTTCATCGCTTACAAGACGCTGTTTCAATCCCGCATAAGCGGGCTCACCGAGAAGGTCGCGGAGTTTCGAATGCTTACCGTGCAAGCGGACAGGCTCGCGGATATCGCGCTGGCCGAGGAGGAGCGTGTTGACGACGGCTTCTCTGCGGATCTTATAGAGCCCATCGAGCCATACCGGGCAGCACAGGTAGATGTAGCAGGACTCAGTTTTCGCTACGACCGGTCCGAGCCATGGGTGCTTCACGATGTCAGTTTCACGATCTACCCTGGCGAGTCCGTGGCCATCACTGGAGAGTCGGGATGCGGCAAATCGACCCTGGCGCATGTATTGCTCGGGATTCTGGCACCGACGGCCGGCACGGTGATATTACGGGAATCGGGCGCACAACATCGTGGGGCCGGATCATTGCGCCGTGCGTTCGGCACAGTGATGCAGGACGACATGCTATTGGCCGGCTCTTTGTTCGACAATATCAGCTTCTTCGATTCGCAAGCCGATCCAGCGTGGGTTATTGCCTGCGCCAAGATGGCATGTATCCACGATGAAATCGAGGCGCTTCTCATGCGGTACGACACGCTTGCTGGTGATATGGGTAGCGCGTTGTCTGGAGGGCAGAAGCAACGTGTCTTGCTGGCCAGGGCGCTTTATAAAAAGCCCGCGTGCCTACTGCTGGATGAGGCGACCAGCCATCTGGATGTCGATTGCGAGCGCAGGGTAAACGCGGCGATACGAGCCCTCAAGATGACCCGCATCATTATTGCGCATCGGCCGGAAACCATCGCCAGCGCAGACCGCGTGTTACGACTCCAGGGAGGAAGGCTGATCCCCGCGGAGTAGGCTAAAGTTGCTCCTTTACCGCTTTAACGCTCACAAGGAACACGATCTTGGCCGAGACCACAAGTCTGCCCGCCGCCGATACCCCCGCCGATCCCGCACCCACTGGATTGCGCCGCACGCTCGCCGCCCGTCACCTGACCATGATCGCCGTCGGCGGATCGATTGGCACGGGTCTGTTCGTGGCCTCGGGCAGCACCATCGCCCAGGCCGGTCCCGGTGGCGCGCTACTGGGTTATGCCTTCATCGGCTTGATGGTGTATTTCCTCATGACCAGCTTGGGCGAGCTGGCGGCGGCGATGCCGGTGTCGGGCTCGTTTGCCAGCTATGGCGCCCGTTATGTGGAGCCCGGTTTTGGCTTCGCCCTGGGATGGAATTATTGGTACAACTGGGCGGTGACGGTCGCGGTCGATCTGGTTGCCGCGCAGCTGGTGATGGCGTATTGGTTGCCGGATGTGCCAGGGGTTTATTGGAGCGCGCTGTTTTTGCTGGTGATCGTGGGGCTCAATGCCTTATCGGCACGCGGCTTTGGCGAAGCGGAGTTCTGGTTTGCCTTGATCAAGGTGATTGCCGTCATTGCATTTATCGCTATGGGCATATTGATGCTGCTCGGGATCATCCGGGGCGGCGAGACCGGAGGCTGGCATAACTGGACAATTGGCGAGGCCCCCTTTGCCGGGGGCTTTGCCGCATTGATTGGCGTGGCCATGGTGGTGGGATTTTCGTTTCAAGGAACGGAGCTCATCGGCATCGCTGCCGGCGAATCGAAAGACCCCGCGCGCAATCTGCCGCGCGCGGTGCGCAGTGTGTTCTGGCGCATCCTGCTGTTTTACGTGTTGGCCATCGGCGTGATCGGCTTGCTGATTCCCTATACCGACCCGCAACTCTTGCGTAACGATGTTTCCGATATCAGTGTCAGCCCGTTCGCGTTGATATTCGAGCGTGCAGGATTGCTAGCGGCGGCATCGATCATGAATGCCGTGGTATTGACCTCGGTGTTGTCTGCCGGGAACTCGGGCATGTATGCGGCTACACGCATGCTGTACGCCTTGGCGAGCGAAGGCAAGGCTCCGCGCATATTCAGCCGGGTGGCCGTCAATGGCGTGCCAGTGCTGGCCTTGTTGGCCACGACCGCAGTGGCGGCGTTGTGTTTCTTGTCATTTCTGTTCAGCCCGAAGGCGGTGTATATCTGGCTATTGAACACCTCCGGCATGACGGGGTTTATCGCCTGGCTGGGGATTGCAATTAGTCATTATCGATTTCGGCGGGGCTATGTCGCGCAAGGCGGCAAGCTTAGCGACTTGCCTTATGTGTCGCCGTTTTTCCCATTCGGCCCGATCTTTGCCTTTGTCGTGTGTTTGATCATCACGCTGGGACAGAATTACGAGGCGTTCCTTTCCGATCACATCGAATGGAGTAGCGTCGCGGCGACTTATATTGGCATCCCACTGTTTCTGCTGATTTGGGCGGGATATCGTGTATTGCAGAAATCGCGTTTCGTGCGGTATGCCGATATGACGTTTCCGCTGCGAAAGCGGGGCTGATCTGCCCCCCCGGCGCGCAACCGTCCGCGCCGTCATGGCGGCATTTAGGGGACTGTCCACATAGGACCCGCCTGATTTGTAGTGCGTTGTCGAGACGGCGCGCGTTCCGGGAGGCTACGAGCTGTAGCCTCCCGGAACGGCTAGTGGAAGGGCTGATTCGTCACCCGGTTTCGCGCCACGGCCATCAACGGTATCGCCACTTTTCCAAGTGCGCGGTGATTTTTGGTCGTGTACGGATTCAGACTGGGATGCTTCTCTCATTCTCTGCGGACAAGCTGCGCCATCGACATCTGTGGTGGCTGATGGCCGTCATCGCCATCGCGATTGTCACCGCTATGACGCTACGAACGTTTCGCCCGCTAAGCGAAAGCGCGGGTGACGATAGCAGCAACGGGCCGCCGCCGGTTCCTGTCCGAGTCATCCCGGTGGTCTCCGGGGCGGTGCAGTCCGAAATGTACGCCGTCGGCACCGTCACGCCGCTTGCCAGGGTGGACATACGCGCCCAGGTTGACGGCGATCTGGTGCGGCTGCATTTTCAAGAGGGCCAGCAGGTGTCGGTCGGCGATCTGCTTGCCGAAATCGATGACAGGCCCTATCGAATACGTCTGAACGCTGCGGAAGGCGAGCTGCAGGAAATCCAAGCGCAATGGAATAACGCGGCAGCGGATCTAAAGCGATACGAACGTCTGGATAAGCAGGACTCGGTCGCCGCCAAGCGTCTGGATGCCGCACGCGCCAAGGAGCAGCAGGAGGCCGCGCGTCTGCGCCGGGCGGAAGCCAAGGTCAAAGAGGCGCGGCTGCAGTTGGCGCATACTCGTATCACGGCACCGGTGACGGGGCGTGTCGGCATGCGAGGCATAGATAGGGGAAACCATATCCGCGCAGCCGACCACCGGGCGCTCGCGACGCTCGTGCAGACAGCGCCCACCTCGGTGCTATTCACCATCCCCGCGACACGGTTGAAATGGCTGCAGCAAGCCTGGGAGGCCGAGGAGGATGCAACCGTCGAGGTACAGGCCTGGGATGCCGAGGAACGCCGCCTGCTGGCGCGCGGCACGCTGACCAGCCTGGACAACCGTATCGATACCCGCAGCGCCACGCTGCAGCTACGCGCGTACTTCGACAATGCCGACGAGACGCTGTTTCCGAATCAGTTCGTCAATATCCGCATGGTGCGGGCCCGCCCGATACAGTCGCTGGTCATCCCCGCGGCGGCCGTGCAGCAGGGCCCGCATGGCGCGTACGTTTTTGTCGTGGGCACAGACAATCGTGCGCAGAAGCGGTCCATCGCACTGGGGCCGGATAATGCCTCGCGTGTCTGCGTGGAATCGGGCTTGCAAGCCGGTGAAAACGTGGTGCTCGAGGGGATCGAGGAGCTGGATGAGGGACGCGAGGTATTGATCGTTGCGCCTTCGTATTAAGGGCCGTCGGTGAATCTGTCTCGTCCGTTTATCCTGCGGCCCGTCGCCACGACGTTCTTGATGCTCGCCATCATGCTCTCGGGCTTGCTCGCCTGGCGGCTACTCCCCGTGGCAGCGTTGCCGCAGGTGGATTTCCCGGTCATTCAGGTCAGCACGCAGTACCCCGGCGCGAATCCCAGCGTGATGGCCCGGGCAGTCACCGCGCCGCTGGAGCGGCTATTTGGCAGGATCTCCGGTCTGAAGCAAATGTCTTCGACCAGCGCGAGCGGATTGTCGCTCATCACTTTGCAGTTCTCGCTCGATGTGCCGCTGAGCGTGGCGGAACAAGAAGTGCAGGCCGCGATCAGCGCGGGCGCTGCATCGCTGCCGCCAGATCTGCCCGCGCCGCCGGTGTATCGCAAGGTCAATCCCGCGGATGTGCCCATCATCACCCTGGCGGTGAGTTCGGATACCTTGCCTGTCCCGCGGGTGTACGACCTGGTCGATACGCGTATGGCACAGCGCCTGGCGCAGTTGAGCGGCGTCGGCATGGTCAGTTTGGCGGGCGGACAGCGGCCGGCGTTGCGAATACAGGTGAATCCGATGGCTCTGACGGCGTATCAGCTGTCCCTGCCGGATTTGCATGCGGCCATTCGCAAGACCAATTCCAATCTGCCCGTCGGAGGCTTCGACGGCGCATTGCGCACGTTGTCACTGGAACTGAACGACCAACTCCAAAGCGCGGACGAGTACCGCGACCTGATCGTGGCGTGGCGGGGCGGTGCTCCGGTCAGGCTCGGCCAAGTGGCGCAGATCGAGGAGGGCGCGCAAGATCGCTATCTGGCGGCTTGGGTGAACGATAAACCCGCTGTGCTCATCAATATCCAACGGCAGCCGGGCGCCAACGTGATTGAGGTGACGGACCGCGTCAAGGCATTGCTGCCCGAGCTGACGGCCAGCATGCCAGCATCGGTCGACGTGACTGTCTTGACCGATCGCACGCAAAGCATCCGCGCCTCGGTCAAGGGCGTGCAACGCGAATTAATACTCGCCGTGGCGCTCGTGGTGATTGTGACCTGGGCGTTTCTAAAGAAGCTGTCGCTCACTTTGATTCCGAGTGTCGCGGTGCCGTTGTCGCTGATAGGCACATTCGGCGTCATGTATATGGTGGGCTATTCGGCAAATAACCTGACGCTCATGGCGCTCACGATAGGCGCGGGCTTTGTGGTGGATGATGCGATTGTGATGCTCGAGAATATCGCGCGCTATCGCGAACAGGGACATAGCCGTTTGCAGGCAGCGTTGTTAGGTGCCGGGCAAATTGGATTTACCTTGGTGTCGTTGACCGTGTCGCTGATCGCGGTGCTGATACCGTTGCTGTTCATGCAAGACATCGTCGGCCGGCTGTTTCGCGAGTTCGCGGTGAGTCTGGCCGTGGCGATTCTGATCTCGCTGTCCGTATCGTTAACGCTCACGCCCATGCTGTGCGCGCGTTGGATGCCGCCGATGGGGGAGCATGGCGCTGCCGCGACTGCGACGGCGGGGTGGATGCGCCGTCTGGTGCATGGATATGAGCGCCTCTTGGACCTGACCTTGCGGCATCAACGCCTGACCTTGACGGTGATGCTTGCCACCATTGGCGTGACCGCGCTGCTTTACTGGATCATTCCAAAAGGCTTCTTTCCCAATGAGGACAATGGCCTATTGCAGGCGGTCGTACAGACGTCCGACGATGCCGCGTTCGCGACGGTGGCGCAGCGTCAACAGGCGATCGGGCGCGCACTGCTGGAAGATCCATCGGTACAAAGCCTCGTATCATTTATCGGCGTAGACGGTGTCAACACCACGCTCAACAGTGGCCGCATGATGATCAATCTCGTGCCCTTCGAGTCGCGTGACGCGCCGCTGGATGTCATCATGGCCAGACTGGTATCGCGTGCCGCGACGGTTGCCCATACCAGCTTGTTTTTGCAGCCCGTACAGGAGTTCAATCTCGAGGACAGGGTGAGTCGGGGGCAATACCAGTTCACGTTATTCGCGCCTGACACTGCCCTGTTGCACGGGTGGGCAGACGCGTTGGTGACCGACTTACGGCAACAGTCCGCTATGGCAGACGTGGCCCTCGATGCGCAGCGCGAGGGCCGGCAGGTTTTTCTGTCGGTGCAGCGCGATGTTGCGGCCAGCCTGGGTGTCAGCATGGACGAGATTGTTCAAACGCTCTACAGCGCCTTTGCTCAACGCCAGATTTCCACGTTCTTTACCCAATCGAATCAGTATCGCGTGGTGTTGGAGATCGACGCCCGGCATGCGCCTGACCCCCATGTATTGGACCGCTTGACCGTGCGCTCTTCGCGTGGAGACTTAGTGCCCTTGTCCGCGATGGCGACCCTGAGCGAACGCAGCTCACCCTTGGCCATTCATCAGGTGGCCCAGTTTCCTTCCGTGAACGTATCGTTCAACCTCGCGCCGGGTCATTCGTTAAGCGAGGCGGCGCGTGTCATCGAAGACGCGCGTACGCGGATCGGATTGCCCGCGAGCATTGCCCTGCGATTGCAAGGCGCGGCAGCCGGGTTCGAGGCCTCGCTGCACCACACGCTTTGGCTGATGCTGGCTTCCGTGATCACGATGTATCTGGTGCTCGGCATGTTGTACGAAAGTACGATCCATCCCATCACGATCCTGTCCACGCTGCCCTCGGCCGCGATGGGGGCGTTGCTGGCATTGTGGCTGACGGGGCGACCCCTGGACCTGATCGCCGTCATTGGCATTATTTTGCTGATCGGTCTGGTCAAAAAGAACGGCATCATGCTGGTCGATTTCGCATTGGAGGCCGAACGCACGCGCGGTGTGTCGCCCGAACAAGCCATCCGCGAGGCGGCCCTGCTACGCCTGCGACCCATATTGATGACGACGCTTGCCGCGGTGATCGGCGCGATCCCGCTGATGCTGGCTACCGGTATGGGAGCGCAGTGGCGTCAGCCTTTAGGTTGGGTGATGGTGGGCGGATTGCTGGTCAGTCAGCTGCTGACGCTGTTCACGACACCGGCCGTGTATCTGTTCTTTAGCCGATTAAGCGCGCGCCGCAAGGGTTCTGTGACGCGCGTGCTATCTGAATCGGGCATCGGTTGATGCTACGCACGTGTGTACGCAGACCAGTGGCCTGCACCTGTTTTGCGGTAGCGCTCTTTTTGATCGGCGCCTTAGCGTGGTGCTTGCTCCCTGTCGCGGCCTTGCCTCAGGTGGAGCTCCCGCTCATCCAGGTCAGCGCGAGTCTGCCGGGCGCGAGCCCGGAAAGCATGGCCAAAACGGTGGCGGCGCCGCTAGAGCGGGCCCTGAGCAGCGTGTCCGGTGTGACAGACATGGTGTCGTACAGCACGCAGGGCGCGAGCCAGATCGAATTGCTGTTCGAGGCAGATCGCGATGTGAACGACGCGGCGCGCGCGGTCCAGGCAGCGATCAATATCGCGCAAGCCGAATTGCCGGCGGGGATGCCTGAGAGCCCGACTTATTCGAAGCGCAGCTCCGCGCGTGCCTCGATCATGGCGATTTCACTCAGTTCGTCGACATTGCCATTGCCCGCGCTCTACGAGATAGCGGCCACGGTGCTGGCACCAAGATTGTCGCAGGTCCAGGGAGTAGGTGGCGTAGAGGTGCAGGGCAGCTCCATGCCTGCGCTGCGCGTACAGATGAATCCCAAGGCCCTGACGCATTATGGCGTTGCTCTGGATCAGCTGCGAGACGTCCTGGTCCGGGCCGTGCCACTGGCGCCCTCGGGAGCGGTGCAGTCTGATCACCAACGTTGGGAGCTGGATCTGCACGACGAAGGCCCCGTCCGTGCGTCTGACCTGGAGCAATTGACGTTAAAGCATGAGCAGGGCGCGTCGCTGCGCCTCGGTCACGTCGCGCGCATCAGTAAATCCGTCGAGGACCGCTATACCGCGGGCTTTCATAACTCGCAGCCTGCCGTGATCATGGTGGTGACCCGGCAGGTAGAGGCAAACATTATCGAGACCATCGATGCGCTGTATGAGGTCTTGCCAGCGTTGCGCGCCATGCTGCCGGGGGAGGCAAACCTGACCGTGGTAACGGACCGATCGCCGGGCATACGCGCAGCAATGCGGGAGGCGCATCTGACCTTGGGTATCGCCACGGTGCTAGTGGTTCTAGTGGTGTGGTTCTTTGTCGGTCAGATCCGCGTTGCCGTCATTTCGTGTGTGGCCATCGTGGTGTCCTTGGTCGCGACATTCGCGGTGATGTATCTGTGCGGATTCTCGCTGAACAACCTGTCCCTGATGGCGTTGATCGTCTCGGCGGGTCTGGTCGTTGATGATGCCATCGTGGTGCAGGAAAACATCGCGCGGCATCTGGAGCGCGGGCTCAGTCCGCCACGCGCGGCATTTCGGGGCGCGAGCGAGGTCGGCTTTACCCTGGTGGCCATGACGGTCTCGCTGGCGATCGTATTCGTGTCGGTGCTCTTCATGGGAGGCATGGCCGCGCGGCTTTTCAAGGAGTTCTCCATCACGCTGATAGCGGCGACGCTGATCTCGCTCGTGGTGTGTTTGACTGTCATTCCGAGCCTGTGTGCGCGATGGCTGCGCGCACACCCGAGGATGCGGCACGAGCACCATGCCCAGCGACTCAGCGGCGCGTTACAGCGGGCGTATGGCAACACGCTGAGCTTCGCATTACGTCACCCTTGGCTCATGCTGGCCGTGCTGGCGTCAATGATCTGCGCGAACGTGGCTTTGTATATCGTCGCGCCGAAGGGCTTTCTGCCCTCTCAGGATACGGGTCACATCATGGGCTTTGTTAAAGGCGAAGGAGGCGCATCGTTTGCGCTGATGCAGCCCAAGATCGACACGTTTCGCCATTTGGTGCAAGACGATCCCGCCGTGCAGGACGTGGTGGGCTATAACGGCGGCAGCTTTGGTGTGGGCAACGCGTTCTTTATGATACGGCTCAAGCCACTAGCCGAGCGTGGCGTCTCTGCGGAGTCGGTGATCGCGCGACTGCAGTCGAACATGCCACAGGTGCCAGGCGCGACGTTGTATCTCACGCCGGTCCAGGATTTGATAACGACGATCGAAATTGGCGCCTCGGGCAGCTATGGTCTGCGAGTGCTGGCCAGCGATGTATCGCTGTTGCGAGAGTGGACGCAGCGCATCGCGAGCGCCTTGCGAGCGTTGCCGGAGATCAGCGGTGTCGTCACCTCGGGCGATGAGTCGGCGCGGCGGGTAAGGGTGCAACTCGACCGCGAGGTCGCCGCACGGTTGGGCGTGGACGTGAATATGGTGGCGGCGGTGCTTAGCAACTCGTTCAGCCAGCGCCAGATCGCGACGCTATACGACCACACGCAGCCTTACCGGATCGTGTTGGAACTCGACGGCGAACGCGCCCGGAATGCCGACATGTTGGAACAGGTTGAGGTCATCGCGGCCGATGGCCGTCGTGTGCCCTTGAGCGCGCTGGCGACCTACGAGCAGGATTTCGCCAACGACTATGTGATGCACATTGGCTTGTTTGCCGCGACCAATGTGGGATTCACGTTGGCCGAGGGCGTGTCGCTCGAACGCGGCTTGCAGGCTGTGGACCAGACACTGGATGGATTGATGCTGCCCACCGATATTCAGGCGCGCTTAGGTAATGGCGCCGACGATTTTCTGACTGCCGTGCAAGCTCAGCCGACCTTGATCCTGGGTGCGCTCGTTGCTATCTATCTGGTGCTGGGTATGTTGTACGAAAGCCCCTGGCATCCGTTGACGATCTTGTCCACCTTGCCCTCGGTGGGGATAGGCGCGCTGCTAGCGCTGCGTGTGGCGGGGATGGAATTCACGCTCATCGCCTTGCTTGGTCTGTTCCTGCTGTTTGGTGTGGTCATGAAAAACGCGATTCTGATGGTGGATTTCGCGCGCGTGCTGCAACGCCGCAAAACGATATCTGCCGTAGAGGCCATCCATCAGGCGGCGGTACTGCGTCTGAGGCCCATCCTGATGACGAATCTGGCGGCCTTGCTGGGTGCGCTACCGCTAGTTCTGGACGGCGGTGATGGAGGGGAGTTGCGCCGACCCTTGGGCCTCGCTATCGTGGGTGGGTTGCTAGTGAGTCAATTTCTCACCTTGTACACCACACCTGTGGTGTACTTGATGCTTAGCCGCTTGCGCGGCGATAACAAAAACAACGGTTAGTCAGCACATCTGGAGAGCTGGGTTTCGGTCGGCGGCCACGTCGCACCGAAGGCAGGATTCTTTGCGGTGACACAACTTGTGAGGAGATCAAAGCATGAAGGGATTCAAGGCGAGTTTGGCCTCGGCGGTAAAACTGAGCGCGATAGGAGCCGCCGTGGCGGTGTGCCTGTCGCCCGGCGCCTATGCGCAGGGCACGTACCCGGTTAAACCGATTACGCTGATCGTGGGCTCTTCGCCCGGCGGATCGAACGATGTGTTTGCCCGTGCGCTTGCCAAGCATATGGGCGATGCGCTCAAGCAATCCGTGGTCGTCGAAAACCGCCCGTCCGGCGGCGGCGTGTTGGCGAATTCGCTGGTGTCCAAGGCCGACCCCGATGGCTATACGCTGGGCATGGTGTCCTCGACCTTTACCACCGGTGCGGCGATCCGGGACAACCTGGGCTATGACGCGGTAAAGAGCTTCACCCCCGTGGCCATGATCGCCAAAGGCCCGCTGCTGGTCACCGTCAACAAGGACCAGCCCTTCAAAACGATTCAGGAACTGGTCCAATACGCCCAAGCCAATCCCGGCAAACTGAACTACGGGACCTCGGGCATCGGCAGCATCAACCAGTTTGCGACGGAGGTGTTTCTCCAATCCGCCGACGTCAAGATGACCCACGTGCCGTACAAGGGCATGGGCCCGGCGACCAACGATTTGATCGGTGGCCAGATCCAGGTGCTGGTGGCCAGTGCGCCCTCGATCGGTGGGCAGGTCAAAAGCGGTCATGTCCGTGCGCTTGCCGTGACGACGGGACAGCGCTCGCCTGTGGCGCCGGATCTGACTTCACTGGAGGAAGCCGGCTATAAAGGCAGTACGGCGGACTTGTGGTGGGGCGTGATCGGTCCGGCGGGCATGCCCTCCGATGTCACGGCCAAGCTGAATCAGGTCATCAACAATGCGCTTGCCAGTGACGAGATGAAGGCGTTCCTGATCAAGGAAGGCGCCGAGGCCGCACCGATGAGTTCGGCCGCATTTGGCAAGGTCATCGCCGACGAACTGGCCAATTGGAAGGCCGTGGCCGAGAAGTCCGGCATCAAGCCGGAATAGGTCGCGCGTCCTGGCGTTCTTCAGAGGCATCAGGGCCCTCTTAATTCCGAGGGCCCTGATGCGCCGCCTGTCAGCCCTCAAGCCAGATGACGGGCGAACGTCGCCGGGTCGGTGTTGGTGCCACACAGCAGTACGCCCACGCGTTTGCCCGCGAGTTCATCCTTTAGCGGGCCCACCAAGGCGGCCGTGGCGGCCGCACATGCCGGCTCGGTCGCCAGCTTGAGCTGGTCGAAAAGCAAGCGCATGGCGCCGCGCAACGCGTCGTCCGTCACGCTGACCAAGCGATCCACGTTCTTGCGACACAGATCGAGGCTGTATTGCTCGGTATGCGGCGCGCTCAGACTATCGGCGATGCTGTGCATCGGCCCCATTTTGACCGGGCCGTTCGCCGCGAAGCTGCGATGCATGACATCGGCACCTTCGGGTTCCACGCCGATGACCTGGCATTGCGGCTGGATGAGTTTGATCGCTGCGCTGACGCCCGCCATCAGACCGCCGCCGCCAATGGGCACGATCACGGCGTCCAGTTCGCCCGCCTGACGCAGCCATTCATAGCCCAGCGTCGCGGTGCCGAGCACCGTACGGTAGCCGTTAAAGGGGTGAACAAAGAACTTGCCTTCCTCGCTCTCGATACGGCGCACCGTTTCAAAAGCGGATGCGCCGTCTTCGGCCAGCACGACCTCAGCGCCATACTGCCGGCATAGCGCAACGCGTGCCGGGCTGGCGGTTTTGATCATGACGACCTTGGCAGGGATCTGCAGCCGCATCGCCGCATACGCCACCGCCACGGCATGATTGCCCGCCGACACGCAGGTCACTCCCGCGCGCCGCTGCGCGTCGTTCAAGGCGAACAAGTTGGAAAACGCGCCGCGGGCCTTGAATGTGCCGCTGGCCTGCAACAGTTCGAGTTTAAAGAAAATTTCCGTGCCTGGTACTGGGTCGAAATCCGACTTCGCCATCATGGGCGTCGTGCGTATCCAGTGCTGGAGCTCCGCGTGCAAGGCTTCAATCGCGGCAAGGTCCGGAACAGGGAAGGTATTGGCAGGCGAGGTCATGAGGTTTCCCTTCAGAATGCAAACTCAACGGTCAACGCAGGTTCAGGCGGCTACGGATGACCAGCAGCGATATCAAGCTGACTACCGCCGCGAAAATCACGTAGAAGCTGGGAGCCAAAATGTTCCCGCTGGTCGAAACCAGCCATGCCATGATGAACGGCGCGAATCCACCAAATATCGTGACGGCGATGTTATAGCCAAGCGACATACCGGTCGTGCGCGTTTGAGTGGGGAATAGGTCCGTCAGCAAGGCTGGCAGTACACCGAAGTAGCTGGCCAGCATCACGCCCAACACGAGCTGCACCAACATCATGGTGGCGAACGTCGGCGAGGCCTTCAGCAGCAGGAATAGCGGGTACATCACGATGATGAACAGCACGGCGGCGGTCATCATGATGCCGGTGCGACCGTGGCGATCCGACCAATGACCCACGATGGGGGCAATGATGAACTGCACGATACCGGTGATGAGAATCGCGGCAAAGGCAGCCGAAGACGGGATGCCCAATTGCTTGACGGCATAGGTCGGCATGTAAAGCACGAGATAGGTAGCCACTGTACCCAGCACGACGGCGCCGATCGCCAGCACCAGACGCATGCGATGGTGGGTAAACGTATCGGCCAGGGGGGTTTCGGTGCGCTCGGCGGCGAGAAACTCGGGCGTCTCGTCGATCCTCGTGCGGATGTAATAGGCCACCGGCCCAATTAACAGACCGAAGAAAAACGGCACACGCCATCCCCATGATTCGAGTTGCTCGGTGGTGAGCCAGGCGCTCAAACCCGCGCCAAAGCCGGCCGCAAGCAGCGTGGTGAGCCCTTGGCTGGCCACCTGCCAACTGGCGAAGAAGCCGCGACGGTTGGGGCTATGCTCGGCCAGGAACGCCGTGGCGCTGCCGAATTCACCGCCCGCCGAAAAGCCCTGGATCAGGCGCGCGACGACGATGCCGATGGGCGCCCAGATACCGATGCTGGCATAAGTCGGCATGACTGCGATCATCAGCGTGCCCAGCATCATCAGCATGATCGCCAACGTCAGCGTGGCGCGTCGCCCCACACGGTCGGCGTATACCCCAAGCACCAGCGCACCCAGCGGACGCATAAAGAAAGATACGCCGAACGTCCCCAGCGTAATGAGCAAGGAGACCGTTTCGTTTTCGTTCGGAAAAAACAGGCGCGAGATCGTGGCGGCGAAAAAACCATACACCACCAGATCGAACCATTCCAGCGCGTTGCCGATCGAGGCCGCCGCGATGAGACGTTTCGCCGAAGGCGCTAATTTTTCAGGAGAAGATGGTGCGGGAGTCGCTATTGTTGCCATGGGAAATCCGGTTTAAGCAAACGTTGATAAGAAGAGCGGCCAAGCCCAAGGCTGCAAGAACGCAACGTCATTGGGCCTGGAAAAATCAGCATAGATGCTGGTCAGCCCTCGTCATCGCCGATCTGAGCAATCGCTTCGATCTCGACTAACGCCCCAGGCAACATCAAATCGGCGCGCACGGTCGAGCGCGCGGGCAGCTTCGTCGTGCCGAAGAACTCGCCATAGGCGGCATCGAACGCGGTGAAGTCATCGACGCGCGTGAGCCATACCGTAGTCTTGACGATGTGTGCCGCGGTGAGGCTCACGGTTTGCAGGTGCCGCTCGATGTTCTCCAGGCACACGCGTGTCTGCGTACTGACATCATCGCCCACGATACGAAAGCCCTCGTCAAACGCCATTTGGCCCGACACGAACACCAGGTTGCCGGCGCGTCGCACCATGGAGAATTTGGGTTGACGTCGCGTCGGCGCGGAGGAAGGCGTGGAGCTTTGCATGACGGTTTCCGTGTGAGGTTGGGGCGCGGGCCGCTATGTCGGCAGGCCGGGCGCCGTGGCAAAACGACGGACAACATTATGCTTTGATAACGCCGATCACGCACGAAAGCCCCTATACGTGAGGCTCAATCGTCGTGGAACACCGTGAAGCTGTCGACCTCGACACGCGAGGGACGATAGCGGTTTACCAAGGCATCGGGATCACGATAGCCGATCGATATACCGCAGATCACCACCTGGTTATCAGAGAGCCCGAGGTGTTCTCTGACGATGTCGGGGTAGTTGGCCAACGCCGCTTGTGGGCAGGTATCGAGCCCCAGGCCTCGCGCCATCACCATGATGTTCTGCAAGAACATGCCGTAGTCCAGCCAGCTGCCCGTTCCCATGTCGTCATCGATGGTGAACATCATCACACAAGGCGCGCCAAAGAACGCATAGTTGTGCCCGCGCTGCTCGTCTGCGGCCTCACGGTCGCCCTTTCCTATCCCCAGCCATTGGTATAAACCCCAACCTGTTTCGCGGCGTCGTTGCAGATAGGGTTCGCGCCATTCTGCCGGGTAATACTGATATCCACGGCGCTCTGGCTCTTTCGCACGATGCGCGTTCAGCAGAGCCTGCGATAGCGCATCGCGGCGTTTCCCGGTGAGCACATGCACCTGCCAGGGTTGAATATTGCTGCCGCTGGGTGCGCACGTGGCGGCCTCGAGAATGCGGCGAATGATGGCTGGCGGCACGGGGTCTGGCAGAAAGCTGCGGATGCTCTGGCGCGAGCGAATTGCTTGTTCAACTGCGTTCATGGAATCATGCATAAAGGGTGGCTCCGTGATGCGCCGTCAAAGCGGTGCAGTTGGCTTCAGATGGCTGATGTTCAGACGGTCACGCGGTGGCTTATGTGCTCGTCCCGGCGCTTACGGCGGGCGCATTCGCCTCTACGCGCGGGCGGCCGTGTTTAAACGAGCCTTGCGCCGTGGCGATCACGCGACCATCCGGCGTGCGCACTTCGGCTTGCGAGAAATAGATCTTGCGCCCGCGTCCGGTCACCGTGCCGATGGCCAGCACATGGCCGCTCTTGACCGAACCGATGAAGTTGATCGCCAGCGAGATCGTGACCGAGTTGCTGCGTTCAGGGTTGTCCTGCTCGATTCCGGCATAACCGCACGCAGCATCCAGCAAGGCACTGACCACGCCGCCTTGCAGCGCGCCCTGACGATTGAGATGGTTCGGTTGCACCGGCAAGTGCAGGACGACGCGGCCGTCGCCCCAGCTCTCGATCGAGGCGCCTAGTGAATGCAGAAACGGGTTGTCTTCGAAACGGCTCATAAGGGAATAGCGATGGAGGTTAAGGCAAGCGCACGCGCTCGCGACCATCGATATTACCGTTGTTGGACCGATCTGTCGGAGGCATCATGGGCGGCGCGGCTGGCCACGCCGCGCCAGCGCATGGGCATATCGGATCTACCCGGTTAAAACGCCACGCTGGCGCTGAGGCTGAACGTTCTGGGATCGCCGGCCTTGATGTAGTTCTCCGACTGATAAAGCCAATAGCGTTTATCGGTCAGATTGTTGATCGCCGCTCGCAGTGTCGTGTTGTACCCATAGATGCGCGTGTCATACGTCGCCCCGATATTAAAGATGGTGTAGTTATCCACCTCGATCTGGTTCGACGCGTCCAGCATGACGTTACCGGTGTATTTCGCATCGGCCCGCAGCCGTAAACCCGGGACCTGTGGCACATCGTAGGCCAGCTGCGCGGCGGCAATGAATCGCGGTGCGCCCGCGACTCGGTTGCCGGTGTGATCGGCGCCTTTCTTATATTCGGTGTCGAGCAACATGACGCTCGCGCCCGCATGCCACTGCCGCGCGATTCGCGCGGCAGTGGCCAACTCCAGGCCTTGATAGATCGACTTGCCATCCTGCACGAGTTCACGTCCGCCGGATTCGAGCTCGCGCCCATATTCCGACTTTCTTTCGATGCGAAACAGCGCGGCGGTGGCGGACCAGTCTTCGCGTTCGGTCTTGATGCCCAGCTCGTACTGCTTGCTCTTTAACGGACTGAGCAAAGCGCCTCGGTTTTCATAGGTGTTGCCCACCACAGAGCCCGGCTCGAGCGATTCGATGTAGCTGGCATAGGCCATGGTCTGCGGCGTGAAGTTGAACATCAACGCCACGGTAGGGGTCAGTACACCGTTTTTCTTATACGTGGGCGCGGCCTCGTCGCCGCTGGGCAGAAAGCTTCTCTGCTCGTAATCGGTATAACGCAGCCCGGCCAGAACGGACCAGCCATGGGTCAGATCCACGGTATCGCTGGCGAAAATCGCTTTCTGCGTGATGTCCGCGGAGCGATAGAGCGACAGCTGGCCTACGCTGTAATAGGTGTTGGGATTGGGTTCGTAAAGGTTGCCCGTGCCCTCTAGCTGATAAATGCTGTTGGCGCTGAGATCGGTTTTTTGTTTTTGCCACGACGCGCCGAAAACGACTTGGTGCTTGAGCGGGCCGGTATCGAAACGGCCTTCGGCCGCGGTTTCCCACTGGTTATACGAGTGCGCTTCACCGTAATCCGATCGATAGTCGTCGTAGTTCCCGCTGCTGTCGGTTAGTGCCAAGACGCTTTCATTGCGACGCGTGCGCGTGGTGTTGTAGGTGTAGTGCGACCGCAAGCTCCATTGATCATTGAGTTGGTATTTCAGGCCCGTGGAATAAAAGCGAAACGCGTTATCGGCATACAAGCCTTCGCCTTGCAGATTGTGATTGTCGGCCCGCACAGGCGAGGGCAACGACGTTCCCGACATGCCGGAGGTCGTGATGGTGGCATCCATCCCAATCGCGTTACGGTCCTGGTAGATCGATTGAAAATCCCAGGTGAGCTTATCGGTCAGCCGCGCGTCCAAAGCCAGCGAGACGGAGTCGCGATACAGCGAGCCGTCGTTATAGGTCTTGCCTTCTTCATGGGTCGCATTGAGCCGATAGCCAAACCGCTCGTCCTCGCCCACGCGTGCGCCGAGATCGACCGATTCACGCCACAGGCTCTTGGAGGTATAGCCCAGCGTGAAGCCGCGCACTGGCTCGCTGGGCGGTTTCTTCGTCACGTAGTTCAGCATGCCGCCCGGCGCGCCGAAGCCGTACATAAATCCCGATGCCCCTTTTAACAGGTCGATCCGTTCCATCTGCTCGTAGGGCAGGGTAGTGACATAGCTGACAAAGGGCTTGCCATCGATGCGATAAGAGTTGCGCCAATCCAGCGCCAGTCCGCGCACGGTGAGGTAACTGGACCATGCGCCATTGGCGGCGCTGTTGTCCGATACGGAAGCATCGAGGGCGAACACATCGCCGAGCTTATTGATCTGCCGGCTCTCGATATCTTGCGCAGTCACGACCGTGCTGGAAAAGGGCGTCTCGATGGCGCTGCGACTGCCCAGCGCACCCATATCGACCGGCAGTTCCAGATGCTGCAGCGTGGATTCCAAAGGCTCGGCCTGAACAGTGACCGACGGCATCTGCGCGACATCGGATGATGACGTCGTGTCCGTAGCAACTGTCTGTGCATGCACGAGGGGCGACCCCAGCGCCGGTAAGCCCACCAGCAGGGCGGGCAGGTAGCATGGCAGCGCGCGATGTCGCGTGACACGCCGCGCGCAATAGTAGGGATAGCCGAAACGAGCCACTCGCGTCTCCAGGAGCAGGGGGAAAGCCTGAAGTTGTATTGGAAATGCGAGTGATTCGCAATTACTGTTTCGCTTCGAAAGATTTGCACAAAGTGCGTCGCAACGGCCCTTTGGCTGGGATGCCAGGCTGGCGGCATCTTATGTACCGCCAACGTGGCCGCGTTTTTAGCGTGTTGAAAGGCGTCGATGTCAGCCCTGACTTGGGTCGATCAAGAACTTTTCACCCGTGGCCTTGCGTTCAATCGCGCGTAGAACGTCTGGCCGCAGTATCTCCGCCAGACCCACGGTGCGCGTGTAATGGCTGGCAAAGGTCGTGGTCAATTCCCTGACCACGCGCTGGCGCAATCCCTGCACGACCTCGGGTTCGAACGTGGCCAGTTTGTTGAACAACAGCCATCCCGATACGCTCCATCCAAAGCCCAGGGTGCTGCGGTCCAGCACACTCGGTGAGAGGTCCAGGCGGCCGTAGACGTACACCTGCTTGAACACGTTGCTACCGTATTGGTTATACGTGGTCGAGGTACGGGCCGCAGCGCGTTCCATGGCGTTCAGAATGTCGCTGCCGAGGGTGCCGCCGCCAATCGCATCAAAGGCAATGGTGGCCCCGGTCTCTGCGATCGCCTCGGTGAGCTGCTCGTGAAAGGCCTCGTCCTTGCTATTCAAAACATGGCTTGCCCCGATGTAGCGCAGCAGCGCTGCTTGTTCCTCGGAGCGCACGATGTTGATCAACGGGATGCCATCGGCCAGGCAAATCCGTTGCAGCATCTGGCCCAGGTTCGATGCCGCTGCCGTATGGATGATGGCCTTATGCCCTTCGCGGCGGGCCGTCTCGACAAAGCCCAACGCTGTCAGCGGGTTGATGAACATCGACGCGCCCGCTGCGGCACTGACACCGTCGGGCAATGGGATGACATCCTTGGCAGCGATCTTGCGGTAATCGGCATACATAGCGCCGCCGACCATGCCGACTCGCTTGCCCTGAAGCGCGCTCACGTTTTTACCTGCCGCAATGACGGTGCCGGCGCCTTCGTTGCCGACGGCCAATGGTTGGCCGATCCGGCCGGCGACCGCAGCCATTCTTGCGGATGGTACCGACACCGTCAGCCGCGGGCCGTCGGCCGCATCGATGGTGTCGATGGTCGCGAGGTCTGCCGGCCCCAACAGCATGCCGATATCGCTCGGGTTGACGGGCGTCGCCTCAATGCGCACCACCACTTCGTCATCCCCAGGTTCCGTGATCTCGATGGGGTTCAGTGACAGCGTCAGCGTGCCCTGTTTGTCGATCGTGGAGCGTAATTGTCGTCCGGTCCAGGCCATGTCTTTCTCCGTTCGCATGTGTGCAGACTTAGGCTAGCACGGAGTGATCCGGCTCCGATAACGAGATGAAAAAGGCCCCTCTCGGGGCCGTTGTGCTGCGGCATCGGAGGATCAACGGGCGGCTTTATAGGCCTGCCGATACTTGTGCAGCAGAGGTTCCGTATAGCCGTTTGGCTGCTCCAGCCCTTCAAAGATCAGCGCGCTGGCTGCCTGGAATGCGATCGATTGTTGGAAGTCATCGGCCATCGGGCGATACAGCGCATCGCCCGCATTTTGTTTGTCGACCACTCGCGCCATGCGTTCCAACGTGGACTGCACTTGCTCGCGGGTGACAATGCCGTGCAGCAGCCAGTTGGCGATGTGCTGGCTCGAAATACGCAGCGTGGCGCGGTCCTCCATGAGGCCGATGTCGTTGATATCGGGAACCTTGGAGCAACCCACGCCTTGATCGATCCAGCGCACCACATAGCCCAGGATGCCCTGCGCATTGTTGTCCAGTTCGCGTTGGATGTCGTCGGGCGACCATTGCGCGGGATCGCCCACCGGGATCGTGAGGAGACCTTGTAGCAGGGCGTCCTGCTCAGTGGTCAGTGGCGTGCTCTCCAGGGCTTGCTGGACGGACGCGACATCGACTTGGTGATAATGCAGCGCATGCAGCGTCGCGGCGGTGGGCGAGGGCACCCAGGCGGTGTTTGCCCCGGCCTTGGGATGGGCGATTTTCTGTTCGATCATGGCTGCCATCAGATCCGGCATGGCCCACATGCCCTTGCCGATCTGCGCACGCCCGCGCAGGCCGCAGTTCAAGCCCACCAGCACATTGCTGCGTTCGTAGGCGGCGATCCAGGCACTGGATTTCATATCGCCCTTGCGCAGCATCGGGCCGGCTTGCATCACGGTGTGCATTTCGTCGCCGGTGCGATCCAAAAAGCCCGTATTGATGAATGCGACGCGTCCGGAGGCGGCCTGAATGCACGCCTTCAGGTTGACGCTGGTACGACGCTCTTCGTCCATGATGCCCATCTTGATCGTATGACGGGGCAGACCCAGCAGGTCTTCGACGCGATCAAACAGTTCGTTGGCAAAGGCGGCTTCCGCCGGGCCGTGCATCTTCGGTTTGACGATATAGATCGAGCCCGTGCGCGAGTTGCATTGACGCTTGCGGTCGGGCAGGGCGGTCAGCGTCGTCATCACCGCGTCCAGAACGCCCTCGGGGATTTCCGCGCCTTGGGCGTCCAGGATGGCCGGGTTGGTCATCAGATGACCCACGTTGCGCACGAACAGCAGCGAGCGCCCGTGCAAGGTCAGCGTGCCGCCATCGGGGGTACGGTATTCGCGATCCGGATTCATGCGGCGCGTGAAGGTCTTGCCGTTCTTGGTGACCTGTTCCGTGAGATCACCCTGCATCAGCCCCAGCCAGTTGCGATACAGCAGGACTTTGTCTTCCGCATCGACAGCGGCCACCGAGTCTTCGCAGTCCATGATGGTGGTCAGCGCTGCCTCGACCACCACGTCTTTCACGCCGGCGGCATCGGTGGCGCCGATGCTGTGCGTGCGATCGATCTGGATTTCGATATGCAGGCCGTTATGCTTGAGCAGGATGGCTTGCGGGGCGTCGGCTTGGCCTACATAGCCCACGAATTGCGCGGGATCCTTCAAGGCGAGCTTGCCCTGTGCCGAGGCGATAACCAGTTGACCGTTTTCGACCGCATAGCCCGTGGCGTCGGCATGCGAGCCCTGCGCGAGCGGAGCGGCTTGATCCAGCACCTCGCGCGCCCGCGCGATAACCGCCTTGCCGCGTTCCGGGTTGTAGCCCGTGCCGGTATCGCCCGGGGTGGGCGGGATCGCATCGGTGCCGTACAACGCGTCATACAGGCTGCCCCAGCGCGCATTGGCGGCGTTCAAGGCATAGCGTGCGTTGGACATCGGCACGACCAACTGGGGGCCGGCCTGTTCGGCGATTTCCGCATCGACATTGGCGGTCGTGACGCGCACGTCCTCAGGGATGGGCTGCAGATAGCCGATTTGCTCCAGGAATGCGCGGTAGGCGTTCATGTCCTGAATAGGGCCTGGGTGTGCGCGATGCCAGGTGTCCAGCTCCGCCTGCAAACGGTCACGCTCGGCGAGCAGCTCGCGATTCTTGGGAGTCAGATCGCTGACCAACGCAGCAAAGCCGGGCCAGAAATCCTGCGGCGCGATGCCGGCTGCCGGCAAGGCCTCGCTCTCGATGAATTGATGGAGCACGGTCGCGACTCGCAGACCGTTTTGCTCAATACGTTGTGTCATACCTGTCTCGCCTGATTCTCTGACTGGCGCCATGCGCGCTACGGTCCTACATCATGGCCGCTAAGTCCGTCGTCTGTCCAGCCTTGAGACTACTGGTCATACCAGTTTGTGCAGTGCCGCGAGGTGAATAGCATGAGTTTTCGGTAGGATATTCAATTACTTGGCGCGAGGCCTTGGTTCGCGGCGTATACACTGACTGACTGGTCATACCAGTAGGTCGCGCGGCCCGTAGGCGCAAACCACGCGACCCACATGTACGCACGCATGCCCCTTCATAGACGAGAGCAAAGAATGGAACCCGAGGTCGCCTCCCCTGGCCAACAGATCGCTGACAGCGTCGCCGCCCGAATCGAGCGGCTGATCATGGATGGCGTTTTAAAGGCCGGGCAGGTGCTGCCATCCGAACGGCGGCTCACGGAAAAACTCAACGTATCGCGCAGCGCATTGCGGGAGGGATTAAGGATCTTGCGCGCGCGGGGCATCATTCATACCGCGCAGGGCAAGGGTTCTTTCGTCGCACCGATATCGCAAGTCGATGCCGGGCCGCTCGTTCACTTGTTTCATTCACAGCCGCGCACGCTGTATGACCTGTTGGAAGTCCGCGCGCTGCTCGAAGGCGAGGCGGCACGCCTGGCCGCGATCCGTGGCACCGACGCGGATTTCATTCTGATCCGTCGGCGTTATCAGGCCATGGTGGATGCGCAGGCGCGCGACACCGACGCCGCGACCCATGCTCATCTGGATCACGCTTTTCACCTGGCCGTGTGCGAGGCCTCGCATAATCCGGTGTTGACGCACACGCTGCAATCGCTGACGGATCTGATGCTGGGGTCCGTGTTTGCGTGTGTGAATAACCTCTATCACCGCCAGCCGCACAAGCAGCAGATCGACCGGCAACACGAGGCGGTCTACGACGCCGTGATTGCGCGCTTGCCCGATGAGGCGCATCAAGCGGCGACGGCGCACGTCAATAGCGTGCGCCAGAGTCTGCGCGAGATCGAACAAGAAGAGCAGCGTCTGGTGCGCGCGACGTTAAGGCTGGAAGGCTGGACATAACCCGCGCTCGGATCGGGTCCGCGCGCCTGCCCGACGCTATTGCAGCAGTTCGGCTTGGGCGGCGCTGAGTTCGGCGCGGGCTTCTTGCAGTTTGCGCTGCGCGCGCTTGATTTTTTCTTCACTGCCCCGATCGCGGGCCTCGGCGAGTTCTTCTTCGCGCTCGGCGACTTTGGCCTGGGCTTCCTCGATCGCCTTCTGGCGGTCGGCTTCCAGCGTTTCGTCGGTGCAGGCTTGCCGGGCCTTGGCCAATGCGCGGCGCAAGCCTTTTTCCTGGGGCGCGTTGCCATTGGCCTGCGCGGCGGCGATCCTGTTCTCGATATGGCAGAACTTCGCCGCACATCCAAGTTTCGCGCTGCAGTCTCGCAGCGCGGATGGTGGGGGCTCTGTCGCGATCGCCGATCCCGTGAGCAGGGTGCCAGCGAGGATCAGTACGAGTCGGGGCGTTCGGATCATATCGGCTCCTGGGTGCTACGCCCGCGCCAGGGCGTTAAATGAGCGTACCGGCCAGCGCGGCCGCGATCAGCAGTACGCCAGTCCAAAGATTGGCGCGAAACAGCATGAAGCTGCGTTCAGGCCGCTGCAAATCAAAGATGTAAAGCTGCCAGGCCAGGTGCAGCGCGACAGCGGCGACACCGACCTGATAGGCCCAGTGCAGGCCCATGGCATAGCCACCCCAGGACCAGAGCACGATGGTGGCGACATAGAATCCGCCTATCCAGGCTTTGCCTCGGTCCCCAAAGCGCAACGCCGTCGAGCGCAGGCCCAGTTGTTTATCGTCGCGTACATCGGTGTAGGCATAGATGCTGTCATAGCCCACCTGCCACATCACCGCGCCCAGCCACATCGCGATTGCGCTCAGCGGCAAGACGTTCTGCGTATCCGACCAGGCCATCAGCATGCCCCAGTTAAAGCAGATGCCCAGGACGACCTGCGGCCAATAGGTGATGCGTTTGCACAGCGGATAGATGAAGACGAAGGGCAGCACCGCCAGCGCCAGCCAGCGGCTCATTTCGTTAATGAAAAACAGCAGCGATCCGCAGACCAGCAATTGCCCGAGCAAGAACCACCAAGCCTGTCGCATGCTCAACTGACCGCTGGTCAGCGGCCGGAATCGCGTGCGCTCGACGTGTTTGTCGATATCCCGGTCGCACATGTCGTTGACGGTGCAACCAATACCGCGCATCAATAGCGCGCCCAACGAAAACACGATCAGGCGGTCCAAGTCGGGCAAGCCGCCCGCCGCCTGGATCAACGCGGCGATACAAGGCAGCAGCGTCAGCCACGTCCCGATCGGCCGGTCGAGCCGGCACAGGCGCGCGTAGGGGCGCCATGATTTGGGTAACCACCGCTCTACCCAGTCGGTAAAGACGATGTCGCTGAGATCGGGGGAAGAGGTCTGCTGCGCGCTCACCATAAGGACAATGCGATGGGTAGGCGGGAGTGGAAAAGGAACGGGCGGCGGCGCGATGCCGCCGCCCGCGATGGGACCGTCAGGCGTATTGCTTGATCAGCTTGCCCAGGATGGCGACGCCCGCGCGAATCTTTTCCTCGGGCACCGTGACAAAGCTCAGACGCAGGGTGTTGGTCTGCGCCTTGCCGGCATAGAACGGCGCACCCGGCACAAAGGCAACGTTCTGCTCGATGGCCTGCGCCAGCAGCTTGGTGCTGTCGATATGGTCGGGCAGCGTCACCCACAGGAACATGCCGCCTTCGGGCACGGTCCATTTGACGGTATCGGGGAATTCGCGGGCCAGCGCATCCAGCATGCAACGGCCTTGCACGCGATAGAGTTCGCGCACGGTCGGCAGGTGCGTGGTCAGAAAGCCGTCCTTGACGACCTCGTACACGGCCATCTGCGTGAGCGTGGGGGTGTGCAGGTCGGTGGCTTGCTTGGCCTGGACGAGCTTGTCGATGATGCTGCGATGAGCGGCGATATAACCGAGGCGCAGGCCCGGGGCCAGCACCTTGGAGAACGAACCCAGGCGGATGACATTGGCGCCACAGTCTTTACCCAGCGCCAGCAACCCGGGCTGGGGCTCACCGGCGTAACGCAGTTCGCCGTAGGGATCGTCCTCGACAATGGGCAGGCCCAGTTCGGCGGCGCGTTGCACCAGGGCTTTGCGGCGCTCCAGGCTCAGCGTGCGGCCCGTGGGGTTCTGGAAGTTGGGCAGCGCGTACAAAAAGCGCGCGCCAGCGGCCAGTTCCGGCGTGATGGCTTCGGGCACCAGGCCGCCATCGTCGGTCGGCACTGGCACGAATGTGGGTTGATACAGGCTGAACGACTGCAACGCGCCGAGATAGCTGGGGTCTTCGACCAGGACCTTGCTGCCGTCATCGATGAGCACCTTGCCCAGCAAATCCAGCGCCTGCTGCGAACCCGAGACGATCAGGATCTGATCGGGCGTGACATTAGCGCCAGCGTGGTTCAGGTCTTCGGCCACCCATTTGCGCAAGGGCCCGTAGCCCTCGGTGGGGCCATATTGCAGCGCAGCACGACCATTCTCGGCCAACACCTTATCGAACGCGGCGCGTACGACCTCTACCGGGAATCCGCTGGGCGCGGGCAGGCCGCCTGCGAAGGAGATGACCTCGGGACGCTCGGTGACTTTGAGGATCTCGCGGATCGCGGAGCTGGTGAGTTGTTGAGCACGCTGGGAGAACGTGCACACGGGTTGCAGAGGTTGGTCCATGGAAAGCTTTGCCAGAAAGAACGTAAGAAAGAACAATTATTGTCCCACAACGCCGGGTTGTCGCCGCGTCCGGCCATGCCTCGGCCTAAAATCTTTTTGTTTACGAGATTCAGAGACACTTTTTCCCCATGTTCACCGCCGTAGAACTCCCTACCGACGACAAACCGCGCTTTTATGCCGAGCTGGCCGCGCAGGCGCGCGCGCTGTTGTCGGGCGAGACGGATCGCATCGCCAACGCCGCCAACCTCGCCGCCCTGGCGTATCAGGCGCTGCCCACGATCAACTGGGCGGGGTTTTACTTTTATGACGGCCGCGAGCTGGTCCTGGGTCCGTTTCAAGGCAAACCGGCCTGCGTGCGCATCGCGCTGGACCGTGGCGTCTGCGGCGCGGCCGCCAGCCAGCGGCGCACGCAGGTGGTGGCCGACGTACATGCGTTTCCCGGTCATATCGCCTGTGACGCCGCCTCGCGCTCCGAGGTGGTGGTGCCGCTGGTGCGAGACGGTCAATTGATCGGCGTCTGGGACGTCGATAGCCCCGAGCCGGGCCGTTTCGACGAGGAAGATCGTCAGGGCATGGAGGCGTTGTGCGCGGTGTTCCTGGAAAGTCTGGGAGCCGCCTGATCGGCCATCTGCTCGCCGCGTCGGTTGACAGCCTGATGCGCGGCCAGTAGATTTTCAGTTCCTGCGGCTCGCGCCGTTTGTCATCCGGTCACGACCGGCACCTTTACTGTTTTATGCCCTCAGCCATACGCTCCGTCGTCGATCACCGCGCTACGTGCGCGGCGACGTCCTGCGTGTGCCTGAAATCCAAAAAACAGCCGCTCATCTGACCGGAGCTGCTGTTCCGTCAGATGGGCGACGGAACAGCGGCCAAAGCCGGGCCCCGATGCGCGGCGACACTCCCTCTTGACATCCCAGCTCCTCTGCACGGTTCCTTTCACGGTCTGACTGCATCAGGAGAGCATCATGTCGGAAACTTCATCAACCGGTTTTCAAGGCGTCTGGATCCCGCTGGTCACGCCGTTTCGCGATGGATATGTGGACGAGGCCGCGCTGCGCGGTCTGGTCCGGCATTACGTGGAGCAGGGCGTAGATGGATTCGTGGCCTGCGGCAGCACGGGCGAGGCCGCCTCGCTCGATCAAGACGAGCAACTGACCGTGCTGGACACCGTGCTGGCGGAATGCGGAGGCATTCCAGTCGTCATGGGCTTGGCCGGTAATCACCAAGGGCATGTGCTGCGTCGGCTGGCGTCGTTAGGCACGCGCCCATTGGCCGGCGTACTCACGCCCGCGCCGTATTACGTGCGGCCGGGGCAGGCAGGCGCGCTGAGCTATTTCCAGACGTTGGCGGACGCATCGCGTGTGCCGCTCATTTTGTACGACATTCCGTATCGCACGGGTGCGACGCTCGAGACCGGAACGCTGCTCGCCTTGGCGCGTCACGACAACATTGCCGCGATCAAGGACTGTGGCGGTTCGCTGGACAAGACGGTTGCGTTGATCGCAGACGGCGGCTTGCGGGTGATGGCGGGCGAGGATCTGCAGGCCCTGTCTACGTTGTGTCTGGGCGGCAGCGGCATGATCGCGGCGGCTGCGCACATTCGGCCGGATCTCTTTGTTGCGATGCACCGGGCGGTGCAAGCGCAGCAGATCACGTACGCGCGCCAGCTGTTTCACGCGTTGGCGCCCGTGATTCGTTTATTGTTTGCCGAGCCAAATCCCGGTCCGGTCAAGGCGATGCTGGCGCGGCAAGGGCTGATCTCGGCGGAACTGCGCGCCCCGATGCCAGCGGCAAGCGCGACCCTCGAGGCGCAGCTGCATGCCTGCCTCTCGGTTTTGAACGAAAACTTTGCCCGAGAGCGCATGATGATCGCCGCCTGACGCTTGCTGCCGGGCGCATATTGCTATGATGCGCCCATCCTGGATCGCCCGTATCAGGCTGATGGAAGTTCCATGGCACAAACCTTTGAGTCCTTGTCAGTGTGGCAGGTCATCGTCGCGGGTCTGCTGTTCTTTGGCGGGATCTATCTGTTGTTCGGCGCGGTCACTTGGCTGTTGACGCGCTATGTGCTGCCGGCCCTGGGCATAGGCGCGGTGCTGGACCCGCGCCCGTTGCGCCCCGGGCAACTGCGCCATGAGTTCATGCAGTCTGGCGTATCGATCCTGATCTTCGGAGTCGGCATGGTGTTCCCATGGGGACTCGTCAAGCTAGGATGGGCGCGGCTGGATTCGGATGCCGGGGCCGTGCAGATCCTCTTGGAAATCCTGTTCCTGCTCGTCTGGAACGATGTCCATTTCTGGATCAATCACCGGCTCTTGCATACGCGCTGGTTGCGGCGGTTTCATCTGCCGCATCATCGATCCGTGGTGACCACTCCGTTTTCCACGTATAGCTTTCATCCCATCGAAGCGCTGATGCTGGGCAACGTCATTCTGTTGCCCATGGTGCTGCACGAGTTCAGTTTCTGGTCATTGTTCGCGGTGCCGTTATTCAGTTTGTTTTTCAACTGTGTCGGGCATGCGAACTACGACTTCTTTCCTCGCGTGTCGTATGCGCATTGGTTTGCGGCGAGCCGGCGGCATCATTTGCATCATGCGTGCTACCACGGCAATTACGGTTTCCAGTTCACCTTCATGGACCGGTTGTTTCGCACCCGCCTGAAGGCCGATGCGGCAGCGGCGCAGCTGGATGCCGGTGCCCGCCGCGTCGGCGTCGCGGTACGGGCGTCGTCATGATGGGCGTAACCGGGGCTGCCCGGTGCGTATCGCGCCTCAAGGGCAGGATAGGATTGCCTGCGCTACATAACTGGCGAGACGTGCAAAGCCTGGCCTATATGGCCGCCTTGCCGGGTTTGATGGCCTGGCAATGGGTATACGGGTTGAACTGGCTGCTCTATGGTTTGACGCTGTTTTTAACGCTGGGCATCGGTGTGGTGCATCACAATCACACGCATCGGCGTATGTGGCGGCATCGCAGGGCCAATCGCGTAACAGATATGTGCTTGACGTTGCTGCAGGGTCATCCTACTTTTGTGTTCTTTCCCGCGCATATGGGTAACCACCATCGGCATACCCATGGACGGCGGGATCTGGCGCGGACGTACCGGTATGGTGGGGGCGATACCAATCACCTCGCGGGCTATCTCTGGCATCCGTTTCAGGCGGTGGGGAGCTTGTACCCTTTATTCTGGCGGTGGCTCGCAAGGCTGCGGCGTTATCGGCCTGGCGCGGCGCGCTACTGTTATGCGCAGTATGCGGCGTGGTTGAGTCTGTGGGGAGGCCTGCTGGTGATCGATCCCGTCAAAGCGTTCGTCCTCGTGATCTTGCCGCAACTGCATGGCCTGCATTGGCTGCTCGCGACGAACTATCTTCAGCATGCTCATGCGGATGGAGGGCCTCATCGTCGCGCCCGCCTTACCTACGCACGCAACTTCGAAGGTTGGGTCAACCCGTTGCTCTTTAACATCGGCCTGCATACCGCTCATCACGAGCACGGTCGTGTGCACTGGTCCGAGCTTAAGAGCTTGCACAGGAATCTTTACCGTGACCGCATCGACCCGCGCCTGATCGAGCCTGGCCTGGTGTCGTATATGCTTCGCGTGTTTGTGTTGTCGTTGATCTGGTCACGATACCGTAGCGAATCCTTCATGGAGCCGCAGCACATTGTTTAAAAAGAGCCGAGGAGTCGCTTTTCATGCCAGTTGCCTTTGATCGCGTGTATGTGCAAAGCGCCGGGTACTTCATGCCGGGCGAGGCCGTGACCAATGAAGACATGGATCGCTATATCGCCCCCCTGAACCGTATATCGGGGAGGATCAAGCAACGCATCCTTGCCGAGAACGGCATCAGGCAGCGCTATTACGCCATTGACGAGGCGGGCAACACACGGTGGACCAACGCTGCGCAAGCCGCGCATGCGATAGGCGATTGCCTGCGGCGTCAAGATCGGCCGCTGGCTGATGTGACGATGCTGGCTTGTGGATCATCGGGCGGCGATGTGTTGATGCCTGGGTTTGCCAACATGATCCAGGGCGAGCTTGCCGCGCCGCCCATGGAAACGCTGTCCGTGCACGGTATCTGCGCGGCCGGCGTAGCGGCCATTCAGGCAGTCGCGCAAGGGATTGAGCTCGGCGCCCATCAACGCGCGCTGGCAGTTGCCAGCGAGATGCCGTCACGATTATTCAAGCGCTCGCGTTTTTCCTCGCGTGCTTATGACGCGGATTTTGACGCGCACTTTTTGCGATGGATGCTCTCCGATGGGGCAGGTGCCTTGTTGCTGGGCAATAGCGGTGAAGCATTGCCCGGGCCATCGTCCGGCGTGCGGCTGCGCTTGAAATGGATACACCAACGCGCGTTTTCCGGTGACTACCCCGTCTGTATGCAGCTGGGCCTGCCGGCCGAAGGCGGGCAAGGGCATCTGGATTACGCCTCGTGGACCGAGGCCGAGGAAGCCGGCGCGCTATCTCTGCGGCAGAACATCCGCTTATTGCCCCATCTGTTCGATATCGGCATACACGAGTATGTAGCGCTGGTGCGCGATGGCTGGGTGCATCCGGATCGGGTCGATCATTTTCTGTGTCATTACTCGTCCGAAAAATTCATGCCCATCGTGGCGGATTTGATGGAAAAAGCGGGCCTGGCGATTCCGCGCGAGCGCTGGTTCAGCAATCTGGCCTGGCGCGGCAATACCGGCGCGGCGTCGATTCTGATCATGCTCGCGGAATTTCTGGAGACGCATACGCTCGAGCCTGGTCAACAAGTGTTCTGCTATATCCCCGAATCGGGGCGCTTTATGACGGCGTATATGCTGTTCGAAGCCGAGGCGGTGGGCGCGCCATCGTCCGTTGCGGTAGCCGCGGCGACGCCAGCGGCGAGCGACGCCACCGCACCCGTGGTCGCCTCGGTGCATAGCGAGGATGCCGACACGCTCGCGCCGCCGCACGATCCGGATCTGGCCCCGCAGGGTTTGCGGCCGCTATTAGTGGAGCTCGCGTCGATCTGGCATGCCTATCGATCACGTGTCTGGCGCACCGCAGTGGTGCGCCGCTTGCGCGAGGGTTGCTTCACCACGGCCGACTATCTTCAGTGGATGGAGAACTGGATTCCTCAGGTGCGCGAGGGCAGCAAATGGATGCGCGAAGGCGCGGCGTCGCTAAGCGGCCCCTATCTGGCCCTGGCCGATCTGATCGGCCTGCACGCCAGCGAAGAGCAGAACGACTTTCAGATTCTGTTCGAGGACTACCGTAATGCGGGTGGCACCATCAGCGACATCGAGTCCTTGCGCCGCAATCCTGGCGGCGAGGCATTGAACGCCTATCTGCATGCGTTGGCTGCGACGCCGAATCCCATAGGCTTGTTGGGCGCCATCTACATTATCGAAGGCACCGGCCAGCGTATTGTGCCGGCGCTTTTGCCGCTGTTGAAAGCCAGTCTGCATTTGCCGCCCGATCGTTTTCGGTTCCTGGAGTATCACGGTCATAACGACCAGAATCACCTCGCCCGCTGGCTGATGGCGGTGGAAATGGCGCTAGACGTCGATGATCGGGGCACTGCCGAGCGGCAGATCGTCGACACCGCGCGCCGCACGGCGGCGCTGTATCTGATGCAGTTCCATCATGTGATGGAGTCGGAATAATGGCGTCTGAACGCACGCCCGAGTTTTTGACTCGGGAGCATGATCCAGCCGACCCGAGCCCCTGGCTCGCCCTGTACTTGGATCGCAGTACGCCATTGCCCGATGCGGTCAAGGCCGCATGGCTGGCCGATTCCAGTTGCGCATCGCGGCAGTATCTGTTGCCCTTTCTGAGGCCATTGGCACGCGCATTCATCATCCTGATTCAGGTGATCAAGACGTTCCTGCCGCGCAAGTGGTCGCACTCGAAATTCCTGCACCGCTTCCTGGCCTGGGGCCTCGAGCACTTCGTCTCGCCCGAGGCCAATTGGCTGATCCTGCGTCACTTTCATCTCGGGGCGCAGGTGCTCGCCTTCATCGGTCGCAACGCGCCCGTTCGCGTCGAGACCACGCCGCTCACGCCGCGCTGTATTGCGGACCTGAAGGACGAGATGTTCGTCAAGCATGACCTCAACCTGTTTAACTTCGTGATTCGGTTAAACGGCGCATTGCGCGCGGCGGGCGTCGACATGCAGGCCCCTGAACGCGTCGACTTTTCAATGATCCGCGATCCCGGGCTGCGTCTGGAGGATATGCCGCAACGCAAGCGCAACTTCCTCGATTTGCAAAGCGCCATCGAGTTGTTCACGCCGCTCTATCAGCTGCTGCTGACCGATAACGATTTCTGGCGCGCGGCCAATTCACTGCAGCTCGATGAGACGATCGGTATTTACGCCGCGCAGATACTCGGCGCGCCTCAGCATCTGATTCTGGTCAACAATAAGCATCCCTTGGTACCCATGTCGACCTTGCGCGCCGGGTATCGGTTGGTGCTGCATGGTTTGTCCACCGAGATGTTGCATAGTCTCTTGATGCAGCTAAAGGCCGAGTCGCAAGCGCAGGCCGCTGCCGAGGCCGCGATTATCTGATCATGGCGGGTTATAGTTCAGATCGTTTTTCTTGAGCGCGTCGTTTAACCGACGCGCTGCTTCGTTCTCAGGTCCTGTTTATGCCACATACCACTGAGGTTTTGGCCACCATTTTGTTCGCGGTGGCGGTGATTCATACGTTCTCCGTCTCTTTCTTTGCGCGTCTGGCGCATCGCAATGGCCCGCACGCGGGCGTCTGGCACATGTTGTCCGAGGTGGAGGCGGTGTTTGGCGTGTGGGCGTTCGTGCTGATCGCCTGTATGGCGCTCATGAGCGGCGGTGGGACGGCGATCGAGTATGTGGATTCGCGCAACTTCACCGAGCCGCTATTCGTATTTGCCATCATGGTGGTGGCCGCGAGCCGGCCGATACTCGAACTGGTGGGCATGGTGGTGCGCGCGATTGCACGGATACTGCCCATGAGCCGAGAAGTGGCGACCTTCTTCGTCGTGATGTCCTTGGTGCCCTTGGCCGGCTCATTTATCACCGAACCGGCGGCCATGACCCTGGCGGCCATCCTGCTGCGCGATGGTTATTTCCGTCAGGCGGGCAATACGCGCTTTAAGTACCTGACGCTCGGCGTGCTGTTCGTCAATGTGTCGATTGGCGGCGTACTGACGGCCTACGCCGCTCCGCCGGTGCTGATGGTGGCCTCGACGTTTGGCTGGGATTCGGCCTTTATGGCGACGCACTTTGGCTGGCGCGCCATGGTGGCGGTGTTCCTCAATGCCGCCGTACTGACCTGGATCTGCCGCGATGCGTTAAAGAGCCGCAGCGTGGGCACCGGCGGCGGCGTCAATGCTGCGGAGGACGAGGCCTCGCGTCGTCCGCCCGTGCCGTGGCCCGTCATTATTGTGCATATGCTCTGTCTGGTGGGCGTTGTGCTGACCGCGCACCATCCCGCCGTGTTCCTGGGCATTCTGATGATGTTCATCGGTTTCGCGCATGCCTATGAGCGTCACCAGAACCGTCTGCTGATCCGCGAGGGTCTGATGGTCGGCTTCTTCCTGGCGGGGCTGGTCGTGCTGGGCGGGCTACAAAAATGGTGGCTGCAGGATCTGCTGGGGGGACTGGAGCCCACCGTTCTGTTCTTCGGCGCGACCGCTCTGACCGCGGTGACGGATAACGCGGCGCTGACCTATCTGGGTTCGCTGGTCGAGGGCTCCAGCGCGGCCTGGCAATACATGCTGGTGGCCGGCGCGGTGACCGGCGGCGGTCTGACCGTGATCGCCAACGCGCCTAACCCGGCGGGTTACGCAATCTTGCGGCCGTTCTTTCCGGATCAGGCCATTTCGGCGGGCAAGCTGTTGATATCCGCACTGGTGCCCACCGCGGTCGCGGCGGCGATGTTCCTGTTGCCGGTGGGTTGATTCGCTGGGCGCGGGGGCGACGGCGGGTGACCCCGGCGGGCGCCCCGTCTCTCGTCAGCAAAACCCGCTAAAATTCAATACTTTCCCGTATTGGATCCGGCGCCGCCAGGCAGCCGCCCGCTTTAGCCGGGTGGCGAGACGGCGGTTTTTGATGCCGGTGTGCCTGGAAGTTCCCAACCATGCCTATCTATGCTTACCGATGCAGCGCCTGCGGCCATGCCCAGGACGTGCTGCAAAAAATGTCTGACGCGCCGCTGACGGTTTGCCCCGAATGCGGCCAATCCACGTATACCAAGCAGGTCACTGCGGCTGGATTTCAGCTCAAGGGCTCTGGCTGGTACGTGACGGATTTCCGCAATAACGGCTCGAGCGGTGGCGCTTCGTCGTCCTCGGGCACTAGCGCACCGACCACGGCCGCCAAGACCGAGAGTACGCCCGCCGCCGCTCCGGCTGCCCCGGCTACGACAAGTTGAGCGGCGTACCCGCGATGAGCATGCGCGTCATCAAGAAGTTTTTCATCACCGGCCTGCTCATCTGGGTACCGCTGGCGATCACCGTCTGGGTGCTCGGGCTGCTGGTGGCCACGCTCGAGGGCTTTGTGCCCAGCTTCTTGTCGTCGCAGGCGCTCTTTGGCGTCTATATCCCTGGCTTTCGCTTTGTGCTGGTGATCACGGTCGTCTTGCTGACGGGCGTGTTCGCCGCGAATCTTTTGGGCCGCTCGTTGCTCGAGCAGTGGGAATCCCTGCTCGGGCGCATTCCGCTGGTGCGTTCCATCTACAATTCGGTCAAGCAAGTCAGCGACACCGTGCTCGCGCCCAACGGACAGGCGTTTCGCCAGGCCGTGCTGGTGCAGTATCCGCGCGCCGGGTCATGGACCATTGCGTTTCTGACGGGCGCGCCGGGCGGCGAGGTGGCGGCACATCTGCCGGGCGAACACGTCAGTGTGTATGTTCCGACCACGCCGAACCCGACCTCGGGCTTTTTCTTGATGATGCCGCGTGACCACGTGATCGAACTGCAAATGAGCGTGGACGCGGCATTGAAGTACATCGTATCCATGGGCGTGGTGGCGCCGCCGGCTCCGAATGCCGCCTCCGCCACCCCCATCCCGGCGGCCCCAGCCGCCGATCTGTAAACTTTTTACGCTGACACACAGCACCTAGGAGTCATCCCGCAATGCGTACCTGCTACACCGGCGAGGTTTGCCGTGACCATCTCGGCCAGACTGTCACCTTGTACGGCTGGGTGAACCGCCGCCGCGACCACGGCGGGGTCATCTTTATCGACCTGCGTGACCGCGCGGGGCTGGCCCAGATCGTGTTCGATCCGGACAATGCCGCCTTTGCCACCGCCGAACGTCTGCGCAATGAATTCTGCATCCGCGTGACCGGCCTGGTGCGCCTGCGTCCGGAAGGCACGGCCAATCCGGAACTGGCTTCGGGTGAAATCGAAGTGCTGTGCAAGGAAGTCGAAATCCTGAACGCGTCGGTCACTCCGCCGTTCCAGCTCGATGACGACAACCTGTCGGAAACCACGCGCCTGACGCACCGGGTGCTGGATCTGCGTCGTCCGCAGATGCAGCGCAACCTGATGCTGCGCTATCGTGTCTCGATCGAGGTGCGCAAGTTCCTCGATCAGCTCGGGTTTATCGATATCGAAACGCCGATGCTGACCAAGAGCACGCCCGAGGGCGCGCGCGACTATCTGGTGCCTTCGCGCGTTCACGACGGCCATTTCTTCGCGCTGCCACAATCGCCCCAGCTCTTCAAGCAGATGCTGATGGTCTCCGGTTTCGACCGCTACTATCAGATCACCAAGTGCTTCCGCGACGAGGATCTGCGCGCCGACCGTCAGCCCGAATTCACCCAGATCGATTGCGAAACCTCGTTCCTGACCGAATTCGAAATCCGCGAGATCTTCGAAAACATGATTCGTCATGTCTTCAAGACCGTGCAAAACGTCGAACTGCCGGCGCCGTTCCCGCAAATGACCTGGACCGAAGCCATGCAGCGCTTTGGTTCGGACAAGCCTGACCTGCGCGTGAACCTGGAATTCACCGACGTCGCCGACATCATGCGTGATGTGGACTTCAAGGTGTTCGCCAGCGCCGCCACCACGGCCGGCAGCCGCGTCGTGGCACTGCGCGTGCCTCATGGCGGCGAACTCTCGCGCAGCGAGATCGACGCGTACACGCAATTCGTCGGCATCTATGGCGCCAAGGGCTTGGCCTATATCAAGGTCAACGAAGTCGCCAAGGGTCGCGAAGGCCTGCAATCGCCCATCGTCAAGAACCTGCACGACGCCGCGCTGACCGAGCTGGTCAAGCGCACGGGCGCGCAAGACGGCGACATCATCTTCTTTGGCGCCGATCGCGCCAAGGTGGTCAATGATGCGCTGGGCGCGCTGCGCGTGAAGATCGGTCACAGCGAATTCGGCAAGAAGCACGGCCTGGCCTCCAGCGACTGGAAGCCGCTGTGGGTGGTCGATTTCCCGATGTTCGAATACGACGAGGAAGAAGGCCGCTACACCGCTGCTCACCACCCGTTCACCAGCCCCAAGGACGGTCACGAGGACTTCCTCGAAACCGACCCGAGCAAGGCCTACGCCAAGGCCTACGACATGGTGCTCAACGGTTGGGAAATCGGCGGCGGCTCGGTCCGTATTCACCGCGAAGAGGTCCAGAGCAAGGTATTCCGCGCGCTGAAGATCGGCGCGGAAGAGGCCCGTGAGAAGTTCGGCTTCCTGCTCGATGCGCTGCAGTATGGTGCGCCTCCGCACGGTGGTATCGCTTTCGGGCTGGACCGTATCGTCACCATGATGACGGGTGCCGAATCGATCCGCGACGTGATCGCCTTCCCCAAGACGCAGCGTGCGCAGTGTCTGCTGACCCAGGCGCCGTCCACCGTCGACGAGAAGCAATTGCGCGAGCTGCACATCCGCCTGCGCAACGTTGAAGTGAAATGAAGTAAGCTGCGGCAGAGGGTGGCGTGCGTTGCGGTTAGACGCCTGCCACGGATCCGTCAGCCAGGAGGAGGGCAGCTTTAGGCTGCCCTTGTCCGTTGCATAGAGGGGCGTCATTCGGTTCATGTCGCTAATCCGCGTCGTCAGCTACAACATCCACAAGGGACGCTCGTCCCTGGGACATCGTGAATCGCTCAATGGTTTGCGATTGGGTCTGTACGGGTTGCGCCCCGACCTGGTGTTTCTGCAGGAAGTACAGGGCCGCAACGACCAGCGTTCCATGCTCGATGCACAGCATGAGTCCCTGGCCGCAGCCCTGCATTTGAATGTCGCCTATGGCTGTAATGCCGTGCGCGACCGTACCGAGCACGGCAACGCCTTGCTGTCGCGGTACGACATTCTGGACCACGAAAATCAGGACATCTCCGATCATCGCCTGGAGCAGCGCGGGTTGCTGCATGCGCGCGTGCGCATTCAGGATCGCGATGTGCATTGCTTTGTCGTGCACCTCGGGCTCTTTGCCGGGAGTCGCACGCGGCAAATCTCCGCCCTGACAGAGCGCATTTCGCGTCTGGTGCCCGATGGCGATCCGATTCTGATCGCCGGCGACTTCAACGATTGGAACGACAGGCTTGCCCCCTTGTTCGTGCAGCAGTTGGGGGTGGTGGAGGTTTTTGCCAACGCTCCCCGTAGTCATGGCGGCGACCTGCCGAAACTGCGCGACTCCGTGCGGCGCCTGAGCAATGCGCTGCGCGGCGTGCCCAATGCCTTTGCCGTGCAAGAGCGCAGCAATCAGCTGGGTATGGATGGCGCGGTGTGCGCGTTGGCGCCGCCACCTCGCACCTTTCCCGCCTTGTTCCCCTGGTTCCGCCTGGATCGCATCTACCAACGCGGTTTCGCCGTGCGTAGTGCGCGCGTGCTGCGTGGACGTCAGTGGGCGCGCCTGTCGGATCACGCGCCGCTGCTTGCGGAGCTCGAGCTGCCGTGAAGGGCGATATCGTCAGGCTGGACTGGACCGACGATAACGTCATCGAGCTGCTGCAAAACGGCGCCGACTTTTTTCCGGCGCTCTGTCAGGCAATCGATGCCGCGCGCGTCAGTGTGCACCTGGAAACCTATATCTTTGTGCTGGATCGAACCGGCGTAAAGGTCATGCAAAGCCTGGAGCAGGCGGCGCGTCGTGGGGTGAAGGTGCGTGTGGTGCTCGATGGCTTTGGCTGCGCCGATTCGGCGCAGGCCGTGCACGACCGGTTGCGTGCGGCCGGTGCGTATTGCCGTGTTTTTCGTCCCGAGCCACCGTGGTATCGACGGCTGGTTCCCTCGCGCAGCCGACTGCGGCGTCTGCACCGCAAGGTGACGGTGGTCGATGGCGAGGTGGCCTTCGTGGGCGGTATCAATGTGGTCGATGACTACGACGATCTGGACCCAGACGATGGCATCGCCACGCCGCGCTTTGACTTTGCCGTGCGAATCAGAGGGTCGTTGGTCGCCCGGGCCGTGCATGCCCAAGAACTCCTGTGGGTGCGTTTGAACTGGGCACGCCTGCGCCGGCATCCGCGTGAATGGGGCAGGTTTCGGCTGGGCGTACCCGCCAGGAAGCCCCCGGTCGCCGCAGTGGGCGCTCAGCGTGCCGCACTCGTGCTGCGTGACAACGTGCGGTATCGGCAGACTTTCGAGCGCGCGTATCTCTATGGCATCGAGCATGCGACACGCGAGATCTTGATTGCCAACGCTTACTTCTTTCCCGGCGGTCAGTTTCGTCGCGCACTGCTTGACGCGGTCAAGCGGGGAGTGCGCGTACGACTATTGCTGCAGGGCAAGGTCGAATACCACTTGCAGTACCACGCCACGCGGTCACTGTACGATCAGCTGCTTGAGGGCGGCGTCGAGATCTATGAGTACATGCCGAGCTATCTGCATGCCAAGGTAGCGGTGATCGACGACGTGGCGACGGTGGGCTCGTCCAACCTGGATCCGTTTAGCTTGCTGCTCGCGCGCGAGGCCAATGTCGTGGTGGACGATGCAGCGTTCGCGCACGAACTGCAAGAACGCTTGGAGACCGCTATTCGCGATGGAGGCCGCCTTGTGCGCCGTTCGGACTATGACAAGCGCGGATGGGGCAAACGCTGTGTGGATGCGGTGGCTTATCGGATGCTGCGTATTGGTGTGGCATTGACGGGGCGCGCTGGCGACTATTGATCGCCGCGAATTCCCTGAGGGGTGGCACCGTTACTCGCTGCGCGTGGTTGTGTTGGGCTTGGCCTCTCGCTTGGCGCCGCCGATTAAACCCAACGCGAGGGCTGTGCCCAGCATGATCACGCAGGCGCCCGCCAGAATCGAAGGCGTCACGCTTTCGTTAAGCAGCCACACGCCCCACAACACCCCGAATACCGGCACCAGCAAAGTCACGCTGACCGCGGCCGTCGGGCCAATGCGGCTGATGAGACGAAAGAACAGGATATAGGCGAAGCCGGTGGAGCCCACGGCCAGCGCCAGCGTCGCCAGCCATGCCTGGCCTGACACCGGCGTCTGCGGCCAGTGCAAGACGGCGAAAGGCGAAAGAATCAGAGCTGCCGCCAGCATGGACCCCGTGGCGCTCGAAAGCGCATCGACATGGCTCAGGAATCGTTTGGTCCAGTTGGCCGCGATGCCATAGCAAAGCGGCGCGCCAATAGCGGCCAGAATCGCGGTTCCCCCGGCATCGCCGCCGCGAAAATCCAGTTTGTCCCAGACCAGAACGACGATGCCCACCACCGCGATACCCAGGCCGATCGTACGCGACATCGGCAGGCGATCTTTGAACCATATCCATCCGATGACCGCGCCCCAGACGGGCGTGACGGCATTGGCCACCGATAGAAAGCCCGCTCCCAACGACTGCGCGGCATAGGTGTACAGGATGAAGGGAATCGCTGAGTTGAGCGCGCCCACGCCCAGAATGGCTTTCCAATGTCGCGCAATGACGGGCAGCCGGCCGCGCATCAGAGCGATGGGCAGCAGCGTCAAGGCACCGAAACTTACCCTCAGAGCCGCAAGCGGGCCAGGACCGAATTCGGGTACCGCGACACGCATGAATAAAAAAGACGCGCCAAACAAGGCGGCCAACGTGATCAGGTCCAGCAGATCGCGACGTCGCATGGCGGGCTCAGGCGTTGCGACGTGCGGCCTGACGGGTCAACACGTTTTTCATTTTCACGCGATGCGCGAGATAGGCGCAGATCAACGCCAGCACGGCGGAAAACACCAAGCCCATGCGCACGCCATCGAGCACCGAACTGCGAGCGATGGCGATGCCCACCAATGCCGTGCCGGCGGCGCTGCCAATGGCCCGCGTCGTCTGCACCAGCGCGGACGCCACACCCACATCGCGCCGTTCGCTCAGCATCTGCATGAATAGCGTCAGGTTAGGCAACAAGAATCCCAATGCTGTGCCATTGACGAAAAACGCCGCCAGGATCCAGATCACGGGCGAGTCGGCATTGAAGGTCAGCACCATCAATGAACCCACGGCCAACAAGCAGCCGCCAAACACCATGAGCCGTTGCGGCTCGGTCTGTTTCGGAAACAGATAGCCGCTGACGATACTGCCCACCGGAATCGCCGCGACCAGCGGCGTCAGGAGCAGCCCCGCCTCGCTGGGCGTATAGCCCATCTGCGTCTGCAGCAGCAGGGGACTGAAGAAGATCAAAATAAACATCACCGCACCGACGGCCAGTGACGCGATGTTCAGCAACTGCGGCTCAGGCTGCGCGATGACGCGTAATGGGAATATCGGCCACGCAATACGCCGTTCATACGGGATCAAACACGCGATGGCCGCGATCCCCGCGACGGCCAAGGCCAGTGCCGCCATGGGATGCGCATGTCCGCCAGGAGCAAAGCCTAATTCCATCGCGGCCAGCGGTGCACTGACCGCGATGACCAACAACAAAGCGCCGAGCCAATCAATGCGCTGTCCGCCGCTTTGTGCGCCGGCTGGCCGCATGCGAGGGAAATAACGCACCAGCAAGAACATCGCCACGATCGCGGCGCAAGGCGAAATAAAGAATGCCGCCCGCCAGCCCAGCGCCTGGGTCGCGGCCCCGCCAAGCAAGGGTCCGATGCCACTGGCCATCGCGAAGGTGGCCGACACCAGCGCCAGCCAGCGCACGCGTTCCTTGGCATCAGGAAACAGGTCGGCGGGCGCGGCGAACGCCGTGGCGATCATCATGCCGCCGCCTACGCCTTGTAGCGTCCGAAACGCGATGAGCTGCTCCATCGACTGCGATAGCCCACAGGAAATCGAGCCTAGCGCGATAATGGCGATGGATAGCAGCATCCACGGTTTGCGACCGAAGAGGTCGCCCAGCCGTCCAAAGATCAAAATTGACGCGGCCGTGGCGAGCAGATATCCCGTACCCACCCACGCGTAGAGCGCCATCCCATTGAGCGCCTCGGCCACGCGTGGCAATGTGGTGCTCACAATGGTGGAATCAAACGCAGCCAGTACCACGGTCGCCGACACGCCCGCCATGGCCATCAGCAGATCTCGTTTAGTTCGAGGCGGTTCGGCGGGCGATTCGGCGGGAGGCGTGGCGGCTGCGTTCATTGCACCAAGGATATCATTGACCGATCAGAGAATTAAACATCATTAGCGTGCCCGGTGCCATGGCATCGCACGTATCGCGTCCGAAAAGGCAAGGTGCGCGGTTTATTTGAAAAACGCGTGGTACCCCACGAGCGCCACCACCACGGCGATGACAATCGCCCAAGACCAGCGCGACGCCGCCAGCCCGCGCTCGGGTGGGTCGGCAGGCGCGGGAGGGGGCGCGGTGCGCGGCAACTTGGCCATGTGGTCGATAAAAGCGGCGAAAAATTGCGACACCACTTTGTTGCCGGCCTTTAGCAATAGCGGTTCACCGACTTTCGCGAGGCTGCCACCGGCCATGGCGGCTACGGTATAGGCCAGCCGCGTGCCATCGTCTTTGTCGGCAAGCTGGATCTGTGCCGTGCCAATGGCCAGGCTCGCGGTTTCGCTTTTGCCCTCGAACGCCAGTGAGCAGCTATGGGGCGGGTTTAATTCCGAGAGCAAGACTTCGCCTTCATATCGGGACTCCACGCCGCCCACCTGGCTTTGCAGGCATAACGCGTACTCCGTCGGTGAACGTCGCTCGATGTGGACGCACCCCGGTAAGCACTTTTGCAGCACGGCGGGATCCATCAACGCATCCCAGGTCTGATGCGGGGTGGAGGGAATCCATTGGGCATCGGCAATGCGCATGGCGGTCTCCTCGATCTATGGGATAGATCCATTGTGGACCTGGCCGTGGCGCTTGTCACTGATTCGAGGTCGGTGCCGCCCGGGTGACGCCCTGGTGCGACATCTCAAGCCGTTCGCCACTGGTAGCCAAACGGCATAATTAGATGCAGGTAAACTGCGCATACACCCAATATCATCAGCGGCTAGTATTGGGTCTGGCCTGTATGGATGGAGTCATTTTGCTATTGTCGAATTTGAGTTGGGCCGCAGTCCCCATGCGCGCGTGCGCGGGGCTATTTCTTTTGCCGGCCGTCGTCCAGCAGACGGCGCTGCGTGGCTTTCGCAATCCGATGCAAACTGTCGAGGTTGAACCGATGCGCTCGCGCGCGGTCCGACGCGAGTCATTGTGAAACCGGGCAGTCTTGGGCCGTATGTCTTCCTATTCCTATTCCCCCGCCTATCGTCCTGATATCGACGGGTTGCGGGCGCTGGCCGTTTTAGCGGTAATGCTCTTTCATGCCGGGGTGGCCGGTTTTGCCGGGGGCTATGTCGGTGTCGATGTTTTCTTTGTCATCACAGGCTATCTGCTGACTGCAAGCTTGTTGTCGAGCCTGTACCAAGGCGATTTCTCGTTCTTGGCATTCTATGCGCGGCGGGCACGGCGGGTCGTGCCCATTTTGACGGTCGTGCTGGTGGGTACGCTGGTGGCAGGGTTTTATGGCCTGATGCCAGACGCTTTCAGTGCTGCGGGCCAGGCGGCACAGCACGCGGCTTATTTTGCCGCCAATTTCTTTTTCTGGGACGGTGCCAACAACTATTGGCAGCAGGTATCGCTGGCGACTCAGCCCCTATTGCTGACGTGGTCAGTGGCGGTTGCCGCGCAATTCGTCGTGTTGCTGCCATGTCTCTTGGTATTGATTTTCCGCGGTTGTCGGCGCAGCGCCGCCCACGCTAGCGATACCGCCCCGCCCATGTGGGTCATCGCGGGTTTGTTGGCGGGTCTTCTGCTGGTGTCGTTAGGCGTCAGTGGTATACAGCTGAGCAGCGATCCCGCCGGGGCGTTTTATCTGTTGAGCAGCAGGGCGTGGGAATTCCTCGCGGGTGGGCTGATCGCGTCTTTAGCTGGCTCGCGGCTGGGCCAGCCACCGCGCTGGTTGGGTGACATTGTCTCGGTAGTGGGTTTGGTTTGCGTGCTATGGGGCGTATTGACCTACGATGCCACGACCCCTTATCCGGCCGAACATGCTCTGGCGCCCGTTATTGGCACGGCGTTGTTGTTGCTTGGCGGCTGCGTGCCCGAACGCACGCTGTTAGCGAGGGCCTTGTCATGGCGTCCGCTGGTGTGGATCGGCGCCATGTCCTTTTCGCTTTACCTGTGGCATTGGCCATTGCTGGTATTGACGCGGTCACCGGTGTGGACGGTGCATGGATGGCCAGAGATTCCGGGTTGGATGACCCTGATCGTGACCTTTGCCTTGTCCTGGCTGACATGGTGGGCCGTCGAACGTCCCTTCCAGGGTAATCGCGGCCGCACGCGTCGACCTATTCTTATCCTGACAGGCGCATTGATACTGACCGCGCTTTCTCTGGTGGCCGGCACCTATGCCGTGCATGCCGGCCGGAGCGATCGGCAGCAGTTGCCGCCCGTATTGACGCAACTCGAACAGGATACGAGCGTCCCGCCAGGATTGGATTGCGAAGGCAAACCTGACCTTGGCCTGATCCGTGCCGGACAATCCGGATGCCAGCTGGGAGAGCCGCCCAAGCCCGATGCCGTGCCTGACTACGTCCTCATGGGCGACTCGCATGCGCGGATGTGGGTCAGTGCATTTGACTCCGTGTCGCGCGATTTGGGTATTCATGGCGTGGCGATGACTTACGCGAATTGTGTGCCGCTGCGTGGCGCGGTCTCTGCCGTTCGGCCGGAATGCGCGCAGATCACACAAGAAGCGATGGACTACGTTGTGCGTTCGCCGATTCAGCAAGTGATCTTGGCGGGCTACTGGATAGGCGCGGCCGAATCGCCGGCCGCACCGACGGACTCCAATCTGGTGTCTACCCCTTTGACGGATTTCAGCAGCTCGTTGCGTGACACCATTCGCTATTTGCAGCAGGCCGGCAAAGCGGTGACGGTGATTCTGGATGTGCCCGAGTTAGAGAGCGACGACGCGCCGCGCGAATTGGCTTTATTGAGCGTGAGCCAGCAGGGTGCGGATGTTTTTGGGCCAACGCTTGCGCAGCATCGCGCACGGCAAGCACCGGTGATCAAGGCTATCGAAGAGGTATGGCCGAAGGTCAAACCGTTCGGGATCGTGGATCCTGTCGTCGATCTATGCGCCGGTGACCACTGCCTCGCGGCGCGCCAGGGGCGCACGTGGTATAGCAGCAAACATCAGCTCACCGATGATGCCGCGCTGGGGTTGAAAGCGGTTTTTGTCCCCTTGTTGCGATCGGTGTCCGCTCCCCGATGACGCACGGATATCACACCTTGTCCGTCATGAAGCGGTGGTTTGTTGTAAATTGCCAGAATTCTGGTTCGGGACCGGGCCGCAGCAGGCCCGGATTACCCCGCAAATAACGCGCGAAGGCCTGCTGGGTTTTTGCATAAATACACCCCGAAGGTTTCTGCTAGTAATTAATGGCAACTCGCATTCTTATCGTTCGCACGTCATCGCTTGGCGATCTCGTGCACATGCTGCCGGCGATTTCCGACATAGCGCGCCACGTCCCCGATGCGGTCATCGACTGGGTGGCGGAGGAAGCGTTCGCGGAAATTCCTAGCTGGCACCCGGCCGTGCATGAGGTGATCAAGGTCGCCCATCGCCGCTGGCGCAAGGCATGGTGGTCGCCCTCGGTGAAAGCCGAGCGCCACGCGCTGGCCGAGCGGCTGCGCGCGGTGCAGTACGACGTGGTGCTCGACATGCAGGCACTGATGAAGTCCGCCTGGCTGGTGCGTCAGACGCGCGGCGTGCGTCATGGGCTGGATTGGCGGTCCGCGCGCGAACCGCTGGCGTCCTTGTTTTATCAGGTGCGCCATCGCGTGGAATTCTGGCAGCCTGCCGTGACCCGGCAGCGTGAGCTGGCCGCCCAGGCTTTTGGCTATAGCTATAGCGGCGCGCCGGACTTTGGACTACAGGCGTTCGTGGAACAGGCTCAGGCCGAGGCTCAGTCGTGCGTCGCCGCCGAGTGCTGCGCGCGTCCGCATCACCATGTGAATAACGATCGCGGCTATGCCGTCATCATGCCGTCGGCGAGCCGCGAGGATAAGCTGTGGCCCGCGGAAGACTGGCGCGCTGTATTTACCCGGCTGCGCGAGGTGGGATGCACGCTGCGTCTGCTGGCCGGCAATGCCCAGGAAACGGAACGCGCGCAAGCGCTGGTGCAAGGATTCGATGGGGTAGAAGTGCTGCCGCGGATGGACCTGACGGCGATTGCCCGCCAGCTTGCCGGGGCGCGCATTATGGTGGGATTAGATAGCGGATTGACCCATTTGTCGGCGGCTTTGGGGCGGCCCACGATCGGGATTTATCGTGCTTCGACGCCGGTGCGCACGCCGCTGGTCGGGTCCAGTTTCACCGCCAGCCTGGGCGATCGTGGCGCGCCGCCTTCGCGGGCGGCGGTGCTGGCTTCGGTCGATCAAGCCCTCGCGGCTGGCTAGATATAGGAACCTGCTGACATGCGGCGCGGTACTTACACGCTGGCGTTGTATGTTCTCGCGCCCTTGATCTGGCTGTGGATGCTCAAGCGTGCGCGCCGCGCGGGCGGCGAGTGGGGTATTTGGTCGCCGGCGCGGTTCGGGCGGCCGGTTGCCCAGGACGATATTACCTTTAGCGAGTCGCCAGTGTGGGTCCACGCGGTCAGTCTGGGGGAAACGCGCGCGGCCCAATCGCTCATCCAGGCATTGCTCGACCGGGGACTGCCGGTGCTGCTCACCCACACCACAGCGACCGGCCGTGCGGAAGGGGCGCGCTTATTTTCCCAGGCGATTCAGACGGGCCAATTGCGCCAAACTTGGTTACCGTATGACTTTCCCGGGGCGGTGCGTCGGTTCTTTTCCCACGTCCGCCCGCGTTGCGGCTTGTTGATCGAGCGTGAAGTCTGGCCGAATTTGCTGGCCGAGGCTCGGCGTCAGGGCATACGCATGGCGCTTGTGAGTGCAAGGTTTTCCGAGTCGTCGTTGCGGGAGGCGAGGTGGCTTGGGCGTGCGTTGCGCGAGGCGCTGGGGGGGCTGGATGCCGTGCTGGCGCAGACGTCCGAGGATGCAGAGCGACTGCGGCAAGCGGGTGCGCGGGCGGTCACGGTGACGGGCAACTTGAAGTTCGATATGCGCCTGCCCGAGGATCAGCTTCGGGCGGGTCGGGCGTTTAGGCGGGCGTTAGCGCGGCCGGTGGTGGTGATCGCCAGTACCCGTGAAGGCGAGGATGCGCTGTTTGCGCGGGCGATACGAGGTTGCTTGGATGTGGCAAACCCGCAATCAGCGCCTCGCGCGGGGTCGGGCTCAAAAGCCTCTGCATCTATTCTCTTTATATTGATTCCGCGTCATCCGCAGCGCTTCTCTGCGGCCGCTATCGCGTTAGATGAGATGGGCCTGACGTATCATCGTCGCTCGCAAATGGTCATGTCTGCTCAGGCGCGCAAGAGAGGGCCTTCTCCCGTGGCTGAAACTCTCTTTGTGCCTGATGAGGACGGCTCCCGGCCAGATTCACCGGTCTCTGTATTACTGGGCGATTCATTGGGTGAGATGGCGTTCTACTACGGTGCAGCGGATGTCGCCATCGTAGGCGGAAGCTTCCTGCCGTTCGGTGGGCAGAATCTAATCGAAGCCTGCGCGGCCGGTGTGCCCACGATCGTCGGGCCGCATACTTTTAACTTCAAGCAGGCCGCGCAGGATGCGATTGCGGCCGGTGGTGTGTGTCGGGCGGGCAAGGCGTCCGCTGCGTTGCAATTGGCTCTGGCATTAGTGGATGATGAGCCGCGTCGGGCAAAGATGGGTAGGGCGGCCGCCTCCTGGGCGGCCGGGCATGCCGGTGCCACCGAGCGCACACTGGGGGCACTTCGAGACTGGGATCACTAGCTGCATCCAGCGGCCCAGTGTGGAAGGCTGAATATTTCTGCAATATTGTGCTAGATTTTGACGGCTACCTTTTTAATAAAATGCCGCAATTGTTAATGAGGGAGGGTGCTACGTCGCGTGGGCGATACACCCCATCCGCGTGGTAAAGCGGACGCAAACGTTGACAAGAAAGCATCAAGCAGATCTCTCCTGAAACACTTAACTCGAACACCGGCCTATACAATCCGCTTGGGCCTGCCCTCCGGCGGTTCCTCACAAGCTACGCTATGCAATATCTGTTGATCGCTTTTCTTACTTCGTTGGTGCTCACAGCGTTGATCGTCCGGTTCCGAACCTTCGGGCATATCCTGGATTCCGAGCTGGACAGTGTTCAGAAGTTTCATGCCAAGCCGGTCCCTCGGGTGGGAGGCGTGTCCCTAGTGGGCGCCATGCTGGCCATCTGTATGGTGGCAGCTTTTCGTGAGACCGAAGAGCTGCCTGAACTGTTGTTATTGTTGATTTCAGCCATGCCGGCGTTTTTGGGGGGGCTGTTCGAAGATCTGACCAAGAGCGTCCGGGTAGTCACCCGGCTGGCTCTCGCCATGGCTTCGGGAGCACTTGCCTACTTTTTACTTGGCGCGGCAGTCGTGCGCGTGGATATCATCGGGCTGGATTGGTTGCTGCAGTACAGCGCTATCTCGTTCTTCTTTACGGTGTTTGCGATCGCTGGAGCTGCCAACGCGCTAAATATCATCGATGGCTATAACGGTCTGGCTGCGGTGGTGTCAGCGATGATTTTTGCCGGCTTTGCCTATGTTTGCTTCTACCTGGGCGATCGCATGTTGCTGATCGTGGCCCTGGGCATGCTAGGCAGTGTGATCGGTTTCCTTTTCTGGAATTACCCGCGCGGCCATATCTTCCTAGGTGATGGCGGGGCGTATTTCCTGGGGTTCATGATTGGGGAGCTGTCGGTATTGCTGCTGGTGCGCCATCCAGAGGTGTCTGCCTGGTTCCCATTGCTGTTGTGCATCTATCCCGTATTCGAGACGCTATTTTCTATTTATCGGAAACGGTGGCTGCGCGGTCATTCTCCGGGCGCGCCGGACGGCGTGCATCTGCATATGCTGATCTACAAGCGTGTCGTACGATGGGTGGTGGGGTCGCGGGAAGCGCATCATCTGACCTGGCGCAATTCGCTGACATCGCCGTATTTGTGGTTACTGTCGTCGCTGGGCGTGATCCCCGCTGTGCTGTTCTGGCAAATGCCGGTTGTATTGATGGTGTGCGTGCTCGCATTCGCCATGGGATACGTCATGCTCTATCGAAAACTAGTGCTGTTCCGTATTCCCAAGTGGATGATTGTTAAGAAGAAAAAACACGGACGTTGACCGTTGATTCGTACATAGGGCAGCAGGTTTTCTGCCCTGGCGGACTGCCAACGGCGCAAGATAACTCCAGACTACTATTGTTCATCAGTCTGTCATCGGGATCCGGCCTTCAGAAGTAGCCGTCATTCCCTTTAAACGCTAAAAGGCATTTTCATGCTGATCTCTGTTGTGCTGTCTGGCGGGGCGGGTACCCGCCTCTGGCCCGTCTCTCGCGAGGGTTATCCCAAGCCATTCATGAAGCTGCCGGATGGCGAAAGCCTGCTGCTAAAAACTTATCGGCGTGCGGCGGCCGTGGGCGCCAACGACATTCTCACAGTCACCAATCGCGACTACTACTTTATGAGCAAGGATGAGTTGGCGCAGACGCAGCTTGATGTGTCTACCCAATTCCTGCTTGAGCCCGCTGGCCGTAATACGGCACCCGCCGTGGCGATGGCCGCGCATTTCGTGGCAGACCGTTACGGTCCCGACGCCCTCATGCTGGTGCTGCCTGCTGATCATCTCGTGCGGGACCAGGCTAGTTTTGCAGTTGCGGTATCTCGCGCCCGGACATTGGCCGAACAAGGCAAACTGGTCACGTTCGGCATCATTCCTACCGGGCCAGAAACCGGTTTTGGTTATATCGAAACTGGCGCCGACGTAGGCGATGGTAAGCAGGTAGTGCGTTTTGTAGAAAAGCCCTCGCTGGACAAGGCTCGAGAATATGTAGACTCGGGGCGTTTTGTCTGGAATTCCGGGATGTTTTGCTTTAAGGCGGGCGTCATTCTCAATGAACTCGCGCAGCATGCCACCGATGTTGACCTCGCGACGCGTGCTTGCTGGGCTGACATATGTGGGGCTCGCGGGCACGACTCCTCGACGACCGAGATTCCCGCCAAAACATTTACCAAAGTGCCGGACATTTCCATCGACTACGCGGTGATGGAGCGATCATCTAACGTGGCCGTTGTTCCTGGCGATTTTGGTTGGAGCGATATCGGCTCATGGCTTGCGGTACGCGATTTGACTGCACCAGACGAAGATGAAAATCGCGCGACCTGCGACGCAATGTTTATTGATAGTCATAATGTTTACGTGCAGGGAAAGGATCGTTTGATTGCTGCCGTAGGTGTACAGGACTTGCTGGTTATCGATACTCCCGACGCGGTGCTGCTCGCGCATCCTGATCGGGCGCAAGAAGTTAAACAAGTCGTAAATCGGCTGAAGTCCGAAGGTCACGATGCTTACCGGCTTCATCGTACGGTAACGCGCCCATGGGGCACTTATACCGTCCTCGAAGAGGGGCCTCGTTTCAAGATCAAGCGTATCGTGGTCAGGCCGGGTGCCAGCTTGAGTTTACAGATGCACCACCATCGGAGTGAACACTGGATCGTTGTCAGCGGTATGGCTCGGGTCATTAACGGTGACGGAGAGTTCTTTGTACGTCCGAATGAGTCCACGTACATTCCGGCCGGCTGCAAACATCGCTTGGAAAACCCGGGAGTGCTCGACCTGGTGATGATCGAAGTGCAGAGTGGCGACTATTTGGGCGAGGACGACATCGTACGTTTTTCAGTCTACGACATGGCGTAGGGCGAAGATTACGGGGGCCGCCGCCACTTCATCAATAGCGAAAGCGATCAGAAAGAAAATATAGAACGGATTATGAATCAGACGTTGGCCAGTTCGATATCCATCGTACTAAATATTCACCGTGAAGGTGACCTGTTACCGATTACTTTAGCCTCGTTAGATGCCGCAGTCGCCGATGTGCAGGCGCGAGGCGTCCATGTTGAAATTATCGCCGTGCTAGACAATGCCGACGAGATAACCCGTCGCGCCATGACGCAGTATCCACTCAGGCGTTATGACGCGCATAAAGTGATTGAGGTGTCGAACGGATCGCTTGGGCTATCCCGAAATGATGGCATCGCATTGGCGCGAGGAGACTACATCTTCCTCGCGGATGCAGACGATCTGATATCGACTAATTATTTCTCAGCCACTCTGATTGAAGCAGCGGAATCATCAGAAAAAACGATCTTTTTTCCCGAGTTTCTTTTCGCCTTCGGAGATAACTATCACATTACGCATTACTCGGATCTCGATCGCGTTGGGATTCTTGCGTTTTTGAAGCATCATCCGTACATATCCCGCGTGTGCGCACATCGCTCACTGTTCGATCAGGTGAAATTTTCCGATTCTCGGCTGTCTCAAGGCCATGCATATGAGGACTGGCATTTCAACTGTGAAGCGGTGGCTGCCGGTTATGACGTTAAAACCGTAAAGGGCACCATTTTATTTTATCGCCAGCGAGCGGGAAGTTTATTGCGTAGTGCTGATGCGTTGTCGTCACGCCAAATTGCGCCATCGAAATTGTTCGAGCCGGCGCGTTTTATTCAGCTACATCGGGAGTGGGAGGCTCGTCACGGTCGTGTTGCCGTTAGCGATATGTCTGCCTCTGAACTACGTGATGACACCCTCAAGCGTAGTGATATTCAGGCGGAATTCGAGCTTGCGGGAAGATTAGAGCCGGAGATCACCCTTGCGAAGTTTAAGGGTGTTCCTTTCTGGTTCAATCACCAGAACGGTACTGCTGCCGGGCAGGTATACCTAGACGCAGCAACAATTATCGACGGTTGCAATTTTAGTGACGTATTCTTCTTCCCTTTTTTATCGAAGGGGGGAGCAGAAAAATATGTTTTACAGGTAATAAGGGCGATCGTTCAGTTAAACCCTCGTGCAGAGATTTTGCTTATCTGTGGCGAAAACTATAACGGAGTGTCCGCGGAGGGGGATCTGCCGGTAAATGTGACGGTGCTTAACCTGCCTGTACTCGACCCCTATCTTTCGATGGATGATCGATGTCTGGTCGCCTTGAAAGCGATCGAACGGCTGGCTCCTACGGCGCGTTTGCATTTCCTGAGTTCGGTCTTTGGGGTTACGTTGGTTCAACGGTATTCCCAATTACTCAAGCCGTATCGGTGTTTTTTCTATCGATTCAACAATGTAGAAAAAGTAAAGGATGGGCGCCTCGTAGTAACCTATTCGCCGCTCGATTTTATCAAGACCTATATCGATATATTCGAGGGGATTATTTGTGACAGCACGGTAATGCGGGACCGCGATTTAGCGGTCGTCCCACAATACGCACACAAATGGCATGTTCTCCATGCACACGTACCATTAATCAGCAGGGGCTCAAGGAATACGGGTACGCATGCTACGGTGCGTGTCCTGTGGGCATCACGATTCGATGAACAAAAGCGGCCCGAATTGCTTCCCTTGATTGCTGCAGAACTGCGCAATCGGTCGTTAGATATCCAGATCGATGCGTTCGGCTTCTCCGTGTTCACGGAGGCGTCACAACCAGACCAGAGTCTTGAGCCTGAGTTGACGTATCGTGGGCCATTCCATGGCTTTTTCAACCTGCCGCTGGAAAGCTACGATGTATTCCTGTACACGAGCTGGAATGACGGCGTCCCAAATGTCATTCTCGAGGCCGGTGCGGCTGGCTTGCCGATTATTGCCCCAGATGTCGGCGGCATTTCGGAAGTCATTGTTAACGGTGAAACAGGCATATTACTGTCCTCACTAGAAAACGATCAGGACATGGCCACATCGTATGTGAATGCGCTACAGCAGATGGTCGAAGAACCAGCCCTTGCGCCACGCTTGACGGCTGGTCTTACTTCGTTGCTGCAGGCTACCTATGGACAGAATAGTCACGAAGAGGGTGTGCAGCGAATCTTCGGTTTGAATCGAACCACAAACGATGCGGGCACGCTCAGCCAATACTATTTAGTACGTGGATCAGCGCTAAGACGCCAATACGTTTTGGAGAAAAGCTTCCTGGCGAAACAACGAGAGCCACATTTTGTATCGGCGGCGGGCGAGTATTCACGTGCTCATGCGCTAGCGGAGCGTTACATCCGTTTTGCACAAGGCGATTCGTTAGGCGCCAAGATACTCGCGTTCGCAAAGCAGTTGGTTCGTCCGATTTGGCGTCGCCTACGTCGATAGCGCGAGCATGTCCTTGTCAAATGGCAGGATCATCGGGCACATCCTCCGACGCTACAATAGCGGCCTGGAACGCCGCCTCCGCAGCGTAACTTTTAGCGGAGTTCCAACACGTTTTTCTAGAATCCATTGAATGGCTAATATAAATACTGCATTAGACGACCTCGTCGCAGCCTATCGACGTAGAGAGCTGGCCGGAATGCTCGGTTGGCAAGACGTCAAACAACGCTATCGTCGATCAAAAATCGGTCCGTTTTGGCTGACCATCAGCATGGGTGTGACCGTAGCCACGATCGGTATTGTTTTTGGAAGCATCTTCGGCTCTCCAATGCAGGAGTACCTGCCTTTTCTAGCATGCGGGTTAATCCTGTGGGGATTTATCTCCTCAACACTGACCGACGGATGCCATGGTTTTATCGGCGCTGATGCTGTCATTAAGCAGTTACCCATCCCGCTCGCGACTCATATTTGTAGGGTGATGTGGCGCAATATTATTATGCTCGGCCACAATATCGTCATCCTTCCTGTCGTATTCCTGGTGTTCCTGAAACCTCCCAGCTGGTCGATATTTTTAGTCGTACCTGGCTTGCTTTTGCTGTTCGCCAATTTGGCTTGGGTATGCCTGGTGCTTGCAACCTTTTGCGCCCGTTACCGCGATATTCCGCAAATCATCTCCAGTGTTCTGCAGGTTTGCTTTTACGTCACGCCTATCATGTGGATGCCAAGTCAGATGAAGCATCCGACCGCAGCTGCGTTCATGGAGCTAAATCCGATCTTTCACTTGCTTGAGATCGTACGTGCACCGATATTGGGGACGCTGCCTACGCTCACAAACTGGGGTGTCGCGTTGGGCCTCGCTTGCGTGGGATGGATTGCCACGCTTGCGTTCTTCGGCCGCTATAAACACCGCATTGCATACTGGCTCTAGGGAAATAAATCGGTTATGGCATTTATTCATATGAAGTCGGTATCTATCGACTTTCCTGTTTATAACGTAAGTGGACGTTCCCTGAAGAAAAGGCTATTACAGGTTGCAACCGGTGGCCAACTCGGCGCTGGCAAAGATGGTAATAGCGTTGTCGTAAGAGCCTTGGACAACCTGAACTTCAGGATAGACGACGGCGAGCGTGTCGCCTTGCTGGGACATAATGGTGCCGGTAAAAGTACGATGCTTCGACTGTTGAGTGGCGTCTATCACCCATCTTCAGGCGTGTATGAACGCGAGGGCCAGATTGGGTCTTTAATCGATATCTCTTTCGGCATCGACCCCGAAGCAAGCGGCCGGGAAAATATCTATCTTCGCGGCGCATTGCTAGGCATCGATAAAGCCGAATTAGAGTCGCAGGTGGACGCGATTATTGAATTTTCGCAGCTGGGTGACTTTATAGACATCCCGACGCGGACCTACTCGTCGGGCATGCATCTGAGACTAGCCTTCGCCGTATCCACTATCATCCGTCCGCAAATACTGCTGATGGATGAATGGCTTTCTGTCGGCGATGAAGGCTTCAAATACAGTGCCGAAAAACGTCTGACTGATCTGGTCGAGTCGACAAACATTCTCGTGATTGCCAGTCATTCGAAAGAGCTGGTCTCCCGCGTTTGTACGCGTGGTTTATGGATGGAGCATGGAAAAGTACGGATGGATGGGCCCATTGACGAAGTCGTCAGTGCTTACTTTGGGTAAGTGCCCGCAAGCCGGATCCAGAATCGCAGCCATGAGTTGGGGCAAGCCATGAGCCTTAAGCACCTAGGTATTTTCAATCAGTATGGCCTAAGCGCCCATCTCACACGCACCCCGGAAGCGCAAGTTGCTGACCCCACGACTGTACTAGTCGGCGAGCTCGCTACTGCAGCACTGCTGCGTCATTTAAACGATGCGCACATTCGTTGCGCCTATCTGATAGGCAGATGGGATGTCTGTGAAGCAGACGGTATTGCGCAACGGCAAATCGTCAACAATATCGATGACTTCAGTGACTGGTATCTGCGTCTTGATACCTGGGCATGGGCGCCGCAGTCGATTACGGAGTTGCCCGGGACAACAGTCGCGTTTGGCTCCCAAGTGGTAGGGCGTGACGGCACACAAGATTCCACGCCAGCACAGTCCGACGCTGCGGTATTAACCTGGCCTCTGTTGCTCGATATGAGCGATCCTCGGCCAATGCTGAGATTTTTGAAGAAATTCGCATTAGAAGGCAATGCCTGCTGGATAATCGATCAAGATCGTTGGAGCTCCCTCCCAGCGGGTCAGAACGCGCAGCTGTGGTTGGAACAACATGGGTTCTCCGTGCAGACAAGCCCTCTCGATGAGGGATATACACTGTATCGCTGTACCATCAGCACGGATGGCTACGCCAACTACCTTCGAACGTTAGGCGTTGACGCCGATATGATCAACGTCAAGAAGTTGTTGATCACAACGGAAGACGCGGATGTACATCCCACGGGTGGAATTGGTACATACATAAAAAATGTGCGGGCCTTAAATCCCAATTCGGGCACGCTACTGTGCCATTTGCACGCCCCGCAAGCGCAAATGCCTGCCCGTACGGTGAGCCCACAACTGTTCGTCGAAAACATAACGGAAGAGTCGTATTTCGAAGGGCTGGGTTTGGTGGATACTGCCCAGGCATTGCTATGCCTGTTTCCTGGCCTGGAAGCATTCGAATTTCAAGACTATCGTTCAATCGGCTATCGGCTCGTGCAGAGCAAATGCACTGGTCGACTACCGCGCTGGTTGCATCTCGCTGTGATCCTGCATGGATCGGTCGATTACGTTAAATTTGGTATAGGTGATGAGACTGCTGTCAACTATGGCATCCATGAACTGAAGTACGGCATCAAGGACGCCTATATTTTTCAGCACGTTGATGAGTGCATCGCACCCTCCAGATATTTGGCGCAGCGGTTGTTGTCCGAGGAGTTTGGGTATCAGCTCCATAATCCGCGATATGTGCGCCTGCCATTTGACCTTAAGTTACTGCCGGCTAACGCGAATCGGGACTTTCAACACGTCAAGCGGCTTATCTACATCGGTAAATACAATCGACTGAAAGGCTGGGAAGATTTTCTGCAGGCGATCGAGCGGCTCGCCTCAACTGGCAAGCTCGCGAACATCACCGAAATTGTTTCGCTCGCTCCCACCGCACCATCTCGCGAACAACGTTCTCGCATCGAAAAGATTTCGCCCTATCGGCCTCTGCACTTAACGCATACCGAGTTACTGCAATTCCTGGCCGAGCATCGCCATGACTCTTTGGTAGTCATTCCATCCCGGGGCGAAAATTATCCCTTCGTCATCTTAGAGCAACTGCTCCTTGGTACGTTTTTTGTCGCCTATGACGCGGGTGGCGCACCGGAAGTTGTTGGTGTACCTGAATTTGTAAAGACCTTCTTCTGTGCACCCAATGCGTCTGCGCTTAGCAAGAAAATAGCGGAAATGTTGGCCAGTGCGCCGGCACAGTATGCGCCAACGATTATCGAATCGAACGTGAGGGCGTTGCGCCGTCAGGAAGAAATTAATCAGCACTGGTCATGCTCATCGGCACGGCTACCCGAGTCTGAACAGCCCGCTACCGCATCGACCGCTTATGACATCGCGGTCGAGAATGCGGGTAGGGCCCTTCCTCCGGTTGCGGTCGCGATCCCCGTCTACAACACGTCCCTGACGTTCGTGGCGGAGTTGTTCGAAAGCCTCTTGCATTCAAAACTGAAGCCTTCAAGAGTCCTGATCGTCGATGACGGCAGCGAATCAGACTACCACGAGGCATTGCGCCAGCTGGCGCACGAGAAGCTGGATCGTTCGATTCCTTGGAAGCTGCACGCTCAGGAAAATGTTGGCCTCGCTGGTGCTCGCAATGCGGCGTTGAAACTCTTGGACGAGCCGTTCATTTTCTTCCTGGACAGCGATGATTGCTTGCTCCCGCATACGCTGCAGGATGCTTTGTTCGCGCTGTTATTGGATAAACAGCGCGTTGCGGCAACGGGTTTTGCCGTTTATCTGAGAGCGTCCGAGCCAATGGTGTCTGGAGATACGTTAAAGAAAGCCGATTTCTGGATGCCATTAGGGACAGAAAAGGCGCGAGCGCTGGCGCTATTTGAAAATCAGTTTTTGACGGCAAATGCGATGGTGCGCGCGGATGTCTACCGCGACGTAGGAGGATGGGACGCTCGCGATCGTTCTATGTGGGAAGATTGGGCGCTCTATACCCGATTGGCTTGGTCAGGTTACGAGTTTTCGCTGATCCCTTCGCCGGGTTATCTTTATCGCACCTCGGCTGGCAGTATGTCCAAAACCTATAGTCGTTATGGTGGACGGCGCCGGTTGATAAGAAATCTGCCATTTGCTACGCCTCTTGATGCGAATGTTATTTATAGCTTGGTAAATGGCGCGGGCAGCGAACGATCCTTGCTTAAAGGGCCGGCTTTATCCGAACGTGAGGCGGAACTTATTCTGTTTATCCGCTCGTTGCTACATAAGCCGAGACTGCGAGCAACCATATTGAAGCTTTACAACTTCTACTCGCGAATCAGGCGGAAAGGGTGATGTGCACGGCCGCTACAAATGCTGGCGGGTCTGCAACAGCATTCTCGCTATTAATGGCCGTATACGCAGGTGATCGCGCCTGCGATCTTATTGCGGCACTAAATAGCGTAGCCCGATCGTCACTTTTACCGGATCAGATAGTCCTCGTCCAAGATGGTCCAGTCGGGCCCGGCCTGATCGCCGCCATCTCGCAATTCCAACACACTCTAAATATAGAGCGCGTTGTTTTGCCCGAGAATCGCGGACTTGGACCGGCACTGCAAACGGGGCTCTTAAGATGTACCAATGCGCTGGTTGCGCGCTTCGATTCAGACGACATTCTCGTCCCGTCGCGCTTTCATGACCAGGTATCGTACTTCAAAGCGCACCCAACAACCTCGGTATTAGGCGGGTGGATTGCCGAATTCGACAGCAATCCGGACGACATTCTGACGATTAGACAAGTGCCGCTCACCACCGCGGCAATTGTAAAGTACGCAAAAAAACGAAACCCGATGAATCACATGACGGTGATGTTTCGGAAAGAAGATGTCCTGGCGTCAGGAGGATATCGAGATGACCCTGGTTTTGAGGACTACTCTCTCTGGGCACGAATGCTGCAGAAAGGTTTTGTCTTTGCCAATGTTTCAAAAGTCACAGTGTTGGCGAGAACCGGAACGTCGATGATCCGTAGGCGTGGCGGGTGGCGCTATGTTCGCTTAGAATTTCTGCTCCAGGCGACACTCTATCGGGCAGGGATTGTTGGTCCGATAGGCGTGCTTCGAAATCTTATGTTGCGTATTCCCGCCAGATTGGTTCCGGCCAAGGTTAGATCATTTATATATAAGCACGCACTTCGTCGCAAAATAGAGAGTTTACATGAATAAACGATTGTTGGTTACAGGCGGGGCGGGCTACATTGGTACGCATACGCTGGTAGAACTGATTGAAAATGGATTTTCGCCTGTCGTTCTCGACAATTTTTCCAACAGTTGTCCGGAGAGTATCAGGCGTGTTGAGGAAATTACCGGCTCAAAAATAGAGGTCTTTGAGGGCGACATATGTTCTTCTAGCGACCTTGCAGCAGTATTTGATCATGCCAAGGCCACGGGGGAAATTTTTGACGCAGTGATTCACTTCGCCGGGCTCAAAGCTGTCGGTGAATCCGTCGCGCAGCCTCTGCGGTATTACGAGACGAATGTGGGCGGCACCCTTGCGCTGCTCAAGGCGATGGACACGTATGGTGTTCGCAACATCGTGTTCAGTTCCTCCGCGACTGTATATGGGGTACCGATCCGCCTTCCCTATGACGAGGGGCATCCCATTTCGCCTACCAATCCCTACGGTTGGACGAAAGCCATATCCGAACGAGTTTTAGAAGATTGGGCGAATACCGGCGAAGGCCGAAGCGCAGTGTGCTTACGTTACTTCAATCCCATTGGTGCCCATCCCAGTGGGCGGATCGGTGAAGATCCCCGAGATACGCCCAATAACTTGTTCCCCTTCATCACGCAGGTTGCAGTAGGAAAACGACCTTTCTTGTCGGTTTTCGGGAATGATTACGACACGGTGGACGGTACAGGCGTGCGTGATTATGTCCATGTCGTCGATCTGGCTTGTGGTCACGTCAAGGCGGTTGAGTTTGGGTTTACGAGTGAGGGATTCTCAGCATTCAATCTGGGCACAGGAAAGGGAACCAGTGTATTGGAGCTAAAGCACGCATTTGAACAGGCGACACAAGCTGCAGTTCGCCATGAGTTTAAAGCGCGAAGACCCGGCGACATTGCTGCGGCTTTTGCTTCGGTGCAGCTTGCAGAGCAATCGCTCGGCTGGCGGGCCAAAAAGTCGATCGATGACATGTGTATCGACGGGTGGCGCTGGCAGTCAAGCAATCCTGATGGCTATACCGCCTTCGCAGAATCTGCGGATCAGAGAAACACATGATCGTATAAGCGTTCATGTGCTGAGCATGTTGAGTCATTCCGATGAGCAATTCTGCATCGGAATGACCTGTCCGTTACTTCGTATCCATCAAGCGTTAATCCGTGGTGGTAGGGCACATTGGAATTAATAGCATAGTTTCAGCAAAGCATCATCCCGGGTCCAAATATCTGCAAAGCGAGAGTTTTTCTTATAAGTGTTATCGTGGAGCTCGCAGGGTATTCCCATCAAAAGTGCCAGAATATGTGCATGCAATCTGTCAGTCACGACAACCGATGCCTGGCTAAACAACTTCACGGCGCGCAAGAAGTGGCGCAGGGATTCCAGGTCACGATAGTCGTCTATTAGATGACCTAGCCCATTCGACAGGATTGCTGCATCACATTCCATGTCGCTCAGCACGCCTTTTATTTTTGATTCATCAACCCAGTCGATTACCGTAGCATCGTTGGGAATATGCTCAAAGCCTACCGTTGACTCACGGTCTCTACGGATAAGATAAAGTGGTTTGGCGCGTGCAGCAGAGAAATATCCAAGCAGTCTGGGAAAGTAAGGTTGCAAGGCAAATGCAGAGTCAATGCCTAATAATATAGTAGAGTGATCAAGAAGTGATCGGCCCACCGCGTAACTTTGCGCATCCCGCGTGAATAATGTAATGTTTTCATGCGTCGCCAGCGCTCTATGCGAGGCGCTTTGATTTTCGTCAGAACTATAAAAAATAGACTGAGGTAGGAAGATAATCGTATTAGCAGGGTAAGCGTTCGCGATATCTTCTCTAAATTTCTGATGATGAGGATAGAGGTCACCAAAATTACCGCCACCTTGACAGAGGATTACCAAATTATCCTGATTCAACATGGATAAGTCGACATCACTGTACGACGATTGGTAAATGATGTCTGTCCCGATGAAGTCCTTCAAAATAACCTTTTGGCCGAGCCAAATTAGATGATCCCCGACGTTAGCGTACGAAGGCCAATCGAGTAGGACGCACGGTCTGCCAGCAATGAGATTGGATAGCGCCTGAGCAAGCTGACTTACAGCGTTGCTGGCGCTTGAACACGTTCTATTTGAAGAAAAATCCATATTACCTAATTTCGACGCGCGATATACTGCACAGCAGAGTTAAACGGATTTTCCGAGTTTGCGTAGAATATAACGCTTTAACGCAGCAACGAAACGCCTAGGGCTCACAAAATTCAGGACGGTGTGCTCGACGCTGCTCAGTCTTGCTTCGATCGAAGTGGCTCGTTCAACCAGATGCGCATGCGATGAAGAAATGTCGTCCATTCTTGGGTCGAAATTTAAATCCTGGGCTTTTTTTACTGACCCTTCTATGGCTTCGATACGGTCAACGATCGCATCGAGTTGACTTTGAAATCTATTAAGATAATTCAAGGATCCGTAGAAATCATTCAACCTGATTTCGATTTCACTAATACGGTTTTTCGCTATGTGTGGAGCGTCAGGCATTTCTCTGAAATCTGCAAGTTGCTGCTCCACAGTTTCTATGCGATTAGTGATCTGTCGAATCGATGCGGTGGTCAAGGTCAACGAAGTACGAATCGTTTCGAGCTCTCGCAAAATATCCTGTGTGGCGAGGGAGGGCGTGCTGTCGACAGGCATATCCTGAAGTTGGATGTCATTGATTGAGCTTATGATGCTGGCTACCAGACGCTCCAACGAGACAAGGCGCATGTCTATAGTGTTGCGTCCGAGATCCACCGCCTCGTTGTGGCCGTTGTCCGACTGCTCGCTTGTGCTCGGGCTTGTGTAGTTCGACATTTACTTTCAGTCCAAATCTGATTCAATAAGGCGCTTACGCGATTGCGATCACGTCGTGTCGCTGAGTCAATGATTTTTTGCCTCAGCAACCTTTAGCGTGACGCTGTCTGAGCGGTATAGCCAGCCTACGCTATCCAACCAGAAATCGATTTCTAGGATGTACGTTCCTGCAGGCATATCTACGTCGAGATTTGCATACTGAAATGCGCATTCGTCAATGTCATTGATCATCGAAGTCAAAGATTCGTGAGTGCGCTCCAGATTTTCCCCGGTTGAATGTCGTTTAACTTTGACGCCCAGAGCTATCCGGTGCTTCGCATTTATCACGCCGATCTTGGTTGGGGGGGATGCTCTCGTAATTACGGGGATGGTGAGTTGATCGCCGACGCACGCTTCAATGTGCTTATTTGGGGTCGGAATCTCGATTGAAAGGGACTTGATGTCCACCAAGGTATCAAGATTGAATTCCGTCACAGGCCACTTGGGCGGGCTCGCGTCGGGTTTTTCATTTAGGAAATGAACCTTGCCCCGGTTAGAAAATAATGCATTAACACTTTCAGTGCTGCTCGGCCCACGTACTGAAATTGTGCTGCCCTCTCCGAAGCTGGCGCTGACATACGAGGGATTAGGCAAAACCCCGGCACGCGAAAGAAATTCCTCTAACGTCGAAGAACGAGTATGAATCGCTTCCCCCTGTGTCAGCAGATGGAACCCGACCGGGGAGTTGAAATAATGATCGATATTCCATTTTTGGCCCAGTAGCCGCCAACCCTCTTGACGGTTTCGTTGGCTGGCATACTGGTTATCGTGCGGATGATGATGATACGCGATCAAACTAGGCAGATATGCCACTCTGACGTCTGTGTTGAACTTTAAGTTCAGATAGAAATCTTCGTGTTCGCCATTACAAATGAATCGTTCATCCCAACGGGCGCCACGAGCAAAAATATTTGTCCGCATGACTGCCCAATTCATGACCGCATCGCAGTGAAAATAAGGCTGAGCACCTGTTCCAAGTTTTATGGGATAAATATCGTCGATCGCTATGCTGATCAGCGTTTTGCTACGGTCGTCAAGAGTAAATAATCTTTCCCATCGCCTTACGAAAAACTTCGAAAAATCAAGGTCGCCGTAGATGTCGTACAAGCATCCACCCAGAATGTCGACTGAGTTCGTGCTGTCCAATATGCGCAACGGCGCTGAAAGGTTGAGTTCTGGGCCCATAATGAAATCGTCGTCTGCAAGAAGGATATAGTCCGTCTCGACTAGAGCGACAGCAGCATTGCGCGCGCGCGATACACCCGCGTTCGATGGTAGCGTTACTGACCGGACATTATTGGACGCGTAGAATTTTTTAAGTGGGCTTTCACCGTCGTACTGCTCGGCAACGATAATGGGCATTTCCGGGTGCAGTAAACGGATACTCTTTATCAGGCGTTGCACACAGTGGGGACGAGATACCGTTGCAAAACATAGCGTGATTTTTTTGGCGAGGTCCTGCATTTTATCGTCCGATTACCATGTTTCGCATGCCAAGCGCGTATCCGAGATTCGATGCCAGTTCGCAGCTGTGCTCCACTGAAGGCGAATTTGCCGGGTCTAAGATCGACTCCCAGTCCTGCACGGAGGACGGAAGTTTCACGTTCTGATAATACTCAGGTTTCCGTCCCTGTTTGACATCGTGGTCTGCGCAAACCGACGCTGTAATGCCTTGCCAAAACGATCTACGCATAAACCACTCGACTGTCGTACGATTGGCGGGAATAAAATGTTCGACCAATATGTTTGGATCAAAATAGGCCGTGTAGCCATCTGCGAAAATTTGATCATTCACATAATTTTCGCCTGACAATAAAATATCGCCCTTTCTACCCAGCGACTCCGGGAACCCCGAATATTTTTTTATTACTTCGGTTCGATAGCAGCAATTTACCTCGCACACCCATTCGCTGGCACGCATTAGCCGTGGAACGGTGTCCCATCCTAGCCTCGCAGACAGTGGTCGGAGCAAAGGGTCCGTCAGCCAAGCTGGTCGCTGCTGTTCCCAAATAGGAATGATTTCTCCGGCGAGTACAGCTACGTTCGCTGGAAGTTCTTCGAAACGAGCGAGCATTTTTTCAACCCAGTCGGGTTGGGGAATCGCATCATCATCTGTAAATGCGGCAAGTGGCGTATTGGTCAGTTCTAGCCCGGTATTTCTCGCTCTAGCCAGCCCCAGCCTTGATTCTAGGTGGTAACGGAAGTTTGAAAAGTTCTTGCAGTATTCATTTGCAATTGTTGCAGTTTCGTCAGCGCTGGCGTTATCAATGATTAGGACGTCGAATTTTTTTTGGTCTGCGGTTTGTGCCGCTAGACTGTCTAAGCACTTTTTAAGAAGGGCTTGACGGTTATGGGTACAAAGGATTACAGTAACTGTTAGCGAATTTTTCTGTGTCATAAGTCAGTAGATCGGCGCGTGAGGTCTGCATCCACGGAAGGTTCGTGCGCCCATCGAGCGGATGCCAATAAGGTTTATACGCTGGGCTGGTCCCGGAATGGAGAGCCTGGCGTGGGTCAGGGGGTGGGTGCGCGAGTCATCAGCGCCTACAGTAGAAAGCGATGGCGCTGGCGGCCGCAGCCGGCTAAAGCTGCGTATGGTCGTTTTTCATAGTATCTACGCTCCGGTTATGAATGACGCCGTGTCGGTTCGCGTAACTGAACAAAGTTGCGCGGGGCTAAGGGCCGACGCGGATGCGTTCCACATTCAATTCCTGGCCGACTCTATATCGATCTCGACCAGCATCTTCGGGCCGAGCGCCGATCCAACCCTGTCCCAGCGCATACGCCCAGGCGTTGGCGGCGACAATCAGCAGAAAAAGCACGCGCATAGGGCTCGCTCACAGGGATAGAGAGTCGGGGCGGGACGCGATCTGCGCCAGACCGTCGAGGACGGGCCGGTCCAGATAGCAGGGGGTGGCTACTGGATCTATCGTACCACCTGCCTGCGCCAGCAGGCGTTGCGTTTCGTGTTCAACCTCGGGCCAACCGCCGCCTGCGACATAGAGCGCAGCAGGCCGTCCATAGCGTTGGCAGGCTGCCAGCCACTGCCGCACGACCGCGCCCGCTTGTGCTGCGGCGATGCCGGAGGCAATGGCTTGGTGCGTATCGGTAGGAAACTCGGTGATTGACCCATCGGCCAAGGGCAAATTGGCGGTGCCGCGAGCGAGCGAACTGCGCATCAAAGCCGGGCCAGGCAGAATCAAGCCGCCGATAAAAGTGTCATCAGGCCCCACTGTGTCGATAGTCGTAGCCGTGCCGAACGACGCCAGCACGAACGGAGCATGTCGAGCCGCCAATCGGCTACGCACCCCCAGCAGTGATACCAGGCGGTCGGCACCGAGCTGTGTGGGCTGGGTGTATCCATTTTTCAAATGCAGCAGTTGCGCGGCCGAGGTGACCCAAGTCACGGGACAGTTGTGGCGCGCCAGCGCTTCGCGAATGCCGGCTCCTCGTTCCTCACCCGCAACATTGACGCCCAAGGCCGAGACCGGTTTATGGGTCAGTGTGCCGAGCCAGTCTCCCAGAGCGTGCGGGTCGAGATTATCAAAAGCGATGGCGGCGGGCTCGCGAGAGCCCGGGGCGGCCGTCGCGCTGGTGAGATGCGATGCGTCGCCTGGCGGTACGGTGCTGCCAGCCATGGATGCGCATTGAGCTTCGTCCGAGGCGCCAGTCTCTGTGGACGGGCGCAGCCACCCGACCTTCAGACGGCTGTTGCCTGAGTCGATCAGCAGGATCATGGTGCTTGTTCCGTGGTGCGTGGACGAATGGAGATTTCGCCTACCGATACGGAGACGAGCCCCTGAGGGGCCTGCACCAGGAGCCGGCCATGTTCGTCCAGGCCTTGCGCCGTGCCGCTGAACAGGACAGCGCCTTGGTCGATGACATTGACTTCGCGGCCAGCCAGGGCGTCGATGGCGCTGAATCGCGGGCGAAAGGCGTCAAATCCATCGGTTGCCAATTCCTGGACAGCCTGGCGCCAGGCGTTTGCCGAGGCGCATACGATATCGGCCACGCTGACGGCGAAACTGCCTGTTTGCTGCATGATGGTTGTCCAGTCAGCAACGGAACGGCCAAGGCTCTGCGATAACCGATCCCCATCCTTCAAATTCAATCCCATGCCGATGACGATCGTGTACGTCTCCGGCCTCACCAGGTTACGCGTCGATTCCACCAGAATACCGGCTAATTTCGCGTCATGCCATTGCAAATCGTTAGGCCACTTGACTCGCAGGGCGTTGGGTTCAATTCGATCGGAGCGATCGTCAGCGACAGTCACCAAGCCGCGCAGCGCTTCTCCCGCGGCCAGACCGGCCAGGGGCGAGAGCGACGGCAACTGCACCGTCGGCAGCTGCACAGGAAAGGCGCAAGAGAACATCAAGGTCGCGCCTGCGCGATTCTGCCAAGGGCGTCCCGCGCGGCCCCGGCCCGCATCCTGTTGATGCGCGCCGAGCAACATAGGGCCGCTACAGTGGCGCGCCTGCGCGAGCAGATCGGCGTTGGTCGAGCCAGTGTTGGCCGTCCAGGCGATATTCTCAAAGCCGTCCAACCGCGCGGACAGCTCGCGGGCCAGCGCGTCGGGCGCGGGCAATTCAGGTGGGCGGGCGTCGATAAGCATGGCGGCGATTGTAGGGCATGCGCAAGGGCCTTCGAAGACTTCGCGAGAGGTTGTTAACATGCAGGCTGCTTGTTTTTACTGCATACGCTCATGTCCGCTCGCACCGAAATCCAAGGCTTTGCCGGCCAAGCCGGTCGTATTGATTGCGCCATCGACTGGCCGGCGGACACGCCGCGCGGCTGGGCACTGGTGCTGCATCCCCATCCTTTGCAAGGCGGCGCGCGCGATAACAAGGTCGTGACCACGATCTCGCGCGCTTGCGTGCAACATGGCCTGGTGGCCGTGCGGCCTAATTTCCGCGGTGTGGGCGCCTCCGAAGGCGAGTTCGACCGCGCACGGGGTGAAACCCAAGACATGCTCGCGCTGGTCGAACAGATCCGCGCACAGTATCCGGAGTGGGCCAACGCCGCGTGGGCGCTGGCCGGCTTTTCGTTTGGCACCGCTGTGGCCGCGCGCACCTATGCCGGCCTGGCGGACGCGGGTGATACCGCGCTGCCGTCGGCGCTGATGCTGATGGGCGCGGCCGTTCAACGCTTTCAGGACAGCGAGGTCGCCGTGCCCGCCGATACGCTGATGGTGCATGGCGAACAAGACGAAGTCGTGCCGCTTTCCGAAACGCTGGATTGGGCGCGCCCGCGCGATGTGCCCGTGGTCGTCGTGCCCGGCGCTTCGCATTTCTTCCATGGCAAATTACTGGTGCTGCGCGCGCTCGTTCAGGCGCGCTTGAAGGTTGCGCTGGATTGATGGGTGTGGCGTTCCTATTTGCTCCACGCGGAACGTTTGCGTTCGCGCGTGGTCTTATCGCCTGCCTATAATGATGCAGCTCTCTACGAGGCCGTGCGCTGGCCGACCCGCCTGGGCTGCCCCAGCAGCCCAGTGAACCGTATCCGGCCCGCCCGTATGGGCTGCTTTTGATTGTGGACCCTATTTGCTGATGAAACTCACTCGCTCCTTCTCGCTTTCCCCTGCGTGTTCCCGCCGTGTACTGGCCGGCGCTTTGTCGGCTGTATTAATGGCGTCCACGCCCGTGTGGGCGCAGCAGCAATCGGCGGCGCCCGCTGCCGCGACCAGCACGGCCGCCTCGGCCGTCTTGCCGCAGCTGGCGGAACTCTCATCGGTGCCGGCGCCGACCATCGCCGCCCGCGCGTGGATCACCATCGACGTCAACAGCGGCCAGGTGCTCGCCGCGAACAACGCCGATATGCAGATCGAGCCGGCGTCGCTGACCAAGATCATGACGGCCTATGTGGTGTTCAATGCCCTGAAGGAAAAGCGCATCACGCTGGATCAGCAGGTGCCCGTGTCCGAGCAGGCGTGGCGCACGGGAGGCTCGCGCATGTTCATCGAGCCGCGCAAGCCCGTGACCGTCAATGAACTGATCCAGGGCGTCATCGTGCAATCGGGTAACGACGCCTCGGTCGCGCTGGCCGAGGCCGTTGGCGGAACCGAGGAATCGTTCGCCACGCTGATGAATCAGGAAGCCGAACGCCTGGGGATGACCAGGACGCATTTCAAGAACGCCACCGGTCTGCCCGACCCCCAGCACGTAACCACCGTGCGGGATCTGGCCAAGCTTGCCGTGGCCTTGATCGACGATCATCCCGACTATTTCCACTACTACAAGCAGAAAGAGTTCTCCTATAACAAGATCACGCAACCGAATCGCAATCGCTTGTTGTGGGCAGATCCTTCAGTCGATGGCATGAAGACCGGGCATACCGATGCCGCCGGTTATTGCCTCGTCTCCACCGCGATGCGCGGTGACCGACGCGTGTTGAGCGTCCTGGCGGGCGCTGATAGCGAGGCCACCCGCGCCGAGGAAAGCCTGAAGCTGCTGAACTGGAGCTTCCAGAATTTCGATTCGGTGAAGCTTTACGATCAAAGCCAGCCCGGCCTGGAAGCGCGCGTCTGGGAAGGCGCCGTCGAAACCGTGAAACTGGGCCCGCCCGCGCCGATCTGGGTAGCCGTCCCGCGTGGCAAGGCAGCCGAAATCAAACCCGTCGCGCAGCGCACCGACCCGCTGGTCGCCCCGCTGGCCAAGGGTCAGGACGTGGGCACTTTGAACGTCACGCTCGACGCCAAGGTCCTGCGCACCGCGCCGTTGGTCGTGCAGGAGTCGGTCGAGCGCGCTGGCTTCTTCGGCCGTATGATCGATCTGGTCAAACGGCAGTTCCAATAGGATATTTTGAAATGGCGGACAGGGACATTGCGCATCGCATTGCCGCGGTGCCTGTCTGCCCACGTCGCAGGCACAGCGAAAAAGGCGCTCAGAACGCGCCCGTGCTGTGCCTGATTGCTATCTAGCACTCTCTACAGCTTACTCAGGAGTTATCCCATGATCCCCGGCATGCCAGGTGAAAGCCAGGTCTATCTGAACGGTGAATTCACCAGGGCGGACGAGGCCAAAATCTCGGTACTGGATCGCGGCTTTATCTTTGGCGACGGTATTTACGAGGTCGTGCCGGTCTACAACGGCAAACCGTTTCGTATGACCGAACACCTGAACCGCCTGGACCGCAGTCTGAAGGCCTTGAGCATCCCGCAGCCCAAGTCGCGCGCGCAATGGGAAGCGTTGGTCGATGAACTCAGCCGCCGCTCGGGGCTTTCCGATTGCCTGGTCTATCTGCAGGTCACGCGAGGTGTTTACAAGCGCGACCATGCATTTCCGAAAACCGCGATCGAGCCCACCGTATTCGGTATGGCCACCGAGTTCAAACGCCCCGGCAGCCAGGTGCGCGAGCACGGCATGCGCACCATCAGCATCGTCGATGAACGTTGGTTGCACTGCGAAATCAAATCCACTTCCTTGCTAGGCAATGTGCTGGCGCGGCAGCGTGCCGTCGAAGCGGGCGTTGATGAAGTCGTGCAATTTCGCGATGGTTTTCTCACCGAGGGCTCGTCGAGCAATATCTGGGTCGTGTCGGGCGGCAAGCTGATGGCCCCGCCAAAGAACAACCTGATCCTGGAAGGCGTGCGCTATGGCTTTATGGCCGAGCTCGCCGAGGAAATCGGTATTCCGTTCGAGTCGCGTCGCATTACGCAGGACGAGGTTGTGCAGGCCGATGAACTCCTGTTGACCTCCGCGAGCAAAGAAGTCCTGCCGATCGTGGAAATGGATGGCCGCGCGATTGGCGCGGGTGTTCCGGGTCCGATTTATGCCAAATTGCGGGCGGCGTATGATGCCCGTATTGCGGCGTTATAAACCGGTAACGCCTTTGGCCTACGGTAGATTGCTATGAAGACGATTGCACCCGAAGACTCTCTGATCGAATACCCCTCGGACTTTCCCATCAAGGTGATGGGCAAACATCATCCGGAACTTGCCCAGATCCTCACCGAGGTCGTGCTGCAGTTCGATCCGGAATTCGATCCGGCGACCGTTGAGATGCGGCCGAGCAAGGGCGGCAACTATCTCGGCTTGACGTTCACCGTGAGGGCGACCTCGCGTGAACAGCTCGACGCGCTATATCGCGCGCTGCATGGCCACGACATGGTGTCGATCGTTCTCTAAAAGCCGGCGGTTTGTTAGCAACATGATCAAATGGCTGCCCCGTCCTGCCGATTACGGTACTACTTGGCAGGACATGCGTGCGTTTACCGCGGCGCGCGATGCGACGACGGCCGATGAGATCTGGCTGTGCGAGCATGCCCCGGTGTATACGCTGGGGCAGGCCGGCAAAACGGAACACCTGCTCAACCCCGGCGCGATTCCGGTCGTGTCCTGTGACCGGGGCGGGCAGGTGACGTATCACGGCCCGGGTCAGGTCGTCGCCTATACCTTGTTTGATTTGCGCCGTGCCGGTTTGTACGTGCGCGATTATGTCCGCCTGTTGGAAGATGCCGCTCTGGACACCTTGCGCCATTTCGGCATCGATAACGCGTGCCGCCAGCCAGGGGCGCCCGGGGTTTATGTCCCCTACGGAAACGCGGGCCAATTGGCCAAGATTTCCGCCTTGGGCATCAAGATCCGTAATGGATGCGCCTATCATGGATTGGCGCTGAATGTGGACATGGATCTTTCCCCGTTTCTGGGCATTAATCCCTGTGGCTACGAGGGTCTGGCGACCGTGGACATGGTCACCTGTGGCGCCTCCTGTGACCTGCCCGAGGTGGGCGAGGTCCTGGCCGGCCGCCTGGCGGCCCTGCTGGCCGCGCGGGCCGCACAGCCGTTGGAAGTGTGACACGTTAAAATGCAGGTTTTCTCTCCCCGTCCCGCGCGCCTGGCCGCGCCGCGCGTCGGTCATGATGAAGGGTAATGTATGTCTACGCTTGAGCCTACCGCTGGATCCACCGACGTGACAGCGGCGGCGCCCGCTTCGGCGCCTTACGACGCCACCCAAAAGCAAAAATCCCAAGCCAAGACCGCCCGCATTCCGATCAAGGTGGTACCTGCAGAACGCCTGAAAAAGCCGGAATGGATCCGTGTCCGGGCCGCTGCGCCGGGTTCGCGTTTCTACGACATCAAACGTATCCTGCGCGAGCACAACCTGCATACCGTCTGCGAGGAAGCTTCTTGCCCCAACATCGGCGAATGTTTCGGCAAGGGCACGGCGACCTTCATGATCATGGGCGACAAGTGCACGCGCCGTTGCCCGTTCTGTGATGTTGGCCATGGCCGCCCCGATCCGCTCGACGCGAACGAGCCCGAAAATCTGGCACGCACCATCGCCGCGATGAAGCTGTCGTACGTCGTCATCACCTCGGTGGACCGCGATGACCTGCGCGACGGGGGTGCTGCGCATTTCGTGGACTGCATCTCGCGTATCCGCGCCTTGTCGCCCTCGACGCGCATCGAGATCCTGGTGCCCGATTTTCGTGGCCGTCTGGAGCGCGCGCTGGCGATTCTGAACGCCGGGCCTCCCGATGTGATGAACCACAACCTGGAGACCGTGCCGCGTTTGTACAAGCAGGCGCGCCCGGGTTCGGATTACGCTCACTCGCTGAAGCTTTTGGCCGAATTCAAGCAGCTGCATCCCGAGGTGCCGACCAAGTCCGGGCTGATGCTGGGCTTGGGCGAAACGGACGAAGAGATCCTGCAAGTCATGCGCGATATGCGCGCGCATGGGGTGGACATGATTACCATCGGCCAGTATCTGCAGCCGTCAGAGCATCACCTGCCGGTGCTGCGCTATGTGCATCCGGATACCTTTGCGATGTTCGAGCGCGAGGCCTACGACATGGGCTTCACCCACGCCGCCGTGGGCGCGATGGTGCGGTCTTCCTATCATGCGGATGAGCAGGCGCACGCGGCGGGTGTGAATTAAGCTGCCGGTTTGACCCGGGAGTGGGGGCTGGTCCAGAACACATCCGGCACGTCTTGCGCCTGATTCAGCGCGCGCGCCAGGACAAACATCAGATCGGACAAGCGATTCAAGTATTGCTGGACCGATCGATTTACGGTGTCGTGCCGCCCCAGGCTCACCACCGAGCGTTCCGCCCGCCGGGCGACCGTGCGGGCCAGATGCGCCAGCGCGGCCTGACGGCTGCCGCCGGGGAGGATGAATTCGCGCAACGGCGGCAGGCTGGCGTTGTAATGCGTCAGCCGCTCATCGAGGAACGCGATACGTGCATCCGCCAACGCGGTATGGCCGGGGATGCACAGTTCCGCGCCCAAGTCGAAGAGGTCGTGCTGGATCGCCTTCAAATCGGCTTGAACGCTGTCTGGAAGCGACTCGGTGCGCAGCAGGCCGATGACGGTATTGAGCTCGTCCACATCGCCCATCGCGGCGATGCGCGGTTCGTCTTTAGCCAACCGGCGGCCATCGCCCAACCCGGTCGTGCCGTCGTCGCCCGTACGGGTGGCGATCACGGATAGTCGGTTACCCATAGGTATGTGTTCTCGTGGTGCTGAAATGCCCGCTAGTGTAGTGCGCGCGAGCCGGAAGCCAGAAAGCGTTATTCTGTACCTTACGCTAAGCCGGGATTGCCCAATGGGCCCCCGGAGGCAGGAATCAGGAGTTGCTGTATGAAAGGGATAGGAAAACTGGCTCGGCAGACAATCGTAGCGGCCAGTCTGATTGGGGCGGTCGGATTAATCACGAGCGCATCCGCGCAGGCAGCCGATAGCACGGCTGGCGGCAACGCCACCACGTCCGCCGCGCGCGATGCCACCGCCACGGCCAGTGGCGAGGTCCGCCGCGTGGACAAGACTGCTGGCAAAGTGGCCCTCAAGCATGACGAGATCACAGCGCTGGAATTGCCCGCGATGACGCTGGTGTATCTGGCCACGCCCGCCATGCTGGTCGATATCGAGCCGGGCGACCGTGTCAGGTTCACAGCCGCCCGGCGTTCGGGTCAATATATCTTGCTGGAAATCGGCAAGTAGCGCCCGAGGGTTTATAGGACGTAGCGCGCCAGATCCTGGCTCGCCGCCGTCTCCGACAGCTGCGCGTCCACGTACGCCGCGTCGATCTTGACCGTCTTGCTGCCCGCGGACGCAGCGTCGAACGACAGCTCGTCCAGGAGCTTTTCCATGACCGTGTACAGACGGCGCGCGCCGATATTCTCGGTGCGCTCGTTGACCGAAAAGGCCAGCTCGGCCAGGCGCTCGATGCCGTCGGTCGTGAATTCGAGCTCCACATCCTCGGTCGCCAGCAAGGCCGAGTACTGCTTGATCAGCGAAGCGTCCGTATCGGACAGAATGCGCACGAAATCCTGTGCCGACAGCGATTCCAGTTCCACGCGGATCGGGAAACGGCCCTGCAGTTCTGGGATCAGATCCGACGGACGCGACAGGTGGAATGCGCCAGAGGCGATAAACAGGATGTGATCGGTGCGAACCATGCCGTAGCGCGTATTCACCGTGGTGCCTTCAACCAGCGGCAGCAGATCGCGCTGCACGCCCTGACGCGACACATCGGCGCCACCGCTTTCCTGACGGGCGGCGATCTTGTCGATTTCGTCCAGGAAAACGATGCCGTTCTGCTCGACGTTCGCGATTGCTGCCGTCCGCAGATCGTCTTCGTTAATGCGCTTGGCGGCTTCTTCCTCGACGATGAGCTTGAAGGCTTCTTTCACCTTCATTTTCTTGGGCTTTTTCTTGTCGCGCGCCAGGCCGGCGAACATGCCGCGCAGCTGCTCGGCCATTTCTTCCATGCCGGGCGGCGTCATGACATCCATCTGCGGCACGGCCTGGGAGACTTCGATCTCGATCTCCAGATCGTCGATCTTGCCTTCGCGCAAACGCTTGCGGAACGTCTGACGGGCGCTGCTGTCATCGTTGCGCTCGGGCTCGCCAGAGGCATTGCGGGCAGGCGGCACCAGTGCGTCGAGAATGCGATCCTCGGCTGCGTCTTCGGCCTGGGTGCGCACGCGGCGCATTTCCTGTTCGCGGGTCTGCTTGATCGAGTATTCGGTCAGGTCGCGAATGATGGTGTCCACATCGCGGCCGACGTAGCCGACTTCGGTGAACTTGGTCGCTTCGATCTTGATGAAGGGCGCGTTGGCCAGCTTGGCCAGGCGGCGGGCGATTTCGGTTTTACCGACGCCCGTGGGCCCGATCATCAGAATGTTCTTGGGGTGAATCTCATGGCGCAGGGGCTCGGGCACCTGCTGGCGGCGCCAGCGGTTACGCAGCGCCACGGCGACCGCGCGCTTGGCGCGCTGCTGGCCGATGATGTATTTGTCGAGCTCGGAGACAATCTCTCCGGGGGTCATGGAGGATGCGGACATTAGCGAAATCCTTCTGCAGTCGGCCGAAGAGGGCGGTTACTCGCCCAGCGTTTCGATGACGTGATTCTGATTGGTGTAGATGCACAGGTCGCCGGCGATTTCCAGCGACTGTTTGACGATGGCTTCGGGCGCGAGCTCGGTATTGCGCAACAGCGCGAGCGCTGCCGATTGCGCGTAGGCGCCACCGGAGCCGATGGCGGCCAGGCCATGCTCGGGCTCGAGCACGTCGCCATTGCCGGTCAGCACCAGCGTGTGTTCGGCATCCGCCACGATCAGCATGGCTTCCAGGCGGCGCAGCACGCGATCCGTGCGCCAGTCGCGCGTCAGTTCGACAGCGGCGCGCATCAGGTGACCCTGGTGTTTTTCCAGCTTGGCTTCGAAACGCTCTTGCAGCGTAAAGGCGTCGGCCGTGGCGCCGGCAAAACCCGCCAGGATTTTGTCGTGATACAGGCGACGGATCTTGCGCGCGGTGCCTTTGATGACGATATTGCCTAGCGTGACTTGGCCATCGCCGCCGAGGGCGACCCGGTTGCCGCGACGCACGCAGACGATGGTAGTGGCGTGAAATTGTTCCATGCGTTCCTTCCTATGAAGGGATGATATGGGGTCGCCTCTCACGGTTTCAAGGTGGAGCGCGAGCAAAACATTATCCGTCCCGGTTCAAGAGGACGCTATCGGACAAGCGTCGCGCACGCATGAAAAAGGGCCGTGGCGGAGATCGCCACGACCCTGCAAGACCAACAATCCAGAACGGATCAGTCGCCGTAGAGCTTCTGACGCATTTCGCGGCGCTCCTGCGCTTCCAGCGACAGGGTAGCGGTGGGGCGCGCGAGCAGGCGAGGAATACCGATGGGCTCGCCCGTTTCTTCACACCAGCCGTATTCGCCGGAATCGATGCGAGCAATCGATTGTTGCACCTTTTTCAAGAGCTTGCGTTCGCGGTCGCGCGTGCGCAGCTCGAGCGCGTGCTCTTCCTCGATGGTGGCGCGATCGGCCGGGTCGGGCACGAACTGCGTTTCGCGCAGGTGCTCGGTGGTCTCGCCAGCGTTAGCCAGGATGTCCTGTTCGAGTTGCTTGAGCCGCTCTTTGAAGAAAGCCAGCTGGCGATCATTCATATATTCGGACTCGGGCATGGCCAGCAATTCTTCTTCGCTGGGCAGATCAATCGCCGTATCGCTCGCCGACTGGTTTAATTGTTTGGTTGCTGCCTTGGTAGCCATGAAAACACTCCACTATGAATCGATCCTGGCGCGACACGCGCGTCGGGACGGGATGTCAACCCGCCAGGCACTGCTCTAGACCCCGGGTAAAAATCTCCTGGGGTAGTTTGCGGCCGATGAAAACCATCTTGGTGGATGGTTTCTCGGCTGCGGTCCACGGTTTGCCGGGTTCGGCGCCCATCATCATGTGCACGCCCTGGAACAACATGCGGCGGTTCAGGCCTTTCATGTACAGGATGCCCTTGTAACGCATCAAATCAGGGCCGTAGACCTGCACCACGCCGCCCAGGAATTCTTCCAGGCGCGCGGGGTCGAACGGCTTGTTCGAGCGAAACACGAACGCGCCGATCTCGTCGTCGTGGTGCTTGTGATGATGGTGATGATGTTCGTGATGGCAATGCGCCCCGCATTCGCCTTCATGGTCATGATCGTGGTCGTGACCATGTCCATGGTCGTGATCATGATCGTGCGCGGCGTCGGGGTGCTCATCGGCCAGGAATTCCGGGTCGATGTCCAGAATGGCATTCAGGTTAAAGCCGCTGATGTCGATGATGGACTTCAGATCGACTTCGCCAAAGTTCACGGGCGTGATCGGCGCGCGCGGATTCATGCGCACCAGACGGGCGCGCAGCGCCTCGTAATCGGCATCGTTGACCAGATCGCGCTTGGAAATCAGGATGCGATCGGCGAAGCCGACTTGTTTCTGCGCCTCGCTCTGGGCGTCCAGCGTCGCCATGCCGTGCTTGGCGTCAACCACCGTGACGACCGCGTCCAGGCGGTAGTACTCGGCGATTTCATCGTCCATGAAGAACGTCTGGCACACCGGGCCGGGGTTGGCCATGCCGGTCGTCTCCAGAATCACGCGTTCGAAATTCAGCTTGCCCGCCTGGCGCTTGGCGCGCAGATCGGCCAGCGTGCGCATCAGGTCGCCACGGACCGTGCAGCAAACGCAGCCATTGCTGAGTTCGACGATTTCTTCTTCGCTATCTTGCACCAGCAGATCGTTGTCGATGCTTTCCGGTCCGAATTCGTTTTCGATCACGGCGACGCGTCGACCGTGGAATTCGGTGAGGATGCGCTTGAGCAGGGTGGTCTTGCCCGCACCGAGAAAGCCGGTGAGGATGGTGACGGGAACCATTTTGTCCAAACTGCGCTGGGTATTCATGGCAAGGCGATCAGCTAAATGCTTCAGGCGCGCGAGGCGCTTGACGCGGAAAATATGGGCGGTCGAGGTTGCGACCGGACGCAGGATTACAGCACAGTCGGCCCAGGGGGGCAAACTCGGGACAACCCCTGAATCTTTCTAGTGTTACGCAATGCAACTCTAGGCCCTGGACCGCGTGGAGCAACTATATGGAGGCTTCAAAGCAATTTTCAAGCCCAGGGATGAATCCCAGACTCGGCCCGCGTTGGCGGGGATGCGCGGCCGCGCTAGTGCTCATGCGGGTGCGAGGAACCCTCGGTTGCGTGAGCAGACGATTTTTTCTGACATTGGGGGCAGAGCGCACGGATTTCCATCTCGTGCGTGGCCAGGGCGAATCCGGTACGCGCCACGCGCTCGGCCAGTTGCCGGCTCATCGCCGGGTCGCTGACCTCGGCCACCGCGCCACAGCCGGTACACACCACCAGCAGATCGTGGGGCTCGCCCCCGGCGTCATGGCAGGCGGTCCAGGCGTTGACGGCATCGAGGCGGTGAATCAGACCTTCGTCCACCAGAAAATCGAGCGCCCGATAGACGGTGGGGGGCGCCGCGCCAGGGTGTTCAGCCCGCATCGCGTCCAGCAGTTCATAGGCCTTCAGGCTGCGGCCATGGCGTAGCAACAACTCCAGCACCTTGCGGCGGATTGGCGTGAGCCTGCGGCCGCGCTCTTCGCAAAGCGAATCGGCGATGGTGAGTTGTTCGTCCACGGAATTCGGACGGGGTGTACGCGACGAAGTGTGCATTGAAACGGGGGGCAGCCAAAAAGCGGCGGGCAGGCAATGCTGCGAAGGTATCAGAAAACGGCGTTCTCGGGAGCAAAGGCGGACGCTAAGCCTACGCCAATTGGGAATACATCCTGCAATTGAAATGTTATATCATTCCCATTCTTTGAAACGATATAACATTACATTCACAAGACGATGAACCCGACGCCATCCGCTCTGTGCCTTGCCCTGTCCTGCATGCTCGGGCACACCGCCCCATCGTTCGCCGAGACCGACGAACGTCCTGATGCCGAATCCGCAGCAACCCTGAGCCCGATCCGGGTGGCCGCCAACCCGCTGGGCTTGACCAGTGACCTCATGGCGCTGCCCGCGCTGGTGCTGGATGGGCAACAACTCCTTATCCGTCGCCAAGGAACATTGGGCGACACCTTGAACGGTCTGCCCGGCGTGCATGCGGATACCTTTGGCGGCGGCGCCAGCCGTCCGGTGATCCGGGGCCAGACGGCGCCGCGCGTCAAAGTGGTTTCGGACGGATCGGATCTGATGGACGCCTCGGCCATATCGCCAGACCACGCGATCACGATTGAACCGCTGCTGGCGGATCGCATCGAAGTGTTGCGAGGGCCATCGACGCTTTTATTTGGGGGCGGGGCCATAGGCGGGGTGGTAAACGTGCTCGACCGTCGCATTCCCACAGCCATCCCGGAGCGCGGCGTCGAGGCCGACGCCGAAATACGTGGCGCGACTGGCACGGGCGAGCGCTCCGGCACCGTGGGCATCACCGCCGGCGCAGGCGAACTGGCGGTGCGGGTCGAAGGTTTGAGGCGACGCACCGACGACTATCGTGTGCCGGACTGGAGCAGCAAAACTCTGGCGGGCTCGTATAGCGAATCCTCGCAGGGCAGTCTGGGCTTGTCATGGGTGACGCCGCGAGGTTACGTGGGCGCGGCCTTTACCTATCTGGACAGCAAGTATGGGCTGCCCGGTCATAGCCACGAGTACGAGGATTGCCATCCGCACGGCTCGCATCTGCATTGCGGGGGGCATCATGATCACGACGAGGAGCATGACCATGGGCATGAGCACGAACATGGCGATGATCAAGCTCCCTACGTCAAATTGCGCAGTCAGCGCGTCGATGTCCGCGCGGGTTACACCGATCCGTTCGCGGGCGTCGAGGAGATCCGGTTTCGGGGTGGGCTGACTGACTACCAGCACCAGGAAATAGAACATGGTGAAGTCGCCACGACGTTCAAGAACCGAGGGTACGACGCGCGCCTGGAATTGGTTCACAAGCCGCTATACGGATGGCACGGCGTGATCGGGTTACAGAATTCGTTCAGCGACTTTCGCGCCGACGGTGAGGAAGCCTTCTTGCCGCGTAGTGATACGCGCGCCACCGGTCTGTTTGTGCTCGAAGAATATCGGTGGCGCGACTGGCGATTCGAATTGGGCGCACGCCATGATTGGCAACGCATCTCTCCGGAAGGCGGCAACCCGAGCACGCATCAATCAGGCACGTCTTTGTCGGCGGCAGCGATCTGGGACTTCGCGCCCGCCTACTCCATTGCGCTGTCCCTGGCTCGCTCGCAGCGTTTGCCCACGGCGCAGGAGCTGTATGCCGACGGCGTGCATCTGGCGACCAACACGTATGAGATCGGCAATGCTTCCTTGGGAAAAGAGACCTCGCACAATATCGATCTGACCTTGCGCAAGCATGAAGGGGACACGACCTTCAGCGTCAGTGCATTCCATAACCGGATCCATGACTACATCTACGCCCGCACGCTGGACCGGTTCGAGGATTTCCGCCTGATCGAGTATGCGCAGCATGATGCGGAGTTCACCGGGATCGAGGGCGAGGTCAATCATCAATTCACCAGCGTGTGGTCCGCCGGCGTATACGGCGACTACGTGCGGGGAAAACTCAGCTCTGGTGATGGCAACCTGCCGCGCATCCCGGCGGCGCGGCTCGGGGTGCGGGTCAACGCCAAATGGCAGGCGTGGGCGGCGGGGGTGGAATACGCCCACGTGTTTCGCCAGAGCCAAAACGCGGATGATGAATCCAGTACCGCGGGGTATGACATGCTCAATGCCATGGTGAGCTATCGCGGACGGTGGGATTCCGACGTAGGGTACGAGGTGTATCTGCGCGGCACCAATCTGTTAGACCGGCTGGCGTATAACCATGCCTCGTTTCTCGCCACCAGCGCACCGCTCGCGGGCCGCAGTGTCTTGCTGGGCGCGCGCGTCATGTACTAGAGCTAGGACTTACGCCCGGCTCTCGGGTGTGCTTGGTCGTAGACCTGCGCCAGGTGCTGGAAATCCAGGCGGGTATAGATCTGCGTCGTGGAAATGTTGGCATGACCCAGCATTTCCTGCACGGCGCGCAGGTCTTGGGCCGATTGCAGCACGTGGCTGGCGAAACTGTGGCGCAGCACGTGGGGATGCACGTGGGTAGGCAGGCCCGCGGCCTGGGCCAGCTGCGCCAACTGCGCGCGTACGACGCGGGGGTTGATGCGTCGTCCTTGCTTGCCGATGAATAGCGCATACCGATCGCTCACCGTGGCGTGGGCAGCGCAGAGCTGCGCGCGGACTTCCATCCAGCTACGCACGGCGAGCAGGGCGGCCTGGCCCACCGGCACCGTGCGGCGTTTGCCGCCTTTGCCCAGCACGATGACTTCGGCTTCGTCGAAATGGATCCAGCCCATCGACTCGTAGTCTGTCGAGCGGGTGTATTGCAGGTCCAGACCGGTCAGCTCGGATAAGCGCAATCCGCTCGAATACAACAACTCGAACATGGCGATGTCGCGCAACCCAGCGGGGTCATTGGTCAGGCGCGCCGGGGCGTAGTCTAAGAGGGCCTGCGTTTGCTCCACGGACAACGCTTTAGGCAGGCCGCGAGGCGCCTTTGGCGCGCGTACCCCGGCCACCGGGTTAGCGGTCAGGCCGACAATCGGCGCCCACCATTGATAAAAGCCGCGCCAGGCGGCCAAGGTGCGAGCCAGGGTGCGCGGCCCGGCGCCTTGCGCGTGCAGCTTGGCCACGAATTGCCGGACATGGGTATGGCCTAGTGTTTCGAGCGTCAGATTCGCGGACTGGACAAGGGAGTTCAGTTGGCGCAGATCGCGCCGGTAGGCGTCCAACGTACGCGGCGAATAACGTTTATGCGCGCGCAGATGCTCCAGCCAGTCCTTCAGCGACCCGGACAGCGTCGTATCGGGGGCGGATGCCGGCTCGACCATGTGCGCGGCAGATTCAGACCGCAGGAACCGTCAGGCGGCGCAGCGCCGCCGAAGCGAGACGGCCGATGGCTTCGAGAAATACGGTGCCCATTTCCGGATTGAAGCGCGTGGGGTCGTCAGAGCCCAGTACCAGCAGGCCGACGCTCGGCCCATCGGCCTCCAGCCGCAATGGGACGAGGGCCAGGGACTGCGGTTTGGCGTCGAGCCAGCTGACGGCTTCGAACGAGGTCTCGTTGCCGCAATATGGCGTTTTCAGACTATCGGTAAAGTCGCGCACATCCTGCGACACCGCTGCGCCATAACCGGTGGCGGGCTGACCGGGCAGATTCCACAGCCGCAGGCCCACATGGTTCAACTCGAACTGTTCCGCCAGGCCCAGGGCGATCTCGCCCGGCAGACGCTGAGGATCGCTTTCCCCGAGCAGCCGCGCACACCATTTGGATACATGGTCGCCGATGGTCTCGTTCGAATTCGCCTGATTGATGAGCTCATTGAGCTGCCATTCGAGCGCGCGATTGCGTTCGCGCAAGGTCAGGACTTGTCGCTCGCCCAACGAAATGGCCCGGCTGGCGTGGGGGTGCGGCACATGCAGCGCGGCGAAGACCTCGGCGTGCTGATCGAAGAACTCCGGATGGTTCTGCAGGAAATCGGCGATCTCCTGGGCGGTGTAAGCAGGTGCGGTCATGGTTCAGCTATCGGCCCAGGGCCATGGAGAAAACCAGCTTGTCGATATCGACCTGGCCGTTATAGACAGAAGTGGCGGGCCCGGTCATGCGCAGACGTTCGCCATTCCAATCGATGGTCAGCACGCCTCCCCGCGTATGCACCCGCACGGGCGTATCCAAGAGGCCGCGACGAATGCCCGCCGCCACGGCCGCGCATGCGCCGGTGCCGCAGGCCAGCGTTTCGCCGGCGCCGCGTTCATACACGCGCAGGCGGATCGTGTGGCGGTCCACGACTTGCATGAAGCCGGCGTTCACGCGCCGCGCGAAGCGTGGATGACTTTCCACCAAGGGGCCAACGATGGAGACTGGCGCCGTGTCCACGTCTGCCACTTGCTGCACTGCATGCGGGTTGGAAATCGCCACCGCCGACACCAGCACGCTGCGAGCAACGCCGTCGGGCGCGCCGGGCAGATCCAGCTCCCAGAGCGTGTCTTCGCCTTGGCGCTGCGATGCCAGCCCCTGCACGTCAAACGGCAGCGCCGACGGATCGAAACTGGTCACGCCCATGTCCACGGTGACTTGCTCGTCCGCGCCTTCGTCCAGCACGATCACGCCCGTGGCGATCTCCGCGCGCAGCGGGTTACGCGCTGACAGGCCTTGTTCATGCACGAAGCGCACGAAGCAGCGCGCACCGTTGCCGCAGTGTTCGACTTCGGAGCCATCGGCGTTGAAGATGCGGTAGCGGAAATCCGCGTCGGCACGCGTGGCGGGTTCGACCAGCAGAATCTGATCCGCGCCGATGCCGAAGTGCCGATCGGCCAGCGCACGGGCGCGTTCGGCCGTGAGTTCGATGGTTTGGCGCACGCCGTCGAGCACGACAAAGTCGTTGCCCGCGCCGTGCATTTTGGTGAAGTTCCAGATCATCCGGGGATTATCGCCCATTACGCGCGCGGCGTGGGCGAGCCCCTGCCGGCGTTAATAGTATTTCTTCTCGCCCAACGGACGCGTTTTAAAACGACGGTGCACCCAGTAGTACTGGCTGGGGCAGCGGCGCACCCAACTCTCGATATGCAGATTGAGCCGGGCGGTGGCTTCTTCCAACGACCCTTCGCCGGGGAAGTCGGCCAAGGGCGGCATGACCTCGACATGGTACTTGCCGGTGGCGGGATCCCAGAAGTCGATCACCGGCAGTACCGCCGCGTCCCATTTGCGCGCCAACTGCGCGGTGGCTTCGAGTGTCGCGGCCGGAATGCCGAAAAACGGCACAAATACCGCGCCTTGACGACCAAAATCCATGTCCGGCAGGTAATACACCGGGCGCGGGGCGCGCAGATGCCGGATCAGATCGCGCACGCCATCCTTGCGGCTAACCAGGAACACTTCATTGAAACGGCCGCGACCGCGCCGCACGACCTCGTCAACGGCCGGGTCGCTCTGCGGCGTGTACATGGTGGCGCTGCTGGGCACCTCCATGGTCAACCGGGTCGCGGCGGCATCCAGCGCGACAAAGTGGGGTGCGAGCAAGAGGACGCGTCGCCCCTCGGCAATCAACGCATTGATGCGCTCGCTGCCTTCGGCCGTCACCATCTCGCGAATGGCCTCGGGTGTGCCATACCAAAGCACGCCACGGTCCACGATGGTTTGCGCCAGGGCGCGAAAGTGCGCGCGCATCAGGGATTCACGTTCGGCCTCGCTCAGTTCGGGAAAACAGAGCTTCAGATTCAGCCGAACGATACGCACGCGCGAGCGCGCCAGGTGACGTGTCAACCATCCCAAGGTCGCGCCGATGCGCTGCCGTGTCGCGGGACGCACGCGGCCAAACCACGCGAATAGCGCGTTGAGCAGCTTGAACTTCAGATCTGTCATGGGGTGTCGGTTCCGGTCGGCGTTTGCCCGGCCGTCATGTTGTCCGGCATGGGTGGGGCAGGCGGTGCGCCGCGCGGGGTTTTGTAGCGGTTGTAGCTCCACAGGTACTGCTCTGGCATCTGCCGGATCAGCTTTTCCATGGCGGCGTTAAACAGGGTGGCCTGAGCTTGTGAATCGTCTGGCAGTGGCTCGGGCACGCGGGAGAAATGGATGCGCCAGCCCCGGCCGCGGGGCAGACGTTCGCCGGCCAGCACGATGACTGCCACGCCGGTCTGCGCGGCCAGCTTGCCGGCCAGCGTCATGGTGTAGGCCATGCGGCCGAAAAAGGGCGCCCAGACGCCGTCGCCTTCGCCCGGCGCCTGATCGGGCAATAAGCCCACCGTGCCGCCTCGGCGCAGCGTGCGCACGAACTCTCGCACGCCTTGCCTGTTGGCTGGCACCGCCTGAAGCCCCGGCGTGTTGCGCGCCGTGTCCAAGAGCGGCGCGAACGCCGCCATACGCGGCGGGCGGAACATCACTGTCACGGGGATATGACGCGCGATGGCGACATAGCGCGCCGTGATCTCAAAACATCCCAGGTGCGGCGTCAGAAACAGGATGCCGCGATTCTCGGCCAACGCCTGCTCGACTACGTGGAAATCGTCGCTGACGGTCTTGGCCAGGCTCTCCTCGGGTCGAAACCAGACCTTGGGCATCTCCATCATCATCGCGCCCGTCTCGGCGGCAGCCCGGCGCGCGAAAGACGGATCCGGGTAGCCCGCCTGAGCCGCATTGGCGCGCAGACGTTGCCGATAACGCCCAGGAAACGCATAGACCACACGGCCCAGGAATCGCCCCAGCACGTGCAACACGGGCAAAGGCAGCAGGGCGATGAAGCGAAACAGAGCTAGCAGCATGCGGGTCCGGGCAGGATCGCAGCAAGCGGCTGCGACAGGGCCAAAGATAAGCGTATGAATTTATGCAATAAGCATTGACCCGACATTTTCGCCTAAAATGGGTTCTGTCGCCGAGTTAACCGACAACTTGCGGGGCGACGTCCGTGACGCAGTTCGTGTCTCTGACAAAATCCGCTAAAGCGTCGCGCCCCGATCGTTCTTCATTCAGGTTCAGATCTGGCGCTACGCGCCTCGTAACCTGTGTTCCGGCTTTGCCGGTTTCGTAAGGACGTATCCGTGGCCAGTAACGATTTTCTTTTTACCTCTGAATCCGTCTCCGAAGGGCACCCGGACAAGGTCGCAGACCAGATTTCCGACGCCATTCTTGACGCCATTTTCACGCAAGACCCCAATGCCCGCGTGGCAGCCGAGACCTTGTGCAACACCGGCCTCGTGGTCTTGGCCGGTGAAATCACCACGACCGCCAACGTCGACTACATTCAGGTCGCGCGCGATACGATCCGTCGTATTGGCTATGACAATACGGAATACGGTATCGACTACAAAGGCTGCGCGGTGCTGGTGGCCTATGACAAGCAGTCTCCCGATATCGCTCAGGGCGTCGATCGCACCTCGGACGATTACCTGAATCAGGGCGCTGGCGACCAAGGCCTGATGTTCGGCTACGCCTGCGACGAAACGCCGGACCTGATGCCCGCACCGATCTGGTATGCGCACCGCCTGGTGCAGCGCCAGAGCGAGCTGCGCAAAGACGGCCGTCTGCCGTGGTTGCGTCCGGATGCCAAGTCGCAAGTGACCTTCCGTTATATCGATGGCCGCCCGGCCGAAGTCGATACGGTGGTGTTGTCGACCCAGCACGCGCCGGAAATCTCGCAGTCGGCGATCCGCGAGGCGGTGATCGAAGACATCATCAAGCCCAGCTTCCCCGAGGGCCTCATCACGCCCAAGACGAAATTCCTGGTCAACCCGACCGGCCGTTTCGTCATTGGCGGCCCGCAAGGCGACTGCGGCCTGACCGGTCGCAAGATCATCGTCGACACCTACGGCGGCGCTTGCCCGCACGGCGGCGGCGCGTTCTCGGGCAAGGATCCGTCCAAGGTGGACCGTTCGGCCGCTTACGCCGCGCGCTATGTGGCCAAGAACATCGTCGCGGCCGGTCTGGCCCGTCAGTGCCAGGTGCAGGTGAGCTACGCCATCGGGGTAGCCGAGCCGATCAACATCACGGTGTACACCGAAGGCACCGGCGTCATTCCTGACGACCAGATCGCCAAGCTCGTGCGTGAGCACTTCGACCTGCGTCCGAAGGGCATCGTCAACATGCTGAATCTGCTGCGTCCCATTTATTCCAAGACCGCGGCCTACGGTCACTTTGGCCGCGCCGAGCCGGAATTCTCGTGGGAAGCCATCGACAAGGCGCAGGATCTGAAAAAGAGCGTCTGATCGCACTCAGACACTGATCGGCCCGGGCGACTCATAAAGCCTCCCGGGCCGGCAGATGGATTGATAATCCGTCTCGCGTGATACGCCACGGGCCGCACTAGCGCGCCGCGTGGCGTTTTTATTTGGGGCGCCGCGGATATCCCTGGGCGCGGATCCGCGTCCAGACGATTTGTTTTTCTTCCTCGGTCATAAAGACCCAGTTGGACACTTCCATGGCGCTGCGACCGCAGCCGCGGCAGATTTCGTCGAACAGGGTCGAGCAGATTGCCACGCACGGAGAGTCGGTCGCGACAAAGGCTTTTTGGGTCGAATCGGGTTCGCTCGCGGCGGGGGCGTCGCCGACGGGGGGTGAAGAAGGGCTGTTACGCATTTGCCGCAGCTTAGCATCTCGCTTGCGTCCCCGATTGCATAGCCCTGGCGTAGCGTCGGATATCCGGGCTTCTCACGCGGTGCCGAATAGCCGGTGCGCCTCTTCGATGATCAGTTCGGGAACCTCCTCGGCCAGATAATGTGCGCCGGGTAGTGCTCGCCCGTCGACATCGTCCGCGATGGCACGCCACAATTCCAGCACATCGAAATTGCGCCCGACCGCGCCGCGCTCGCCCCAGAACACGCGCAGCGGCATGCGTAGGCGCTCGCCCCGCGCACGGCCTTCGCGGTCGTGGTCCAAATCGATCGTGGCGGCGGCGCGATAGTCTTCGCAAATGCCGGTGGCCGTACCGGGCAGGGCCGCGCATCGCTCATATTCCGCCAAGGCTCGCGGGTCGAACAGCGCCAGTCCGCCCGGCCGTCCGCCCATGATGGAACGCACATAGAACTTGGGGTCGTACGCGATCATCGTTTCCGGTCCGGGTGCGGGTTGAATGAGCCAGAACCAGTGATAGTAGGCTTGGGCAAAGGCGCGGGTCGTGCCTTCATACATGTCCAGCGTGGGTGCGATATCCAGCAGCATCATGCGGCGTACGCGTGACGCATGATCAAGCGCCAGACGATGCGCTACGCGCGCGCCACGATCATGCGCGAGCACATCGAATTGCGCATGGCCCAACGCCGTCATCAGTTCTGCCATATCGCGCGCCATGTCGCGTTTGGAATACGGCGCGTGGTCCGGCGTGGCCGCTGGTTTGTCGCTATCGCCATAGCCGCGCAGGTCCGCCGCCACGCAGGTGTGGTGGCGGGTCAGCTCGGGCCACACGCGATGCCAGATCACATGCGTTTGCGGATGTCCGTGCAACAGCAGCAGTGGTGGGCCATCGCCCGCTACCCGTGCTGCGATTTGCACGCCGTTGACGGTGTGTTTCTGGAGAGGCAGATCGAAAAGGCTCGGGCTCATGTCGGCTCCTGGGTGGTGGCTTATGGTAGCGTCCAAGGAATAGAGGCGTCACCTGCCCCCCGGCTCCTGGCCGCGCAACGACCGCGTACCAGCCACGCGCGGGGCCTTGCCAGCGCACACGTAGATTGGATATTCACGGGCCTTCGGCTTGCGCAGTTTCATCCAACCGGTACAATTCATTTCAGTCCTGAGGAGCGCTGCGACGATCCCCGGCTGCCCTTTGCGGGCGCCAGGCGGGTTGCCAGGCTCAGGAATCTCACCAGACGTCGCCAGAGGCGGCGTCCAGCAACGGCGCTCACCTTTGTCGCGGCAGGCGGTAAAGGCGGGCGCCTTTTTCATGATCAGGTGTTCCGTACGGCTGTCCGCGGCATGCGTTGCCGTTGATATTTTGGAGCACTGATTACATGACTACCACCACTGATTATCTCGTTGCGGATCTCTCGTTGGCCGGCTGGGGCCGCCGCGAACTGGCGATCGCCGAAACCGAAATGCCCGGCCTGATGGCCATCCGCGAGGAATTCGCCGCCAGCCAGCCGCTCAAGGGCGCGCGCATCGCCGGCAGCCTGCACATGACCATTCAAACCGGCGTGCTGATCGAAACGCTGGTTGCGCTGGGCGCCGAAGTCCGCTGGGCTTCGTGCAATATTTTCTCGACGCAGGATCACGCAGCGGCCGCCATCGCCGAGGCCGGCATCCCCGTGTTCGCCGTCAAGGGTGAGACGCTCGAAGAATACTGGCAGTACACGCACCGCATTTTCGAATGGCCCGAAGGCCGTCACGCCAACATGATCCTGGATGACGGCGGCGACGCCACGCTGCTGCTGCACCTGGGCGCCCGCGCCGAGAAAGACGCGTCCGTGCTGGACAAGCCGGGCAGCGAAGAAGAGCGCGTGCTGTTTGCGGCCATTAAGGCCACGCTGGCGCGCGATCCCAAGTGGTATTCCACGCGTCTGGCCGAGATCAAGGGCGTGACCGAGGAAACCACCACCGGTGTTCATCGCCTCTACCAGATGTCGCAAAAGGGCGAGCTCGCCTTTGCCGCCATCAACGTCAACGATTCGGTCACCAAGTCCAAGTTCGACAACCTGTACGGTTGCCGTGAATCGCTGGTCGACGGCATCAAGCGCGCGACCGACGTGATGGTCGCCGGCAAGATCGCCGTGGTGGCGGGCTATGGCGACGTGGGCAAGGGCTGCGCGCAGGCGCTGGCCGCGCTGCGCGCCCAAGTCTGGGTCACCGAAGTCGACCCGATCTGCGCGCTGCAAGCCGCGATGGAAGGCTACAAGGTCGTCACGATGGAAGAAGCCGCGCCCATGGCCGACATCTTCGTCACGGCGACCGGCAACTATCACGTCATCACGCGCCAACACATGGAGGCCATGAAAGACCAGGCCATCGTGTGCAATATCGGTCACTTCGATAACGAGATCGACGTCGCCAGCATCGAAGACCTGCAATGGGAAGAGATCAAGCCCCAGGTCGATCACGTGGTGTTCCCCGACGGCAAGCGCATCATCCTGTTGGCCAAGGGCCGTCTCGTGAACCTGGGCTGCGCCACCGGCCACCCCTCGTTCGTGATGTCCTCGTCCTTTGCCAACCAGACCATCGCGCAAATCGAGCTCTTTACGCGCAACGACGCATACGAGCGCGGCCAGGTCTATGTGCTGCCCAAGCATCTGGACGAGAAAGTCGCGCGCTTGCACTTGAAGAAACTCGGCGCCAACCTGACCACGTTGCGTCAGGATCAGGCCGACTACATCAACGTGCCGGTCGAAGGCCCCTTCAAGCCTGCGCACTATCGCTATTGATCGTGTAGCACAATAGGTGGATGCTTAAGGCTGTGCCGTGTCATCGTGGGGTGCTCTCGCGGGTCCCATGATCATGGCACGGCGCCGTTCCATCTGGCCGTTGTACCTGAGGGTGTAATGGGTTCTGCCTGCCAGGGCGTTTTACCGGAGAGACCACGATGACTTTGATCTTAGTTTGGCTGTTGAATGCGGTAGCGTTGCTGATTGTGGCGTACCTGTTGCCCGGCATCACTGTGGTGGGCTTCGGGTCGGCGTTGATCGCGGCCCTGGTGTTGGGCTTGTTGAACATGTTGGTCAAGCCGGTGCTGGTCTTGCTGACCTTGCCCATCACGATTGTCACGCTAGGCCTGTTCTTGCTGGTGCTCAACGCGCTGCTGTTCTGGCTGGCGGGGTCGATCTTGAAGGGTTTTCAGGTCAATGGATTCTGGTGGGCGGTGGCCGGCGCGTTGTTGTATAGCATCATCTCGGGCCTGCTCTCGCGCCTGATTCCCTGATTTGATATTCCTTTTTGATTTCTGATGACTGGACCTAATACTGCGGCTCTGAGCCTGGAGTTTTTCCCCCCGCGCGATATCGCCGCTCAAGAGCGGTTGGTACGCACGGCCAAGCAGCTGCTGGCGATTCAGCCACGTTATGTGAGTGTGACGTTCGGCGCGGGCGGGTCCACCCGCGCCGGCACGGCCGATACGGTGCGCATGCTGCAAAACCTCGGTTGCGATGCTGCGCCGCATTTGTCTTGCATTGGTTCGACCCGGCAGGATCTGCGCGAGATTCTGACGGCCTATCGTGATCAGGGCGTGCGTCGGCTGGTGGCGTTGCGTGGGGATCTGCCCTCGGGAATGGGGGGCGATGCGGGCGAGCTGCGTTATGCGGCGGATCTGGTCGCGTTTATTCGTCAGGAAATGGGCGATGCGTTTCACATCGAGGTTGCCGCCTATCCGGAAATGCACCCTCAGGCTTCGAGCCCGCAGGCGGATCTGGATCACTTCGTGACCAAGGTGAACGCCGGCGCGAATGCGGCGATCACGCAGTACTTCTTTAACGCGGATGCGTATTTTGATTTTGTTGATCGCGCGCAGAGTAAAGGAGTGACGATCCCAATCGTGCCGGGGATTATGCCGATTACCAACCATACGCAGTTGGTGCGGTTCTCGGAGATGTGCGGGGCGGAGATTCCGCGCTGGATTCGGCTGCGGTTGGCGGAGTTTGGTGATGACAAGGCGTCTATCCGCGCGTTTGGCGTGGATGTGGTCAGCCAGCTTTGCCAGAATTTGCTGGATAACGGGGCGCCGGGCTTGCATTTTTATACGCTGAATCAGGCGGATGCGGCGTTGGCGATCTGGCGGGAATTGGATTTGTAATCGCGTGAGTGGTTTGGGCTCGGGGGTGTCCTCCGGGCTTGGTTCTTTAGACGCCGCTGACCGGGGTGCGTGGGCCGCGCGGGCCAGATCGCCACGGCTCGGCCCACGAGCAGGGGCCTCGGCCTCGCTGCGCGAGGCTTCCCGTGGCTCAACAGGCCCGCGCGGCCCACGCACCCCGGTCAGCGGCTCGCAGCGTGGAAAACCCTCATGCACTAACGCAGCATGAACGAGCCTATGACGCCGCCGGTCGGCGCGCTCGGTCCTAACAAGGGTGGCTCGGGTACCCATCCATCTGGGGTCAATATCGCGTCCAGACGTTCATCATGGGCGGCCGGAACGTACTCGTCTTCCAAAAAGCCCTCATTCCATGCAATACCGATACTGGTGAAGGCGTGTCCGGTCTGGCGCAGATCCGCCAGCGTGCGGTCATAGTATCCGCCGCCATAGCCGAGGCGATCCGCCTGCAGTGTGTACCCCAGCGTGGGCACCAGCACGACGTCGGGACGCACGACGGGGCGATCGGGCGAGGGTTCTTGTACGCCCATCGCGCCACGCTGCAGCGCGTCGCCGGGCACCCAGGCGCGAAATTCCAGCGGCGCATCCGGTTCACGGATGGCGGGCAGCGCGACAGAGATGCCGGCTTCGGCCCATTGCTTCAGTAAGGGCCGCAAATCCGGTTCTCCCGTCAGGGGCCAGAACGCCGCCACGGTGGCGGGGGCCGCGTTGCCTTGTTTGCTGGCCTGCTCGCGCACCGCGTTCAGCCAGGTAAAGAGGCGACCGCGCATCAAGAGCGCGCCCCGGCTGCGCTGCGCCTCCGGGATCTCGGTGCGGGCCTGGCGTAATCGCGTCCGTAACGCGACTGCGTTATTCTGTGCAGTATTTTGATCGTTCATGCGGGTCGGTGATGCAGCAGTGGCTTGAATCCAGACGTTATCAGAAATCGGCGACCGCGGAGTCTCGTCGCGCGCTGACCGCAGGCACGGGGGATCGGCGTTTCAGGCGGTGGTTGCCTGCGCTGGCCTTGATCACCGTGGCCTGTTCCTCTGTCGACGCGCAACAAAAGCAAGTGTCGGCCGCTGGGCCCGCACAGACCTCGTCGGCCAGGCTGCATGTGCCGCCTGTCAAACTGGCGGGCTTGCCGCCGACGGCGCAAACACCCGCGTTCCAGGCCGTGATGGCGGCGCGCGAGGCGTACGAGCGCAAGCAATGGTCCGCGCTAGGCATGGTGGCGCCGCAGGCGCGCGGCGATGTGCTGGCCGATTATCCGCAGTTCTGGCTCTTGAATTACCAGGTTTGGAACGCGCCGGCGGCGCAGTTTCCCAAAGCCGAGGTGCAGCAGTTCCTGCGAGAAAAACAGAATACGTATCTTGGTGAGCGCCTGCGTGGCAATTGGATACTCGCCGCCACGCGCCGGGGTGATTTCGAAACTGCGCGTGAGCTGGGCGAGGTGCCCGAGGCCGGTTCGCAGACGCAATGCGCCATGCTCGAAGCCCGGCATATGACGGGCCAGCGCGCAAAGCCGCACGAGGCGCTCGCCGTCTTCAAGCCGGGTACGGATTGTTGGAACCTCTACGATCAGCTGGTGGCCGACGGCGTGCTGGGTTGGGAGCATCTACAACCCCAGCTTCGCGCGGCCATCGAGGTCAATGAGCTCGCGCACGCGCGCAAGTTCGCAGCCTATCTTTTCGAACCCCAAGACCAGAAGACCTACGACGCATTGATGAAGAGCCCGATGAAATGGCTCACGCGTCAGGATCACCAGCGTATTGGCCGTAACGAAAAAGAGCTGGTGGCGATCGCGCTTGCACGGTTGGCGCGTCAGGATCTCGATGTGGGAGACAGCTATCTCCAGCGCGAATGGGCGTCGCACCTGACCAAGTCGGACCTGGCTTGGGTGCGCAGTCAGTTTGCGTTGATTGCTGCGCTGAATCTCGATAGCCGCGCGGATGCCTGGTATCGCCAGGCTGGCAACGCGGTGGAGCTGACCGAGTACAACGCCGCATGGCGGGTGAGGTCGGCACTGCGTCAACCCAAAATCGACTGGCGCTGGGTGGAAGACTCGATCAACCACATGCCGAAATCCCAACAAGAAGAACCCGTTTGGATCTACTGGAGAGCCCGCGCCGACGCCGCGCGCGGCCGTCATGAACAGGCGCGTCGCGGCTATGCCAGCATTGCCGATCAATACAACTTCTATGGCCAACTGGCCGCCGAAGAACTCGGCCGCAGCATCACGGTGCCGCCACGTCCGGCGCCCCTGACGGATGCCGAGATGCAAGAGGCCCGGGCCAACGCCAGCCTGCGCCGCGCGGTGCATCTGTTCCGCCTGGGGTGGCGTTCGGAGGCGGTGGGAGAGTGGAATTACGCGCTGCGTGGCATGTCCGATCGTCAGCTGCTGGCCGCCGCCGAGCTGGCCCGTGCCGAAGACATTTACGATCGAGTGGTCAACACCTCGGAGCGCACTCGCAACGAGGTCGACTTTACGCAACGGTATATCGCCCCGTTCGAGGGTCGTGTCACCGCGCAAGCCAACTCGATCGGATTGGATCCGGCATGGGTGTATGGCTTGATCCGCCAGGAATCGCGATTCATCATGGATGCGCGCTCGCATGTTGGGGCATCGGGACTGATGCAGCTGATGCCCGCCACCGCCAAGTACGTGGCCGGCCGGATTGGCATGGCAGACTTCACGCCCGCTAGCGTCAACGATTTTGACACCAACACGATATTGGGCACGAACTATCTGAATATCGTGCTGCAGGGTTTAGACGGCTCACAGGTGCTGGCCAGCGCGGGATATAACGCGGGCCCCGGGCGCCCCAAGACGTGGCGCGCCAAGCTCTCGCATCCCGTGGAAGGCGCGATATTCGCCGAGACGATTCCGTTTACGGAGACCCGTCTGTACGTTAAACACGTGCTGTCTAACGCCACCTACTACGCCGCCATGTTCTCCGGGCAACCCCAGTCTCTGAAGGCGCGCCTGGGCGAAATCGCCCCGCCTGGCGTTGTGCGGACTGCGGAGAGTCGGTGATGGTCGCGAGTTCTTCCTCCGCAGGGTCTGTGGCCGCCGCGGTACAGGGTTTAGCGCACGACGACACCGTCAGCGGCCTGCAGGTGTACATCGTGGGCGGTGCCGTGCGCGATGCGCTATTGGGTCTGCCCGCGGGCGACCGTGACTGGGTGGTGGTGGGCGCGGCCCCCGAGGAAATGACCCGTCGCGGCTTTATTCCGGTAGGCGGCGACTTTCCGGTGTTTCTTCATCCACGGACCAAAGAGGAATACGCGCTGGCTCGTACCGAGCGCAAATCCGGCCGTGGCTATAAAGGATTTACGTTCTACACCGGCGTTGATGTGACGCTTGAGCAGGATCTGCAGCGACGCGACCTTACGGTCAATGCGATCGCCTGCACACCGGATGGCCAACTGCAGGATCCGCTAAACGGCGCGCGCGATCTCGAAGCGCGCGTGTTGCGCCATGTAGGCGAGGCCTTTGCCGAAGACCCGGTGCGGATACTGCGCCTGGGCCGCTTCGCCGCGCGGTTCGCTGAGTTCCGCGTCGCTGACGAGACCATGGCGCTATGCCGGCGCATGGTCGAAGACGGCGAGGCCGATGCTCTTGTGCCGGAACGCGTATGGAAAGAACTGTCGCGTGGCCTCATGGCGGCGACACCGTCGCGCATGTTGGATGTGCTGGCACAATCCGGCGCGCTGGCGCGCGTGATGCCGGAACTGCAGGAGGTGGCGATGGTCGGCCAGGATCTTGATCGCGCCGCGGCACGCGAGCAACCTCTGCCCGGACGCTATGCCTTGCTCTGCCGTCTGACGCCGGAACGTGATGCTTTGGCCCGGCGCCTGCGCGTGCCGGGCGAATGTGCCGATCAGGCGCGTTTGCTGCCTTCGATGTTGGAGGCGTTGCACGCGGTCGATGCCGAGGACCAACTGGGGCTGATCGAGCGCACCGACGGACTACGCAAGCCCGAGCGGTTCCTGGCAATGCTCGATGCCGCGACGGTGGTGGCCACGACGAACGCTGACGCGTGGCGCGCCCGGTTGGACGAGGCGCGCGGGGTCGATGCAGGAGCGATCGCCAAGCAGCACAGTGGAAACCCTGGCGAGATTAAAGCAGCCGTACGCGCCGCGAGGTTGCAAGCGCTGCAGTCGCTGCGGCATTAAGCCGCCGTATTCGCTGTAGAGCGCAGTTCAGTATGCGCTGCAGAACGCAGCCCGCCTATACCCGGCTTGCCTATAAGGTTGAAAGTCTGTCGCCGCGCGCGAATCCCAGCAGCGCGGTTTCGACTCCACGCCCTACAGCCAGCACTTTGAACAGCTCCCCCATCTCCGCTTCGCTGAGAAGCTTTTGCACCGGTGCGACGGCCTGCGCGTAGCTGCGCACGTCGGTCGGGTCGAGCTGCGCCAGCAACTCGGCCAGACCCGCGTTCATCAAAAACCGCGCTTGCGAGGTATAGCCCAGCACCTGCATGCCCGTCTCAAACGCGGCGTCCGCCATCGCGGTGAAGTCCACGTGCGCGGTGATGTCCTGCACGCCCGGCGCATAAAACGGATCATCATGCGCGTGATGATGCAGATGGCACATCAGCGTTCCGCCCGCGCGCTGCGGGTGGTAATACTCGCGACGAGGAAAGCCGTAGTCGAACAGCAAGGCAGCGCCTTTTTCCAGCCAGCCGCTCATACCGCGCATCCAGGCCTCGGCTTGGAGGTTGATCTCTGACACATAACCGGCCAAAGGCGGCATACGCGCCGCTACCGCGCGTGCAAGCTCAGGCCCCGCAGTGCGCTCCTGCCAACAAAACGCGCCTTGCGCATCGAGTGCGACACCCCGCTCCAGCACATCGCCATCCTCGCTCCAGCGAAACACCGACACGGGCATGGCGTCCAGCACTTCATTGGCGAGCACGCAGCCGGAAAAAGCCCCTGGCAAGGCGTCGAACCACTGTACGCGATCACCAAACTTCGCTAGCCGCGCCTGCTGACGAGCGCGCAGATCCGCCGAGATCTCCATGATGCGATATTGCACATCCGGCAGCAGCTCATCGAGCGCGTTGAGTACGCTCTCGGCCAGTGCCCCGGTCCCGGCGCCAAACTCCAGCACCGTGTGCGTGTCAGTCGCGGAAAGAATCTGCGCCACCTGCCGGGCCACCGACTGCCCAAACAGCGGTGTCAGTTCCGGCGCAGTCACAAAATCGCCCTCTGCGATCGGAATGCCGCGCGCATCGGTGGCAGCCGTGGAAGCAAGCTTGACCGCGCCGGCCGCGTAATAACCCAGGCCCGGCGCGTAGAGCGCCTGTGCCATCCATTGGTCAAAGGGCAGCCAGCCGCCCGCCGATTCAATCGCGAGGCGCAAATGGGCCGCCGCGCGGGCGCTGTGGTTCGCGCTGTCCGTATCCAAGACAGGCAGTGAGGAAGACGTAGTGCGTTGCATAGTCGCTATTGTCCCATGGTGACGGCATGCGATACGAAAGCTATGCCCACGCGTCATTGGAGACGGAAATGCTTGCGACGCTCATCCCAAACGAAACGCCCGCCGAACCCGTCATGGAACGGGCAGGGCGGGCGGTGTGTGCTTTACAACGGGTTGCTTGCGTCAGGACTTCCTGCGTAACACCCCGATGTCAGTCGCGGATTTGGTCGCGACGTGCGCCAGCGGGCTTGTTAAAGCGCTTGGCCGGTGCGCCGTCGCGCGAGGCGAACGGCTTGGCCGACGGGCGGAAACCGCTGGGACGACGGTCGGCGCCGCGGAATTCACCTTCGGCACGGGCACGCGGGCGGAACTCGCCACGAGGTTGGAATTCGCCGCGAGGCTGGAACTCACCGCGTTGACCTTCACGCTGCGGGCGGCCGGCAAAACCGGCAGTCGGACGCGAGTCGCGTTCAGCACGCCAGTCGCCGCGAGGCGCACCAGTACGGGCGGGACGGAATTCGCGATCGCCAGCAGGGCGCTCGTCACGACTGCGCCATCCGCCTTCACGCGGTTGGAAATCGCCACGAGGACCGGCCGCACGCGGCGCGAACTCACCGCGCGGCTTGAACTCGCCACGGGGCTTGAATTCGCCGCGAGGCTGGAACTCACCACGGGGCTTGTGCTCGCCACGGGCTTGGAATTCGCCACGGGGCTTGAACTCACCGCGCGGTTGGAATTCGCCACGAGGCTGAAAATCGCCACGGGCACCGCCTTCGCGAGCGCCTTCACCACGCGGGCTGTATCCGCCACGGCTTTCGCGGAACGGACGGTCACCACCGTGACCACCAGGACGCTTGCCAAACGGCTTGCCACCCCGGCCAGCACCAGCGCCGGTCGGACGCGGCGTGCGCTTCGGTTCCAGACCCGCGATGATTTCGGGGGTGATGGATTGACCGATGTAGTGCTCGATGCGGCGAACTTTATGACGCTCGGAATGCGTAGCCAGCGTGAACGCCTGACCATCACGGCCAGCACGACCGGTACGACCGATACGGTGCACATAGTCCTCGGCCTGCATGGGCAGGTCAAAGTTCACGGCATGGCTGATGCCTTGCACGTCGATACCGCGAGCGGCCACGTCGGTGGCCACCAGGATACGCAGCTGACCGCGTTGCAACTGAGTCAGCGTGCGAGTGCGTTGACGCTGGTTCATGTCGCCATGCAGCGCCGCGGCGGCAAAGCCTTGATCGGCCAAGCGATCAGCCAGGTCGTCGGCGCCACGCTTGGTCGCGGTAAACACAATGGCTTGATCCAGCTTCGCGTCACGCAACACGTGATCCAGCAACTGCATCTTGTGGCTCGCATCGTCCGCGTACAGCAGGCTTTGCGTGATATTCGTGTGCTTTTCTTTGTGGCCGGTGATCTCGATGCGTTGCGGCTCGCGCATCATCTTTGCAGCCAGCTTGGCCACCGTGCCATCGAGCGTGGCCGAGAACAACAGCGTCTGACGATCTTCCGGCAGACGCGAGACGATGGTCTCGATGTCCTCGATAAAGCCCATGTCCAGCATGCGATCGGCTTCGTCCAGCACCAGCGTGTGCACGGTGCTCAGTTTGACGCGACCGGCCTTCAGGTGATCCAGCAGACGGCCCGGGGTGGCGACCAGCACGTCCACGCGACGCGACAGGGCCTTCAATTGGGCGCCGTAGGGCATGCCGCCTACGACCGTGGCGGTACGCAGACCCGGCAGATTGCGGCCATACGAGGCGGTGGCTTCGGTCACTTGCAGCGCCAGTTCACGCGTCGGCGTGAGCACCAGCACTTGCACGCCCACGCCCTTGTTGCCAGGCTGGCCCGCGATGCGGTTCAGCGCGGGCAGCATGAAGGCGGCGGTTTTGCCGCTACCGGTTTGCGAGGACACCATCAGGTCGTGGCCGGCCAGCGCTTGCGGGATGGCCTGAGCCTGCACCGAGGTGGGCGTGGTGAAACCGGCTTCTTGCAGAGCCGACAGAAGAGTGGGGGTTAAACCTAGGGATTCAAAAGACATTACTTGTCCTTACCGCAAATGCGGCGCATGTGCCGGGTACTGCCGGGAATATGCGGCGAAGTCCGGACGACGGTTGATGGAGCATCGGGCCGACCGGATCAACCGTGCGCACGGCGCGTTTTGCTACAACGCGAGGCGGAAGGAAAGGAGGTCAGGAATCGATGGTGTTCGGCATGAGGCCGGGCTTAATTCCCGACGATGACTGCGAATACCAATGGCGCTAAAACGCGCATGAATGCCGAAACAATTTGTGCAGTCCGAAGACTATAACGCGAATTCGCCCTGACGTACAGTCTTTTGAGATTTTTCCGTCGTCCAGTCAATAGGGGGTTTTCCCTGGTCCGCCAGCCAGGCATTGACCCGGGCGAAATGCCCACAGCCCAGGAAGGGGACAGGCGGACGGCGCGCCGACAGCGGCGAGGGGTGATTCGCCGTCAGCACCAAATGCGGGCTGTGGCTTGGCAGCAACGCTTGTTTTGCCTGAGCATGCGCGCCCCAAAGCAGAAAGGCCTTGGGCGTCGGATCCTCTGCCACGCACCGGATCAAAGCATCCGTCACGGTCTCCCAACCGCGCTTGGCGTGCGACGCCGGCTGGCCGTCTTCGACGGTCAGCGAGGTATTGAGCAACAGGACTCCTTGGTCCGCCCAGCGCGACAGATCATTGCCCTGTGGCATGGGCGTGCCAGGGAACTCGGCCGCGATTTCGTTAAAAATGTTCCGCAGGCTCGGCGGGCGTTTGCAGTCGTCGGGGACGGAAAACGCGAGCCCTTGTGCCTGGCCCGGGCCGTGGTAGGGATCCTGGCCCAAAATCACGACGCGCACCTCAGATGGCATCAACGCGGCGAGCGCGCGAAAAGGCGTGGCGGGGTACACCACCGCACCGTCCGCCAGTCGGGATTCGACATGCGCAATCACCCGCGATAACGCCTCGGCGACCGGCGGTGCGTCCAGCGCGGATCTCCAGGCAGCGTCCAATTGCCGGGCTTGCTTGGCCAAGGTGTTGCTGATCAATCGATTGTCGTGTGCCATAACGCGATTTTGGCATACCGAATGCTGGCCCACGGGCCACGGGAGATGGGCGAGCCGGGATTGCCCGGAGTCAGGTATGCCCATGACTAGGCCAGCCAAAATAGGACAGGCTAACCACCGACAGAGTCCCTCCCAACGTTGGCAAGAAAGTTTTTGCCGGTGGGAGTAAAGTAATCACAGCGATCAATGCTAGTTTGGCGGCGCGTACGCGGGCGCCAGACAAATTTTTTTGGAATACGAGTATGAAGTCCCGATTTTGGCGCGCGGCGGCGGTAGCCGTCGTGCTGGCGACCTGCAGTGCTCAAGTCGTGGCCGGTGGGCATCGTCATTACCACGGCTCGCGATATTACGGTGGCGCCGGCTGGTGGGTGGGCGGTGCGCTGCTGGGTGCCGGAGTTGCTCTGGCGCTAAGCAGCGGTCCGCGTTATGCCTATAGTGGCGTGACCTACGTCTCGCCGCCGGTTGTCTATCCGGGGCCGACTTATGTGGCTCCGGCTTATGTCGCTCCGTCGTATGTGGCTCCCTCCGTCACCTACGTGACTCCAGCCCCCGTGGCGACATACGCGCCACCGCGGCTGGCCGTGGCCCCCTCGAGCTTGAATGTGGTGGCCTATCCCGCCAAGGGGCAAAGCGAATCGCAGCAAATGCAGGATCGCCAAGCCTGCGAAAACTGGGCCATGAATCAAAGTGGCCTGAATCCGAACAACATTACCGAATACACGACCACGGCGTCGGCGGACTCTTACACGCGCGCGTTGGGTGCCTGCTTCAAGGGGCGCGGCTACAGCATAAATTGAGGCGGCAATGGCTCGGCGGGTGGACGCTTTGGAGGCGCGCGCCTCCAAAGCGCTAGCGATGAATTAATAAGAGCGAATTCGCCATACGTAATTCATCGCTGACCGGGAGGCCTGACTCGCGGTCCAGATTTGCCGACGCAGTATCGACGCCGCGTCGGCAAAGCCGAGATCACCGGATTGGCAACGCGTACATCAAACCGCCTTGCGTCCACTGCGCATTCAGGCCGCGAGGGATTTTCAGCGGGCTGGCTTCACCGACGTTGCGATCGAAGCTTTCGCCGTAATTGCCGACCTGCTTGATGATGTTGTAGGCCCATTTCTCATCCAGGCCGAGATTCGCGCCCGCGCCTGGTGTGACGCCCAAAATACGCTTGATATTGGGATTCTGGCTTTGTGTTTGCTCGTCCACGTTGGCAGACGTGATGCCGTATTCCTCGGCCTCGATCATTGCGTTCAAGCTCCAGGACACGATATTGCGCCAGCCATCGTCGCCCCGGCGCACGAAGGGCCCCAACGGCTCCTTCGAGATGATCTCGGGCAGCACGATGTAATCATCCGGATTTTGCAGCTTCGAAATGCGGATGGATGCCAGACCCGATGCGTCGGTGCTGAATACATCACAACGGCCCGCGGCGAACGCATTGACCACCTCGTCAAAGGTCTCGATCACGACCGGCTTGTACTCGACATTGTGCGCACGCGCCCAGTCGGCCATGGTGTTTTCGTTCGACGTGCCGGTTTGCATGCAAATCGACGCGCCATTCAGCTCCGTGGCGCTTTTAACACCGAGCGCCTTGGGCACGAGAAAGCCCTGGCCGTCATAGAAGTTAATGCCAGCGTGAGTAATGCCAAGCGCCGTGTCACGCTGTTGTGTGACGGTCGTATTGCGCGTGAGTACATCGACTTCGCCCGACTGCAGCGCGGTGAAGCGCTGTTGTGAGTTCAATGGGACGACCTTGATCTTGTTCGCATCGCCGAATACCGCCGCCGCCACCGCACGGCAAAGGTCCACATCCAGACCTTGCCACACCCCCTTCGCATCGGGCGCGGAGAATCCCGCGAAGCCGGTCGTTGTGCCACAGCGAACCTCGCCGCGCTTTTGCACCACATCCAAGGTCGCGGCTTGTGCGCCGGCTAGCGCTCCCAGCGTCAGTGCCGCGCCGACCACGCTTTTTGTTATGAGTTTCATGATGAGCTTCTCCGTCTAGCTTGGGCCGGATAGCGTTGGCCCGTATTGGTATTCGATCCTACAGATTACCGGGCACTTCATGGCTTGCCAAATTACCAGCCGGAATAAGCTTGCATGTCGCGCCTGCAGCCTTCGCGCAGGCAGTGGCTCTAATCGGTTGGCGTGGCCGAAAGCGCGCGAATCAATTGTTCCCGATATTGCGGCAGCACAGCGCGTACCCGGTCTAGCCTGGCTCTCCATTCCGGAGGCTCCGTCCCAGGGACGATGCGAGGCGCGGCCCATACCGCATCGGGGAAATGCCGGTCACCGCGCCAACGCGGAATCACATGCCAGTGCAAGTGCGGCACCATATTGCCCAAGGAAGCGAGGTTCACTTTATCCGGATGGAACACCTCGCGCTGGATCTGCTCCACGATATATACCGTGCGCATCATCAGGTCGCGTTCGGACAGAGACAAATCTGTCATCTCCGCGTGATGTGCGTTCCAGACAACGCGCGTAAATCCGGGATAGTCGGCGTCTTCGACTTCGATTACGCGCAGTCGTGGGCCGCGCCAAAGCACAACGCCGCCGTCTTGTGCGCAGAGAGGACAATCGAAATCACATGCAGTCATGGCGTCAAAAATAGCGTCGAGTTCGTTGATTGGGAGAGATGCCTGGCGTGCTTAACTGCACACTGACGGCAATGGATGTGACTATAGCCTGCAAGAGGAACCGGAGGCTCCTTTTATATGGAACATCTCACCATCCCCTGTTACTCACGAGTGGCTGGATTAATCTTCATATCAAGGACACTTCATGACCACTCCCATTAGCCTGAGCAGCACCTGGGGCGACATACAGCAGACGATTCAGAGCTACGTCGCCCCGTTTGCGTCCAATGACGCTGCGGTGCGCGAAAGCTACAACGCCAAGGTTACCGAGGCTTACGTCGAATTCGTGAGAAAGGCCAAAGAGTTCCACGATAACGAGCAGTGCTTTGGCGAAGACCTCGCCCGCGAGGCGTTTGAAATCCGTAATGCCATCAAAGAGGCTCACCAGGCGCAAACCTACTGGCTGGGACGCGCCGCGATCTTCGTGCGCAATGTCTTTACATACGGTTCTGGCAACGCCACGTTCGAAAGCCTGAGCAAGAAGAAAAACCCCGAAGAGCTGGCTTACTCGGCGTTCAGGACCGACGGCCGTGACCTGGGTTTGAAAGGCAACGAGCTGGCGGACGTTCTTGGCACGTGGTATGCCATCAAGGATGTCAGCACCCTCTATCCGGAAGACATCACTCGCGCGATGGTCGCAGCGTTCAAGGCTCAGCCCCTGGACAATATCAATCCGAATCCTATCCTCGCCGCTTACAGGCCGCCTGCCACGGCGAAACCGGTGAAGCTAGAGCAGCCGCGGGAGACGGTGGCCGAGCGACTGGTTGCGCAGTTCATGATGAAAGACGAGCAGGAAAAAGCACCCGCGGTACTCTCCAAGGATGCGCTAATGGCCACGATCAAGCCCGCGCACCACCGCGACTACGCGTCGTACATGTAAGACCCGCTTGTAAGCGTGCAGCCCCGCGCGCGACTCTGCCGAAGCAGGCCGGGTCGTGCGCGGTTTTGTTTTTGTTTGCCGATTAAACGATCAAGCAGAAAGTCCATTCATCGCCAACCTTACAGCCAAGGCAATCATGATGAGCGCAATGACGCCATCAAGTACCCGCCAGGCCTTCGGGTTGGCAAAGTAGGGCGCAAACACACGTGAACCCACGCCCAGCACGATCAGCCACAACACACTGGCCGTGACGGCCCCGGCGGCGAACGCCAATCGAGCCTCGTCAAAGCCATGCGCCAAAGACCCCAACACCATAATGTCCAACCAAAAGTGGGGATTCAAGAGCGTAAAGCCCGCTGCGGCCAAGAGTGCCGCCGACCGAGAGGGCACGGCATGTTTCGCGGCCACCAATCCGCCCTCGGCGCGAATCGCACGGCGCGCGGATTGAATCGCATACCACGATAGAAACAGTACGCCGAACCAAAGCACTGCATGCGTCAGCCACGGGAACCAGCTGACGACGGCTTGCAGGCCCCACACGCTGGCAAAAATACAGATGCCATCCAACAGCGCGCAGATCGCGAGAATGCTGAGCAGGTGTGCACGCATCAAACCCTGACGCAGGATGAAGGCGCTTTGTGCGCCCACGACCGCGAACAGACCCAGCCCGGTGGCCGTGCCGCTGGCCCAGGCAGAAAACGTGGCAGGGGTAGAGATGAGCGAGAACATAACTGCAAGCCGAATTAAAAATTACGCCGCAAAAGGGGCGGCGGGATGGCTGCCATTCTGGACCATTCTCGATATGAAATGAAGCTAATTTAATTTAAGCTGATTTAGAATTACTTAATCGTCACATATAGGTGTTCTCATGCGAATTGACCATGGCCATCTGCGCGCCTTGGCCGCCGTGGTGCGCGAAGGCACGTTCGAGCGGGCGGCGGCCGTCCTGCACGTCACGCCGTCCGCGGTCTCGCAACGCATCAAGACATTGGAAGAGCGCATGGGCCGCTTGCTGGTACAGCGTACGGTGCCAGCGGTGGCGACAGCAGATGGACAGGTACTGGTGCAGCTGGCCGAACAAACCGCCTTGCTGGAACACGATGCGCTAGGACGCCTGGGCCTGGATGGTGACGCGGCGCCACAAGTCAGTTTGACGGTGGCGGTCAATCACGACAGCCTGGAAACCTGGTTTATGGAAGCGGCACGCCAGTTCGCCAGCCGCAGCCGGACAACCCTCGAACTGCAATCCGAAGACCAGGACCATACTGCCGCGCTGTTGCGTAACGGGACCGTGCTCGGCGCGGTCACGGCCATGGGCGATCCGGTGCAGGGCTGTCGGGTCCACGCCTTGGGCAGCATGCGTTATGTGGCCACCTGCACGCCCGCGTTTCACGAAAAGTATTTTTCGTCGGGCGTGAGTGCCCGCACCTTGGCGCGCGCGCCGGTGCTCGTGTTTAACCGTAAGGACGCCATGCAGGCGCGTTTTGCGCGCAAGGTGATGGGCGACGAACCCTGGCAGCCACCGGTGTGGTGGTTGCCTTCATCGCGCGCCTTTGTGCAGGCGACGCTGGACGGGCTGGGTTGGACGATGAATCCATTGCCGCTGGTGCAGCAGGCATTGCAAGCAGGTGATTTAGTCCCATTACGCCCGCGCGCCACGGAAGACGTGCCGTTGTATTGGCAACATTGGGGGGTAAACTCAGAGGCTCTAAAGACTTTGACCGATTCGGTTCTGGCTGCTGCCAAGGCGGGCGGCTTGATCCGACGGCGTTAATCGTCAGCGCCGCATAGCGCTGATCAGTTCTCGGAGACGTATACATGAATTTCCGTCAGTGGGCGCTAGCTGCCACATTGGGTTTGTCCTCCATCGCGTCGGCTTGGGCGCACGATTACACCATCGGGCAGATTCGCGTCGATCATCCGTGGGTGCGTGCCACCGCGCCGGGTCAGGCCAATGGCGCTGGCTATATGGAGATCAAGAATTCCGGCGCCAACGCCGATCGCCTGCTATCGGTGAATTCGGATGCCGCCGCACGCGTCGAGTTGCACACCATCGAGACCGAGAACGGCGTGGCGCGGATGCGCCACGTGCCGGACGGAATTGCCGTGCCCGCCAATGGCGAGGTCAAGCTCGCCCCGGGTGGCTATCACGTGATGTTCCTGAATCTAAAGCAACCCTTTAGCCAGGATGGCGAAATTCCGGCCACGCTGAAATTCGAAAAAGCGGGCGAGGTGGCCGTGAAATTCCATGTCATGCCGATCGGTCACATGCAAAAAGGCGAGCATGATCACAGCTCGCACTCGATGAAGCACTAATTCAGGCGTAGTTCCGGGTGCCAAAAATGGCGCTGCCGATACGAACCTCGGTGGCGCCTTCTTCGATGGCGATTTCGAAATCGCCACTCATGCCCATGGACAGTCTGTCGAGCTCGACGCCTTCGATGGCTTCCGCTCGCAGACGGTCGCGCAAATCGCGCAGCGCGCGGAAACACGCGCGAACGGCCTGCATGTCATCGGACTGCACGGCCATCGTCATCAGGCCCTTCACGCGCAGGGCCGGGCATTCGCTCGCGAGCGTACGTAGAAACGCGGCGGCCTCCTCGGGCGGCAAACCATGTTTGCTGGGCTCGGGCGAGGTCTTGATCTGAACCAGCACGTCCAGCTCGCGGCCTTCCGTGTCGAGGCGACGCTGCAACGTGTGAGCAAGCTCCAGACGATCGAGCGACTGGACCTCGGATGCGTCGCGCGCGGCGTCTTTGGCTTTATTGGTTTGCAGGTGTCCGATCATGACCCATTGCACCGCCGCGTCGGATAACGCTTCGCGCTTTTGCCGGATCTCCTGCGTTTTGTTCTCGCCAAATCGGGTGTAGCCCAGCGCGATGGCTTCGCGCACGGCTTCGGGTCCGAATGTTTTGCTGACAGGTAAAAGGGCGACGCTGCCGGCCGGGCGCCCGGCGCGGGCGCAGGCGGCGTCGATACGTTGCTGGATACGGGCCACGCGGGCCGACATCGTGTCCTCGATATTCATCGGAATGTGCTGACTGTGTCGAAAACACGATGATAAACGTCCCGGCGGCACCTCGTGGTTCTACCTCCACGGGCTCGCGTTGACCCTGGGCGGGGCCAGGCATAGAATCGTCGGGCTTTTGTTCCTGTATCCGTGCGCTACGTCATTGGTCGCCGGATTTTGCGCCGGCAGCCCGGCGCCCACTTTTTCGGCTATTTCGCTCCATGTCGCTCGCCGCACCCAACTACGCGTTCGCCGCGCCCTTTCAGAACCCGCCCGCCTCGCCTATCCGTTCGCTGATGCCTTACGCTTTGCAGCCGGGCAACATATCCGTCGCGGGCGGCTATCCCGCCCAGGAGTTGTTCGACGTGGAGGGTCTGAACGCCGCGGCCGAGCAGGTAGCGGGTCGTCTGGGCAGCTGTTTGCAGTATTCCAATATCGACGGACAGGCGAGCCTGCGGCATGCGTTGGCGGCCTTGACCGCCGAGCGGGGGCTGATTTGCGACCCCGACACGGAATTGGCCGTCACGGGTGGTTCGCAACAGGCGCTGGCCTTGGTGAGCCGCGTGATGTTGCAGCCGGGCGACCACGTCATTATCGAAAGCCCGGCCTTTCCCAACTCGGTGCAGGCGCTGCGCTATACCGGTGCCACTGTGCATACCGTGCCGTCGGGGCCGGATGGCGTGGATATCGACGCGCTGGATGAAATGGCAGCGCGGATCCGGCCCAAGATGGTTTGCGTGGTGGCTTCGTTCTCCAACCCCTGCGGCGCCACGATCAGTCGCGAACGCCGTTTGCGTCTGTTGGAGCTGGCGGTCAAATACCAATTCCTGATCGTGGAAGACGATCCCTACGGCGAACTGCGCTTTGCTGGCGAGAGCGTGCCCCCGATCGCGGCGCTCGCCGAGGGCGAGGCGCGGCAGTGGGCGGTGTATCTGTCCACGATGTCCAAGACCATGGCGCCGTCCTTGCGTATCGGCTGGCTGGTGGCCCCGGCCGAGGTGCGCCGCCGCTGCGTGGGCGCAAAAGCAGCGGACGATATGGCGTCCTCGGCCTGGATCCAGGAAATCGTGGCGCAATACCTGGCCGATGGTCGCTACACCAAGCATGTGCCGCGTATCCGCGCCGCCTATGGGGCGCGCTGCGACGCGATGGCGCAATCGCTGCGAGCATCGCTCGCCGACCGCATCGTGTTCAGCCAACCCGAGGGCGGCATGTTTTTCTGGGCGCGGCTAAATGGCGATATCGACGCCACGCGACTTTTGCCCTACGCCATCGAACACGGGGTGGTTTATGTGCCCGGTAAAGTGTTCTACGCGGATCCCGAGCAGGCCGATTTGTACGCAATGCGCATGTCGTTTGCCACCATGAACGAAGCCCAGATCGCCGAAGGCATGGCGCGGCTCGGCCGGGCGCTGGAAGCCTGCGAGGCCAATGCGCCGGTGTCGATCACGTTGCCGTAACAGCGAGATCGGCGCAGCCGCGGCTGACCGGGCCAGCCTCTGGCCTTTCAGCACACCGCGCGTCAGCCTACTGCTTGCGCCGATACAACAGCGAGATTTTCGCAAAGGCGATTTGCAATTCACGTGTGCCGCCCTGGAACACCACGGGGCGGCCGCGCTGGGTAAAGACCACCAGACGTTTGGAAAAGAGCAGCGGCACGAATTTCGCGTAGTGCATCTCGTCCCAGGTCACCGCGCGTCGCGTGATCCAGGTCTGATGCAGCCCCGCCTCGTCAATCGTGGTGACGGATCGCTGCATATGCCACGTCACTAGGGCGAGGCCCACGAAACACAGCAGCACAATCCCGGCGGCGGTGGCGCTGATCTGTTCCGGCGGCAGGCGGATGGCCGTCAGCACGATCTGCAAGCCGATGACGCCGAGAATGACCCACGCCAGGATGCGTACCCAGTCAGGCCAGGCCTGGCCGGATAAGGGCAATGGACCGATTTCGCGTAACAGCGCCTGGCGCTCTTCGAGCGGGGGTATTGCAGTCAGAGGATGCATAAGTTCTACCGTCAGGCCGTCCGTTTAGCCGCGATGGCGTTGCCCGCGCGGCTGCCGCTGGCGCGATTCAGATTCGCCGCCATCCACTGCCCGATATCGACGACTGCATCGAAATCGACGCCGGTTTCGATGTCCAGACCGCGCAGCATGTACAGCACGTCCTCGGTCGCCACATTGCCGGTGGCCCCGCGCGCGTAGGGGCAGCCGCCCAGCCCCGCCACGGAGGTATGGAATATAGCGATCCCCGTCTCCAATGCCGCGAGAATATTGGCCAGCGCCTGCCCATAGGTGTCGTGGAAATGGCCAGAGATGCGGGCCGGATCGACGACTTGTGTGACGGCGCTCATCACTTCCCGCACACGCTTGGGCGTACCGACACCAATCGTGTCGGCCACGTCGATCTCATCGCATCCCAGGGCAAGGTAGCGCCGCGCCACGTCGACGACGGCGGCCACCGGGACCTCGCCCTGATACGGGCAGCCCAGCGCGCAGCTGATGCTCCCGCGCAAGCGCAAGCCCGCCGCCCGCGCGGCCTCGGCCACGGGCTCGAAACGCGCGATGGATTCGGCGATGGAGCAGTTGATGTTTTTGTGGGAGAAGGCTTCGCTGGCCGCGCCAAAGATCACGACCTCGTCGGCTCGGGCGGCGATGGCGCCATCCAGCCCTTTCATATTCGGCGTCAACACGGAGTAGATGACACCCGCTTTGCGCTGGATCCGCGCCATGACATCGGCCGCATCGGCCATTTGGGGCACCCACTTGGGCGACACGAATGACGTGGCCTCGATGTTTGGAAACCCAGCGGCGGTCAGCCGGTCGATCAGTTCCACCTTGATATCGGTGCTGATGAGCGATTTCTCGTTCTGCAGGCCATCGCGGGGCGAAACCTCGACGATCTTGGCGCGGGATGGCAAGCTCATGGCGTTTCCTATGGGGCGGCGCATCGTGGCGTGATGCGATTGGCTAAATCGGCAATGACGCGGGCGCATGACTCGGTCAATGATCGAGAAATCATATCGCAGTCGATTGGCACAGCGGTGGATGGTGGGTCAACGCGGTGATCCTCGCCCGTCCGGCGCATGGGCGGAGACGCACTGTCGGTGCCTCCGCGTTCGCGCTATTACGACTTTACGACTTCAACCGCTGAAAACGGCCGCCCTCCAGGCGTGCAATGTGACCTGCCAGCTCCAGTTCGAGCAGCTGTGCGGTCAAGGTCGGAATGTCCTGGCCGGTGCGTTCCTGTAATACGTCCAAATGCAGCGGGTCATAGCCCAGCGCACGCAATAAGGGCGTGTCAGAAGGGTCGGAGGCGTCCGTGTCGGTGTGTTCAGGCGGCGGTGCGTCCTCGTTGTCGGACGTTGCGGGCGATTGCGAAGACCGAGCCACCGATTTCGTTTGCCCACGAGCGCGGCCCCGCGTCGAAGCGGCCGGTCGGCCGCTGTCGGCTGAGCGGCGTGACCCGCCCAGTTCATCGGTGATGTCTTGCGCGGTCTCCACGAGCTTGGCGCCCTGGCGGATCAGTGCATGACAGCCGCGCGACAGGGGCGAATGGATGGATCCTGGTATCGCGAACACCTCTCGGCCGCTTTCGCCCGCGAGACGCGCGGTAATCAGCGAACCACTTTGACGGGCCGCTTCTACGACGAGTACGCCGCGCGCCAGCCCGGCCACGAGGCGATTACGCGCGGGGAAATGGTGTGGCAGGGCGCCCATGCCCAGCGGCAATTCGGATACCAATGCGCCATGCTCGGCGATACGGTGCGCGAGGTCGCGGTGGCGCGCCGGGTAAACACGGTCGATGCCCGTGCCCATGATGGCCACCGTGCCCGCGCCCTGGGGGCCGGCCTGCAGCGCGCCTTCGTGCGCGGCCGCATCGACGCCCTGCGCGAGGCCACTGACCACGCACCAGCCTTCGCCGGCCAGATACTGAGCAAAGGCGCGCGCGTTCTCGCAGCCGCCCGGCGTGGCGTTGCGCGCGCCCACCACGGCCAACGCGGGCCGGCTGAGATAGCCAGGGTCGCCGTTCACGTACAGCAGCAAGGGTGGGTCCGCGATGGTGAGCAGGTTCTGCGGATATTCTGCGTCCGCGAGCGTCAGGATGGTGTGCCCGGGTTGATCCACCCATTGCAGCGTGCGCTCGATTTGTTCCTGTACTTCGGGCGGCGTGCTGGCGGCCAGTTGGATAGCCAGCGCTTGGGGCACCACTTTGGCCAGCGCCGACGCGCCGAGAGAATAGATGTGTTCGGGCAAACCGAGCGTGGACAGCAGCGGGTAGCGCAGGGCGGGCGTGAGGCCCGGCTCGAGCGAAAAACGTAACCAGGCGGATAGCTCGGCAGGAGAATGAGTAAGCGGCATGGATCAACGAATGGCCCAACGAACGGATAGTGTCGCATGACGCATCCGGACGGTCGGGCGGAGATGGGACGAATTTAGCCCGCTTTGTGCATCATCCTGTTAGAAGAAAACTATTAGAAATCAAGTGTCTAATGAATTATTATTAACGAACCGCTGAAATCTCAGCTTTAACACCTGTTTTTGCTATGGCTCTGCTTCCTATTCTTCATTACCCCGACCCGCGCCTGCACAAAAAGGCCAAGCCGGTTGCGGTGGTGGACGACCGCATCCGGAAGCTGGTGCGCGACATGGCCGAGACGATGTATGACGCCCCGGGCGTGGGCTTAGCCGCCACCCAGGTCGATGTGCATGAGCGCGTCGTGGTCATCGATGTGTCCGAACAGGGCAACGAGCTGCGTGTGCTGATTAACCCCGAGATCACCTGGAAAAGCGAAGAACGCCAGACGTATGAGGAAGGCTGTCTGTCGGTGCCTGGCATCTACGACGAGGTGCAACGCGCCGCGCGGATCCGCTATCGCGCGTTGGATGTTGAAGGCAATTCGTACGAGGCCGAGGCCGATGGTCTGCTGGCGGTGTGCGTTCAGCACGAGCTGGATCACCTGGACGGCAAGGTCTTTGTCGAGTACCTGTCGAACCTCAAGCAGAATCGCATCAAGACCAAGCTGAAAAAAGCCGAACGCGAAGCGCTGCGAGCCTGATCCATGCGCCTGGTCTTTGCTGGTACGCCGGAATTCGCCCGCGTCGCGCTCGACGCGTTGTTGGCTGCGGGGCACGAGATCCCGCTCGTATTCACGCAGCCGGATCGGCCGGCCGGCCGTGGCTTGAAATTAACGCCGAGCCCGGTGAAACAAGCGGCCGTGGCCGCTGGGATCCCGGTCGCGCAACCTCGTAGCTTGCGCCTGGATGGCAAGTTCCCGGAGGACGCCGCCGAGGCACGCGCGCAGCTGGAGCAAGCGAACGCCGAGGTGATGATCGTCGCCGCCTACGGCTTGATCCTGCCGCGCTGGACGCTGGAGCTGCCGCCTCGCGGCTGCCTGAACATTCATGCTAGCTTACTGCCGCGCTGGCGCGGCGCTGCGCCGATTCAGCGCGCCATTGAAGCGGGCGACACCGAAACCGGCGTCACCATCATGCAGATGGACGAAGGCCTGGATACGGGCGATATGCTCTTGGAACGCCGTGTGCCTATTGGCCCGACCGACAGCGCAGCGCAATTGCATGATGCGCTGGCCGAGGCAGGCGGCGTCGCGATTGTGGAGGCCTTGCGGGCGTTGCAAGCCGAGGGTCTGACCGCACGCGCGCAGCCGGCCGAAGGCGTGACCTACGCGGCCAAACTCGACAAGGCCGAAGCCGCGCTGGATTGCACGCAACCTGCCAGCCTCCTGGCGCGGCGGGTACGTGCCTTCAATCCCGTGCCGGGCGCGACAGTGCGTCTGCCTGGCTTAGACGCGCCTGTTAAAGTGTGGCGCGCCGAGGCCTTGGATACCGCTGCGCAGGCTGCACCGGGAACGATTTTGCAGGTATCTGGCCAAGGCATCGATGTGGCCACCGGGGCAGGCGTTTTGCGGCTGCTTGAACTGCAAAAAGCGGGCGGTAAGCGTCAGCCGGTTGATATTTTCGTGCGGGGCTGGCAGCTACCCGTTTGAGTCGCGCCACCCAGTGAAAAGCCGCGTCGAGCGTCATGCTTGCGCGGCCTGCCGCCCCTCAATACAGCGTTTTACGCACCCGATCCGCGAGTTCGCGGTCATAAGTCTCGCCGTCGAACGTCCCTGCGCTCAAGTCAGCCAGCATGCAGCCCACGCTGGGTAGGGTGGTGCGATCAACCTGCTTGTCGGCATCCCAAAGCGCGGAGCGCAGCAGTGCGCGCGAGCATTGAAAGTAGACCGTTTCTACCTCGACCACTACGACAGACCGAGGCGGCTTGTCGTTGAGGGCAAAGCGTGCGAGCAGATCGGGATCGACGCTGATACGCGCGCGGCCATTCACGCGCAGCGTTTCATTCACACCCGGCACCAGAAAAAGCAGCGCCACGCGCGGATCGGCCACGATGTTGCGCAGGCTGTCCAAACGGTTGTTGCCCCGACGGTCCGGAATCAGCAGAGTCTTGTCATCAGCGATGGTGACAAAACCCGCTGGGTCGCCACGCGGCGAGGCATCAAGGCCATCGGGGCCGACGGTGGCGAGAACGACAAAGGGCGCGGCCTCGATAAAGGCACGATAGTGCGGGTGAACGTGGTCCACTTCCTTGAGCAACGAGGCCGGAGCGGGCTCGCCGTAAAGCGCCTGGAGTGCTTCGGTATCATTAATGAAGTGGGTCTCGTTCAGGTCCATGGTTTCCTCTAGATGAGTCTGGCCGGCAGATCAGCAACGGTCAGAATGAGCTCGTCGGGTCCGTGCGCGCGCAAGGCATCGACATGGTTATAACCCCAGGCCACGGACGCCACGTTTACCCCCGCTTTGCGCGCCGCATCAATATCGCGCATCTCATCACCGACAAGCAAGCACCGTTGCGGCGCCAGGCGGTAACGGGCAAGCAGGCGTCGTAGCTTGGAGGCCTTGCCGAACATGTCCGTGCCACACTCGTAATCATCGAACCACGACGAGGCTTGCGGACCCAGCACACGCTGCACGTTTGCCTGCGAGTTGGAACTGAGCACCGTCATACGCAGTCCCGCCGCGCGCAGTTGGGTCAGTGCCTCGGGTATGCCGTCAAATAGCCGCACATCGGGTGCGACGTCGTGCATTTTTCTGCGCACATGCGCCATGATGGAGGGAAGCTTCCAGATCGGCACGCCCAGAAACGCCAGGATTTCGTGGGCGCTGCGGTATCGCAGCTGAGCGCGTTCCTCCGCGTTGGCTTTGCGAAACCCGTATTTCTCGGCCACCTCGTCCATGATGGACTCGAACCAGGGCAGCGTATTGGCCAAGGTCCCATCAAAGTCGAAGGCCACCAAGTCGTATTTCACGCGGTGCTGCCCAGTGGGTCCGTGACATGACCCCGGCGTAGCCACTGCATGACAGGGGCCAAGGCCTCGATAGGGGGCGCCGTCTGCACCACGCGCTCTGCATCCGTCCAGGGGTAGGGCAGGGTGGTGATCCAGCCAAAGACAGACGGCCCGGTATCGGCCGGCAAGTCCAGCATGGTTTCGATTGTGATGACCAGGCTGGTTGCGAGATGCGGTTCGCGCTGGAATGTCCAGTCATAGCGCCCGCAGCCGATGCGAACGCGCCCGCTGGCTTTCTCGTTCATGGCGACGAACCAGTCGCATGCGTAGTCCTCCAGCAGGGCTTGCTCGCCGGGATGGTCCAGATAAAACGTGTAGACGTTCTCGTAGGTCTGTCCGAACGTTCTGACCAAGGTTTCGGTAATGGCCTCGCGGCCATGAGCATGCGGGGGGAAAGCGATGGCGGCCGTGCGCAACGTCATTTTCAACGAGGCATCGGACGCAAAGGCACGCGTCATAAAGAATGGGCGATTCTCGTCCTTGGCGTGCAGGTAGTTCCGCATGACGGATGCGGTGGTGGGTGAGGAGGCGGAGGCGATAGACATAATCGATAAGGATGGGCAGAGCAGTCCGATTAATGCTCGCCTTGGTCTATCCATTTCGAGACCGTAGGCGGCGTGTAAGCGGCATAGCGATCCAGCAAAGCGGAGGGTTGTTGTTCAACGATGAGCATGGCGCGGTGCTCGGCGCGTATGAATGACTCTTGCACCGCGTGGTCGAGGAAGCCGGCCAATTGATCGTAATACCCGGCGATGTTCAGCATACCGCAGGGCTTTTGGTGCATACCTAGCTGTGCCCAGGTCCACGTCTCGAATAGTTCTTCTAGCGTGCCCGCGCCGCCTGGCAAGGCAATAAAGCCGTCCGAACGCTCGGCCATCATGGTCTTGCGTTCGTGCATGGAGCCGACGATGTGCAGCTCGGTCAACTCGCGGTGCCCGATTTCCTTGCGCATGAGGCTTTCGGGAATGATCCCGACGGCCCGGCCGCCTTCGGCCAGCACCGCATCGGCCACGGCCCCCATGATGCCTACGCTGGCGCCGCCGTAGACCAGTCCGATATCGCGGCGGACCATCTCCCGCGCCAGCGCGCGGGCGGCTTCGATGTAGTCGGGACGGTTGCCGGCGTTCGAGCCGCAATAGACACAGAGATTTTTGATTGTCATAGCGTTGAAAAGACAATGAACGGACTTTCCAATCGTGCCGAAAGCCCTCTTCCTAATCTCTTAGTTTACGCAAATGGCAGTTTGGCCGCGTGGCGGCCGGTTTTCTCGTGTGTCTGGACGGTTCGTAAACGGACATGCGGGGGCGCTCGCCAGGGGCGCCCGCGCATGCGATTGAGGGTGTGGCGGGTTTAAATCAGGTCGCCGTGCAGATCGTACTCGTCAGCGTCGGTGACCCGCACGCGCACCAGTTCTCCCGGGCGCAGTTGGCGTTCGGCGCTGACATATACATTGCCGTCGATCTCGGGCGCATCGGCGCTCGAGCGGCCTATGGCGCCGTCCTCATCGACTTCGTCGATCAGCACATCGATCTCGCGACCGATGCGGTTTTGCAGACGCGCGGCGGAGATCGCTTGCTGATGTTCCATGAAGCGTTCCCAACGTTCCTGCTTGACCTCGTCGGGCACCGGATCGGCGAGCGCGTTGGCTGGCGCGCCGTTGACCGGCGAATATTGGAAACAGCCGACGCGATCCAATTGCGCCTCGCTCATCCAGTCCAACAGGTATTGAAAGTCTTCTTCCGTTTCGCCGGGGAAGCCCACAATGAAGGTCGAACGCAGCGTCAGGTCCGGGCATTCCTCGCGCCAACGCTTGATGCGCGCCAGCGTTTTGTCTTCGAACGCCGGGCGCTTCATGGCCTTCAGAATGCGGGGGCTCGCATGTTGGAACGGGATGTCCAGATAAGGCAGGAGTTTGCCCTCGGTCATCAGCGGGATGACTTCGTCCACATGCGGATAGGGATAGACGTAATGCAGGCGCGTCCATACGCCTAGCTCGGACAAGGCCGAACAGAGTTCGGTCATGCGCGTTTTCACCGGACGGCCGTTCCAGAAGCCGCTGCGGTATTTCACGTCCACGCCATAGGCGCTGGTGTCTTGCGAGATGACGAGCAGTTCTTTTACGCCGGCTTTAACCAGGCGTTCGGCTTCGCTCAACACATCGCCCACGGGGCGGCTGACCAGATCGCCACGCATCGACGGGATGATGCAGAAGCTGCAACGGTGATTACAGCCTTCGGAGATCTTTAGATAGGCGTAGTGACGCGGGGTCAGTTTGATGCCTTGAGGGGGAACCAGGTCGATGTAGGGGTTGTGATCGGCCTTGGGCGGCGCGGCTTGGTGGACGGCGCGAACGACTTCCTCGTATTGCTGCGGGCCGGTCACGGCCAGCACGCTGGGGTGCACCTCTCGAATGACGGATTCTTCAACGCCCATGCAGCCCGTCACGATGACTTTGCCGTTTTCCGCGATCGCCTCGCCGATGGCTTCGAGCGACTCGGCCTTGGCGCTATCGATAAAGCCACAGGTGTTTACGACAACCACGTCGGCGTCGTTGTATTCGGGCGTGACTTGATAACCCTCGGTGCGCAGTTGCGTGAGGATGCGTTCAGAGTCGACCAAGGCTTTAGGACAGCCGAGGCTGACAAAGCCGACTTTGGGGGAAGACATGGGGGATACCTCGAAGGGCGCTTGTGCGCTCGGGTCGAAAAAAGGGGATTTTACCGTGGGCGGATCGCATCGATTGCAGGCGGGGGCAACAGGGGTTTTGCAGGTCTCACTACGGCTCATCCGAGGGGGGTTATCGGAGGTGTGTCGTCAGGGGCTGGTGCGTGGCAACGAGTCTCTGTCCCATGGTGCGAGCAGCGGCAATATCAGACCGATGCCAATCGAAATCGCGGCACGCTCATGATAATTTTTTGCCCTCATATTCCGTGCACGTTCTGGCTGCCAAAGCCACGCCTGATCCTTGCAATTCTCTTCGCGGGCTTTTCGATCGTGCAGGTCAAACCTCCTCTTTAGCATCCCCGTTTCGTGCTCAAACTCCCGTTCTTGCGGTTCTCATTTCTTTCTATTTGCCTGATCGGGATCACGTGTCTTGCTCATCCTTTGAGGGCTCAGTCACTGGCGACCGAGGCCGCGGATCATGCCGCTGACATCCAGCGCCGCCAAGATCAGCAGCTCGAATTGCAACGTGAACGTGCCGTGCAGCGGCCCGATGTGCTCTCGGATCCGGACGCGCCAGTGACTGGCTCAGAGGTGCTGCGGCTGCCGCAAGAATCCCCTTGTTTCGAAATACGGGAAGTGCTGTGGGACGGTGATTCCCCGCCGGCGCAATTGCGCCGTCAGGCAGAGGTGAGCACCGGGACTTGCGTGGGAGGGCGAGGTCTGCAGATGTTGCAACAGCGCTTGACTGCCATCTTGATCGAACGCGGGCAGATCACTGCCCGGGTGCTGATTCCAGAGCAGTCCTTGCGCGACGGACGCCTGATACTGCGCTATCTGCCTGGACGCATCTCGGCGGTTGAAGGCGATCCCACTATCGGTTGGTGGCGTACCGTCGTGCCGACCGGGCCCGGTGGCAACTTGAATCAGCGGGATCTCGATCAGGCGCTGGAGAATATGCGCCGGCTTAGCGGGCAGGCCGATGCCAGCATCGATGTGGTTCCGGGTGCGGGGCTAGGTGAGTCGGATATCCATATTCGTCCCGGCACGGGCAAGCGCTGGCATGGCTACGTTGGAGGCGATAACTCGGGCATGCAGAGCATAGACAGAGAGCAAGTCTATGCCGGCTTGACGTTGGATTCCCCGCTATTTCTGTATGACCAGTTGTCCGTGTCGTGGAGTAGCAATGCCGGATGGCGCGATCACGATTCCAACACGCGTGCAGGGTCGATCAATTACAGCATCCCGTTCGGGTACTGGATGTTTTTCGCGGGCGCGGGCAAGTCGACGTATCGGCAGACGCTGCCGGGGTTTGATGAACCCCTTATCTACAGCGGTAGCACCAAGCAATGGCAAGCCGGCGTGTCCGTCGTACCGTATCGCGGACCCTCATATAAGGGCAGCGCCTCGTTGGCCGTGGTGCGCAAGCGCACGTCCAGTGCGCTTAATGATGTGGCGATCGACGTGCAACGGCGGGATATGACGGGATACGAGTTGAATGTGGGCCATCGCCACTATGTGGGGCGGGCGGTGCTGGATATCGGCGGCGGCGTGCGCGGCACGATGCCACAGTTTTCCGATCGGCCGGGCTTTGTATTTGGCGACCCGGACTGGAATGGTCAAAGCACGATTCTGACCGCCCGTGCCGGTCTCTATCTGCCTTTTCGATGGGGCGAGCAAGCGCTCGCCTATCAAGCCAATTGGCAGATCCAACACGCCAAGACCGCGATCATTCCCGCCGACTATTTCAATATCGGCAACCGATACACCGTGCGCGGTTTTGATGGCCAGATGACGCTGGCTGGTGAAGACGGATGGTATCTGCGCAATGACTTGTCGTTCAACCTCGATCGGCTGCTTCGTACGCCGGGGCATCAGCTATACGCCGCGCTGGATGCAGGCCGCGTGGGGGGCGCTTCATCCCAGTATCTCACTGAACGGACCTTGATTGGCGCGGCGATCGGCGTGCGGGGACGATTGAGTTTGCCGTATGTCACAGCGGGCTATGACCTCTCGGCCGGTTGGCCCTTGAAAAAGCCGCAGGCATTGAAGACGGCGCCTACGGTTTATTCGCTGGCAGTGATCTTCGAGTTCTGAGTATCACCTCAACTCGCCAGATCCATCGCGTTCATCGGATATGCCCCGGTGGCCGATCGGCGTGCGGGCAAGTCTCAATACAAACCTGCGTTACGAGGTAAGCATGTCAAAGCTGCGCTCATTCGTTGTCTGGCTCATCCTCTGCACTCAGGTGTGGACGCCCGTCATGGCGCAGACGTTGCCGATCTCGGTGGACAAGGGTATGCCCGGACAAAAGCCGGTGGTCGTTCTACAGAACGGTGTTCCCGTCGTTCACATTGCACCGCCGACGGTGGGCGGCGTGTCGGACAATCGATATACGCAATTCAACGTCGGGCCTGGCGGTGTGGTGTTGAACAATAGCGGGGGCGCAAGTCGGACACAGTTGGCCGGGCAAATCAGCGGCAACCCCATGCTGGGCAATCAGCGTGCGACCACCATCCTGAATCAGGTCACCGCGCCCAATCCCTCTCAACTGCTCGGCGTTTTGGAGGTCGCCGGGGGACGCGCGCGTGTCATCGTGGCTAATCCCGCCGGCATCACCTGTAGCGGCTGTGGGTTCTTGAACTCGGATCACGCGACGCTTACCACCGGCCGCCCGACCATCGGGCCTGACGGCGCCCTGCGCTTCGACGTGACGACGGGCCACATTGTTGTGGCAGGCAACGGATTGCTAGGTGCTGACCTCAACCAGGTCGATCTGATCGCCCGGTCACTGGAAGTCAACGCCGGCATTTGGGCGCAGCGACTGAATGTGATGGCCGGACCGTCGCAGGTGGACGATGCGACGGGCGCCGTCCAAACGCGCCCCGGCGAGGGCGCAGTACCTCCGTTCGCCCTGGACACAGGGGCGTTGGGCGGCATGTACGCCAATAGCATCCGGCTGATCGGCACCGAGGCCGGCGTGGGCGTCAATATCGCTGGCAACCTGATCGCCATGACGGGCGACCTGCATGTAAACGCGGCGGGCGATCTCACCATCCAGCCCGGCGGCACCGCGCAAGCCGCGGGCAACGCGCATCTGCATGCCGGACGCGATCTGGCCATGCACGGTAACGCGACGGCCGTAAACACGTTAAAGCTCGCCGCAGGGCGTGATGCTTCGGTCTATGGCCTTGCAAGCAGCGGCGCAGGCCTGGACATCCTGGCGGACGGCGACTTGTCGATGGGCGCTCAGGCGGGCGTGATGTCGCAGGCCGCTGTGCAGTTGATCGCGGGCCGGAACTTGATGGCCCGTAACCGGTTAGTCCTCAGCGATGGCGACGTGACGGCATCCTCGGGCGGCAGCCTGCGATTTGGAACAGTGAGCGAGACGGAGTCGCAAACGCCGCCAGCCGCAGAGCAGCAGGGCGCAGGCTCTGCCGCCGACGACGCCTCGCCATCGGCCATCAAACTCGCCACAGCGGGCGTGATTTCCAGCACAGGACCAATATTGCTGAAAGCGGGTGACGATGCGGTATTGCCGGGCCAAGTCACTACGGCTGGCAATTTGCAGGTTAATGCCGCGCGAGCGATGAGTGCGGATCATGGCGCCATCTTGCATGCGGGCAAGGAGATGAATTTGGGCGCAGGCGCGGACATGCGGCTGGCCGGGACATTGCAATCTGCGGATATCACGCTGAACACAGATGGGGATCTGAGCGTGGACGGCAGCGCCTTGGCTGAAAACGGCGTGTTGCGCATGACGGGCGGAAAAGATGTGGCGTTGGGCGCCGCCAGTCATGTCCAAGGCAATGACATCCAGATGACGGCGACGCGCGACCTTAAAGCGTCTGGCGCACTGGCCTCGGTCGGACCTGTGACAGCGCAGGCAGGCCGGGACGCTTGGTTGGACGGGCCCTTCGGGGCCGCTGGCGATTTGAGCGTAACCGCTCCGAATTCCATTGTGGTTGGCCAGCGGGGGCAACTGAGCGCTGGCGGCAGTTTGACGCTGGCAGCGGATCAAGATCTCGACGTAAGAGGCGCCGTGCGAGGCCAAGGTGTCACGATGCTGACGGCGGGGAATGCGCTAAATGTGGGGGGTCTGGTTTCGTCTACGTTGGGGCCGCTTAATCTCGAAGCTGATGAATCCTTGACGATAGCTCCCCAGTCCTTCGTCGTGGCGGGCGGCAGGCTTAACTTGCGATCGCTAGGTGAACTGCGTACCGCAGGCACGGTTTCATCCACGACTGACCTGACGCTACATGCCAAAAAGAACGCGTCGTTAGGCGGTCACATGCATGCGGACGGGACATTCAAGGCAAGCGCCGATGGTCACCTAGCGACCCGTCCGCTGTCCCGATTGGATTCGGGGGGGACGTTCAGCCTCACCGCGAAGAAGTCGATGTCCGTCGCTGGCTTCGCGCGCACGAACGGACGCCTGACGCTCTCGGCCGATGAGGACTTGCGCGTCAACGGCAACGCTCTTGCGCTGGGTGGCCTGAACATGACGGCCGGGCACGACCTGACGCTTGGGGAGAAGGGAGAAACGCAAGGCCGTGGCGTCGCCATGCGAGCGGGCAGAGACGTCCGCGCAGGCGGGCGCTTGACGTCTGCTGGCGGTCTGTCGGTGCAGGCGGGGCGTGATGTGCGCTTCGAGGGTGAAACCAGCGCGTTAGCCGGCATCGTGTTGAGCGCAGGACGAGACATAATCGTTTCGTCGTCCGAGCAGCGCGAGACGCTGGGTCCTTCGACGCCGAGGGCCACAGGTACGGATTCCGCCGCAGGTGCACCCCGGCTGTTGATAGGAGACGGGCGCGCCAGTGGCTTGGAAGGCACCGAGTTGATCGGGCACAACGCGAGCAAGTCGGAGACTGCGTCGGCGGTGCAGTTGGCGCCTCGACCTCTGGTGCGGGGGCGCCTCTATGCCGGAGATTCCTTGCTCATGTCAGCGGGCAGCACGCTGGACGTGAGTGCCGGGGCACGGGTGCAGGCCCAAGGTGACATGACGCTGAAAGCCCATGATATTTACTGGGCCGGGAGGGGTTTGACGCATGCAGCGTTGGAAGCGCATGGCCGGCACGATCTACAGCTGGACGGCGAATTCCAGGGCGATGGACTGGTGCGTTTAACAAGCGCCAATGATCTGTCTCTGCGGCGAGATAGCCAGATACAAGGTCCGAAAATTGTGGCGCGCGCCGGGCGAGATGCGAGGATCGACGGGGTGATCGCATCGCACGGAGACGCCACGATCACAGCCAAGCGAGATGCGACGGTAGGCGGGCGTGTCCGCACGGATGGCGCGTTCGACTTGGGCGCTCATCGATCGGTTCGTTTCGATGAGAGCGGCGATGTCGTAGCAAAAAAACGGGCGAATCTGGAAACCGGCGGCGACATCGATGTAGCGGGCACGTTACGCGGTGACCGCGGTGTGCTGATGGACGCGGGCGCGTCCATGTCGGTGGACGGCGTGGCCAATGCTGCGTACGGCGCACTCGACCTACTGGCCAATGAAGATCTCGCCATCGGCCAGCACGGCGATGTGTCGGCGTTCGAATCCATCCTCATCGACACGAAAGGCTCGCTGGACGTGACCGGGTCGGTCACGTCCCGGTCGAACCTGACCATGCGCGCTCGACAGGATGCCACAGTCCTCGGGCAGCTCGACGCGGATGGCACCTCGACAATGACGGCGCGGGCAGGGGTGGATCTGCTCTCGGGGTCACAATGGACATCAAAGGGGGCTTTGCGTATCGCCTCCGACGGCCCGATTTTGGCGGCCGGCACCGTGCGAGGCACATCGGATGTGACGGTGGCCGCGGGGCGAGATCTACAGGTGGCGGGCAATGCGACTTCGATTGAAGGCCTGTTGCGGCTGGACGCCGAGACCGACTTGATTCTCGGCAAGGCGAGCCACATCTATGGCCGCCGCGTCGCGGCAGCGGCGATACGCGATCTCCGGGCTAAAGGAGAAATAAACGTTTCCGGCCCGGCGTCATTCTCCGCAGGGGGCGCTTCTTCCATGACGGGCAAGATCGCCGCTGAGGGACCAATTAACGTGAAGGCCGGCGGCGCATTTGACGCCGTGGGCTCAATCTCGTCGCAGTCCAACCTGACGATACACGTCATACAGGATGCCGAGGTCAACGGCCGACTGCATGCCGATGCTTATCTTCTGTTTACTGCCCTGGGCGATGTCCGGTCAGACGTTGCCTCCCGCTGGACGTCCGGCGCTCTCATGTGGTTCGACGCGGGTGGCCCGCTAACCCTGGCTGGCATAGCGCGTAGTCAATCCGGGCTGCGCCTGGATGCGGGCGACACCCTGCGCTTGAAAGGCAGGGCTATCGCTCGGGGCGGTGCGCTGCATCTAGAGACCGCCACCGATATGCGCTTTGGCGGTGCGAGCAAGACCTATGGTCGACGCATCGTGGCGCATGCAGCACGCGACCTCCATGCGCGGGGCAAAATGGATTCCCCGGGCAGTGTAGACCTGACGGCCGGACGAGACGCGACGATTGCCAGCGAGCTCGACACGCAGGGCGCCCTGGATCTGTCCGCGTCCCGCGATATGAGGCTGGCGGCCCCCGCGCGAGTCAACGCCACCGGTCGCGTGACGGCCGATGCTGGCGAAGACATGTGGCTTGAAGGCACCCTGCACGGCGAGCGCGCGGTTCGGTTGGACGCGCTTGGCGCCATGACACTGAGCGGCTCGACGACTGCGAAGGAAGAGCTGGACCTGACGGCTAGCGCAGACCTCACCATCGCGGAGCAAGGCTACGCCTGGGCCGCGGGCCCTGTGTCCGTTTATACCGGGCGCGATCTGCTCATCTCGGGCGAGCTTCAGTCGCGCGCCGGCCTCACTGCGCAAGCCGCGCGGGCGGCCACTGTGGATGGGCACGTGCATACGGCGGGTGCCTTGGACGTGTCCTCGGGCGCTCAGCTCGCCACGCGTCAGACGGCGCATCTCGATGCCGACGGTCCAATGACATTGACTGCCCAGGACATGCATCTAGACGGTGAGGTATCGAGCGGTAGCGTCATGTCGATCGATGCCAAGGGTCGCGTACACGTTGCGGGCAATGCGCTCGCGGAAAGTGTGCTGGCCATATCTGGTCTGAATGAGATCAACATGACGGCCGGCAGCAGCACGCAGGGACGCGGCATGACGATCGCAAGCGGGGCAGGCCTGCTGCTTGACGGCACGCTGGTGTCCCTCGAGGACATGATGTGGACCGTCTCCCGCATCGCCCACGCGAGCGGCAATGCCACGTCTGCTGGTCGCTTCAGAGTGGCCACCGGCGATTTATTGGTGGATGAATCGGGCGCATTCAAAGCCGAGGACATGTTGATGGCCAGCGTGCGCGGTAACACCACGATGCGTGGCCGGATGCAAGCCTCCAATGCCGTGATGCTCAGCACAGGAGATACGCTGAGCAGTCCAGGCCATCTTCTCGCGCCCCAGGGGAGGCTGAATTTAAGCGCGACACGAGGGAGTGTGGTATTGCCCGCGCGCTCCGTCCAGCAGGCCGGCAGCTTTATTCGTGTTGACGCGGGCCAGAATATCGAGGCCGCCGGCACGACTACCGCCGGGCATGACGTCACATTGAATGCCGCCCGGCGTGCCGCACTGAGTGGTTTAGTGCTGGCGCAAGCCGGCGACCTGACCGCGACCGCGGCTGCGGACATGACTCTGGAAAAGCATAGTCACGTGGAGTCTGGCGCATCGCTGTCTCTGGAAGCAAAGAATCTGACCAACGCAGGCACCACATACGGCAAAGCCAGCGTCAGGCTGTTCGCCGGCGAGGTATTGCGTAATACCGGCCTGGCGCGTTCAGAGGGAAATATGACTGTCCACGCGGGCCGCGAGCTCTACCAGTCCGGTAAGTTCGCTACCGCCGCTGAAGTCGACAGCGCAGCCGGCATGCAAGCCGCTCTGGCCGTGACCTCGCCAGCGATTTATCACAGCGGATCCAGTCAGTCCGGGTACGACCTGACCTTTACCAGCGACTCGCTGGATCTGGAAAATGGCACGTTGTCGTCGGCGGCGCGGCTCGCATTACGCGGAAAAGCGTCCATCAATACGCGTGGCGCGACCTTGTCGGGCGGCAGTGTCGATATCGCGGGCGGCAACCTGAGCAATCAGAACGGTCGGCTATCTTCGACCGGCGATGCGTCATTCAAACTGAGCGGACCGTTAGACAACACGGGCGGCGTTATCTCGGTTAATCATTCCGCCACCGTCGCAGCGAGCCGCATCTTGAATCCACGTGGCACGTTCGCCGCACGCCATCTCATCGTCCAGACCCCCAACGACGTAGTTAATCAGCGCGGTCTGATGCAAGGGTGGGATGTCTTGGATCTGCGTGCGCTGTTTGTCGACAACCGCGACACCGCCGACCAGATCCCGTCGCAATACGGATTGCTCGGGCGCGCGCTCAACATCACGACGGACAGCATCGACAATCGGCACGGCGCCATGTCGGCTGTCGATAAGCTGACCGTCACCACGGCGAAGGATATCGACAACACCCATGGTGTGATGTCGAGCCAACACGCTGCTGTGGTCCACGCGTCCTCGCTGCACAATTCCGATGGCCAGATGTTTGCCGATGAACAGCTCCGACTGACACTGGATCGTCTGCTGGGATTGGGTGCTATCCAGTCCGTTGCGGATCTGTTCGTGACGATCAATGGCGACTTGACGCTTTCACACCCCCTGACGGCCAACCGCGATCTGGCGCTGAGGGTCTCGCGTCGTTTCGAGAATCATGCCAAGGTCTCCGCCGGACGGGACATCACGATGCGAGCGGATCGTTTGCTCAACGGCCCGTCGGGCAAAGTCATCGCCCAGCGTCATAACACCATCGTTGTGAACCAGGATCTGATAAACGATGGTTTGATCGATGGCGCGGTGACGAAACTTCACGCGCAGCAGATAAGCCAGCACGGCCGTATCTACGGCGACCGCGTCTCCATCCAAACAGACGTACTCGAGAACGACGGGGCTTCGCCAGTGATCGCGTCGCGCGGCAGCCTGGACCTGGGCGTGGCTCGTCTGCTGGGGAACCGAAATCATGCGCTCATCTATGCCGCTGACGACATGCGTATCGGGCGGCAACTTGATGAAAACGGGCATCCCTATGGTTTGACGGACACCCTGATTAATCAATGGTCGACGATCGAGGCAGGGGGCAAGGCCGATATCGCGGCCGCGCATCTGCAGAATCTGAATCGGAATTTCGTCAGTGAGGCCGTGTATCTGGGTTCCACCCCCAAGATCTACTACCGGCCAGAACATTCCACCGACATGTACGACGGTGCCACGACCTGGCTATGCGATCTTGTCACTGCAAGCTGTAGCAAAGACCCGGCTTGGCTCAAGGATGACCAAGAGCGGCGCCTGTTGTTGCCCTCGACCACATACCCCGAACACCGCTACGGGCCCCCGTTCGATTATGCGAGCGGAGGACGCGGTGAGCGCGGAGTCAGTGCTCCTATCGCCCCAGCATACTTGGCCCCTCGGCGTCGCTGCATCATCAACGATGCCGAAAGCGAATGCACCATGACGGCGGAAAAGTTCTTTTATGCGCCCGATGCGCGCATCTGGGCGGTGTTCGATGTTGTTCCGCCGTCTGGCTCACGGCCTGAAAAGCCGGTGGAAAAGCAGCCGTGCTGGAGCCGCCGCAGTTGTGATGATCAGCGTGCACGTCAGGAGGCCTACGAGGCCGCGCTCGCCTCCTACGTCGCGCCGTATGAGGAGCTCAACAGACGCATCTTCGCCTTCAACGCCAACTTTGACGGGCGCATGGTGAAGAATTTTCACATCTATCGCGTCGACGAGACTGTATCCGAAAGTCGCACCGTGTCCTCCGATCCGGCGCTCATCGCTATCGGTGGCGATGCGGTTCTGCGAGGCAATGTCCTCAACGATAAAAGCCGCATCTTGGCGGGCGGCGCACTGAACGTCTTGGGCCAAATTCAAAACATTGGTGCGACGGGCGAAAGACGCGTCGAACAACGCGGTACCGTACAGCGCACTTACGAGAGGAAAGACAAACGCAAATACGACGCCGCGCAGCCCTATACCGGTCAAACCAGCGTGACTCCCATCGAGCTGCCAGTTTTTATGGCGGCGGGCCACCAATCCGTAAGCACACGGGAAAAGCCAGGCGCTAGTACCCCTGACGCAGCCGAGCGAGCGGTCGAGGTCAAGCGGGTGGCATTGGACAGTGGCGCCTTTGTTCTGACGGCTCCACCTCCCGCTCTCCTACCGGATAGCCAACTGTTTGTCGTCTCGCATGAGCCGCAGGCCTTGCATCGGGTCAAGACGGACCCTGAATTCACCGGCGAGCGACCCGTCGTTTCCAGCGATTATTTACTGCGCCTGCTGGCCAACTGGCGCGGGGCGGACCCCGTAGTTAAACCTTCTGTCATCGACAAGGAGGGGCCGTTGGATATCTGGACGCCACCCGTGGGTCTGGATCCGCATACCGTCTCGCCCTTAGATGTCGATCTGAATTCGGATGGCGTGCGCATCGGCGTATCCGTGCCCGCAGCGGATGGCGCCGTGCTATCGCATGGCGCAGCCACTGGAGGCTGGGGCGCGCTGGCCCCGGCGGGGGCTCGTTTCCTCACCCCGGCGGGCCAACCCAAACGCCTGGGCGACGGCTTCTACGAGCAAAAGCTCGTACGAGACCAGATATTTGCTGCCACCGGTCAACGCTATCTGGACAACTATCTGAATGCCACTCAGCAATTCCTGGACCTCATGGCTGCAGGTGCTGAGTTCGCCGCTGAACACGACCTAAAACTAGGGACGGCGCTTTCTGCTGAGCAGATGCGCCACCTGACCACGGATCTGATCTGGCTGGTCGAGCGGCCCATCACGCTACGCGATGGCACTATCGACTACGTGCTCGTTCCTCAGGTTTATCTCATCGTGCGCGATGGCGACCTCAAGACCGACGGCACCCTGATGGCTGGCGACACCGTCAACCTCTTCGCGGAGGGTGACGTCACCAATACCGGCAGCATCGGTGCCCGCCGCGCCACCGTCATCGCCGCCGACACCATCGTGAACCGTTCGGGAGGCAGCATTCATGGCGGCTCTATCGACCTGACAGCGCGAGACAGCATCGCGAATATCGCGGCGTTGATCAAAGGTGGGAACATCACGCTGACGGCCGACCGCGACATAGCTTTGACATCAACCACCAGCGATTACAACCAGGGCCAGACGGCCGGCCGTGATCTTGCCGGTGTATCGCGAGTTCAGGCCGACACGCTGCAGATGAACGCTGGTCAAGATATTCGCCTGACCGCGGCATCTGTCAACGCCAAAAGAAGCGCGGGGCTGCAAGCCGGCCGCGACATTGAACTCGGCACGGTGACGCACGCACATAGAGAATCCTACGCCTTTGGTAGACGCAATCGTGCCGAGTTCCGTATCGCTTCCGAGATCGGTAGCGGCCTAGCAGTAGGCGAGGATCTCAGCTTGCTAGGGGGTAGGGATGTCAATGTCCGTGCTTCCGAAGTCACCGCCGGCGCGACCCTCTCTGTGGGCGCAGGCCGTGACATACGGCTCGTGGCAGGCGAGGCCACCGGTGCAGCTCGCGATGAGCGGTATTCCAAAACGCGGAAGTTCCTCTCTCGCAAGACAGAGCATTCGATACTCTCGGTCGAATGGTCACGCGCCCAAGCGACGACCTTCACCGCCGATGCCGCCATCCTGGTGGCCGGCCGTGACCTCGATGTCGCTGGATCAACATTGGGCACGCAAGGCGATCTGATCTTGTCCGCCGAGCGCAATGTCAATCTCATGCCGGGCCGGAACACTGCCGACAGCAGCCATTACGAGCGTGTTCAGAAAACCGGTTTCGGTGCGATGGGTGGACTCAGCTATGGCTCGCGCAAACAGACCGACGCGGTGGACAGCGAAGAGGTCTATCACACGGCTGGCACCCTTGGCAGCGTTGAAGGCGATGTGCACGTCCATGCCGGTCACGGCGTCAATGTCACCGCCGGCCGCATTATCGCGCCACGCGGTGATATCAATCTGAACGCCCAGCACATCCATATCGGCGCGGCCCAGGACAGCGCGGTGGATCGAGAGCGCCACGAGTTGCAGCAATCCGGTCTGACCCTGACGGCCAGCAATCCCGTCGTCAGTGCCATGCAGACTGGCGTGCGCATGGCCGATGCGGCCAGCAGGACAGATAACCCTGTCATGCAGGGCCTCGCCGCGGGCACCACCGCGTTGGCCGCAGCCAACGCCTACGACGCCGTCAAAGAGGCAGCCAGTGCAGAAGACGCATCTGACATAGCCAAAGTCGGCGGCGTCAGCGTCAAGCTAAGTCTCGGGTCTAACAAAAGCAGCAGTCGGTACGACAGCGCGGCGACCTCCGCAGTGGGTTCGGCCATGGCAGCCGGTCGCGATGTCAATCTCATGGCCCAAGGCGCCGGTCCACGCTCCGACATCAGCATCATTGGATCCACGCTATCGGCTGGACGTAACGTATCGCTGATGGCCGAAGGCGATCTGTTGCTACAAGCCGCCCGCAACGCCGATGAGTTTCACTCGAGTAGCAAGGACAGCGGCGGCAGTGTTGGTATCGGTTACTCCACAGGCCAGACCACCGGCCTTACCCTCGAGTTGGGTGCCTCGATAGCGCGCGGCACCGAGCATGGTAAGGAAGAAACCTGGACCCATAGCCACGTCACAGCAGGTGAGGCCCTACGCCTGCAATCCGGTGTCGATACCACCCTGCGCGGCGCTACCGGCCGTGCCGAACAGATCGTGGCCAACATCGGCGGCGACTTCCGAATAGAGAGCTTGCAAGACAAGAGCCGCTACGCATCCAAGACGCGCAACGGCGACATTGAGGTAAGCCTGTGTCTTCCGCCATCCTGCGTTGGCAACAGCATCGCAGGCGGGTTCGGCGTAGGCCAGATGAAGAGCAATTTCGAATCCGTCACCGAACAAAGTGGCCTATGGGCGGGCGATGGTGGCTTTCAGATCGACGTTAAGAACAACACGCGTCTCATCGGCGGCGTGATCGCCAGCAGCGACGCGGCAATCGCGGATAGGTTAAACAAACTCGGCACCGGTACGCTCGTCACCGAAGATATCAAGAACACCGCGCACTACAGCGCACATCAGGTGTCGGTCAGTGGTGGCGTGGGGTTTGGTGGAGGAAAGTCCAAGGAGTCTGGCCTAGGCACCACCAAAGAGGGCGAAATCGCTGGCGGTGCAACCAAAGAAGCCGGCACGTCCGCCTCCACCAGTGCCGGCGGCCTCGGCATGGGTATGCCCATGGTCGCTGCCGCCAGCGGCAGCAGCAGCTCCATTACCTATAGCGCTATCAGCGCAGGTGACATCTTTATCCGCAATGAAGCCGCGCAGCAGGACCTGAGCGGCATGACCGCGACGGAGACCATCGCGTCGCTGAATCGGGATACGTCCGATACGTTAAATACGCTCAGGCCTATCTTCGACAAGGAGAAGATCGAAGCCGGGTTCGAGATCGCACAAGAGGCGAGCCGGCAGGTGGGGCAGTTTTTGGAGAATCGGGCGAAGGAGATCGAAAACGCGAAGTCTCGCGCCGACGATCCCTCGCTGTCGTACGCCGAGCGTGCTCAGGCTGCTCAGCAATACGCCGATCTGGAAACGAAATGGGGGGAGCAAGGTACGCACAGTCGATGGGCGCCTATCATCCTCGGCGCCGCTAGCGGCAACGTCATGGGGGGAACCGGCCAATTCGTACAGGCCGCCGCCGTGAACTATCTGCAGGCCTTGGGTGCTGCCGAAATAAAAGAACTCAGTCATCACTTGGGTGGCGAAGGCTCCGTAGGCCATGCGGCATTACATGCCGTTTTGGGGTGCGCGGGTGCCGCTGCGCAAGGCGCCTCTTGTGGCGCGGGAGGAGCCGGCGCATTTGCCGGGGTAGTTCTCAACAGTCTCGTAGCCAGACTGGAGCAAGACAAAACTCAGCCGCGGTCGCCTGAAGAAGCCCAAGCCCGTGCAAACCTGGTCAGCAGCGTCGTGGCCGGTGTCGCCGCAGCGATCGACCCGGCCGCCGCCGTGCCTGCCGAGTTAGCCGCACGCATCGAAGTCGAGAACAACAGTCTTTACCGGCACCGCGACAAAGTCGCACGCCTGAAAGCCGAGGTGACCCGCATAGCACTCGAGTCTTGCGCAAGCGACAACGCTTGCCTACAAGCTGAGTTCGCCCGCGCCGACCGGGCGGCAGCAGCCTACGAAACCGTCCTGATGCTCAGGCATTACCCGGCAATGTCCAAGGAAAAAGCCGACATGCTCGCGCAGGCCGTGCTGGATATCGCGCCTGTGGTTTCCAGTGCTAGCGCGATGTACGAGCTCGTGACGGGGCTGACGGCGACCGGAGATGAGGCGAATCGCTTTCTAGCGTCTATTGGCGTGGTGCCGGTGGTGGGTGGCATCGTTAAGAAGGGTGGCCAGACGGTGCAGCGGTTTGCTCAGGCGGATACGGCCCTTGATGTGGCGCGGCGGACTACTATAGAGCCGCCGGTCGTGAAATGGAGTGCCCAGGAGAAGCACTTCCCCGGTCATAATGCATACATACCTGGACGTAGCATTTTGACGAGCGATCCAAGGGAGCTGGCAAAAATGGCAGGGACCGGAAAACAGGTTGGTGACTTACCGACCGGGGTCCCAGGCTCCAAAGAGCGTGTGAATTTTGGCGGCGTTATCGGGACGTACATAGACGAGGTGGGCGTGGCAACGCCCACCTCGAACGGGATAATCCATTATTCTAAGGACGGAATCCACATCGTACCCGCGAGACCTTGAATTATGCTAACGATTGACGATCCAACAGTAAAAGCCCGCTTAAGTCTCCAGCGGGCACTTTTAGGCGAAGTGTCGGAGAGGCTACGCGCCGTAGTGTTTTCCGCTACCGAAGCGTCGCTAATAATTAGATTCTATATTGATGGCGAAGTGCGCGAAGAGGATAAAGAATCCGCTTCGACTGTAGAAAGCGAGGTGTTGGCTGACTACGAGCCTAACTGCACAGTGGTGGCCAAATGCGTGCGGATGGATGTGCCAACGCCCATATTAGATGACGGGATATGGGCTTTTAGACGGCGCGAGGTGGTGTTCTAGGCACCACGTCAAATAGATATGTGTTTATAGAGTTTCGGAGCAAGTGACCTCACCCCAAGACACAGGACAACTCAGAATCGGAAAGTACCGGCGACACTAATGCCCAAGGAGGGTGTTTGCCATGAAGATGTCCAAGTTCACTGAAGAGCAGATCGCGTTTGCGCTGCATCAGGCCGATAAAGGCGTTTCGGCCGAACAGGTTTGCCGCAAGGTCGGTGTCTCACAGGCGACCTTCTATGCCTGGAAGAAGAAATACTCCAACTTGAGGACGAGCACAAAACTCAAGCAGCTTGTCGCTGATCTATCTCTGGACAAGGTCATGCTGTTGGACCAGCCAAGGTCACAGGAGAGTTGCCTGCCCTTGCGAGGCGGGAGGCTAGATTCACTAGGTCTGATTTGATCGTCGATCCCGCTCAATCGCTTTCCGGCTTTACTACTCAAGCGTAAGGTTGAAGCCTAGATCACTGCGGTGCTGAGACGAAAAAGCACCCCTACAACCCTATCGCTGAGCAGAGGAAGTCGCAGAGATGAAAAACGAACGTCTAGGCTTTTTCCAAGAGGTAGAGATTGGTACCACTTCGCCTTATAGAGGCATGAAGGGATCAGTGGTAGGTGTCACTGAAGAGGATGGCGTTATAAACGGCTATGCCATATTGGTCCATGCTGAAAGCCGCGTGCTTTACTTCGACAAGCACGAAGTGGCGCCTACAGGCCTACCGCGCTCGCGAGATAGTGTTGACTGAATGTTGGAGCCGCACAGCCCGGGAGTATCCGTATTTTCGTGGGCAAGGCGGTTAAGCAACTCTTACCCTCTGGCTTGCGTGAACCGATCACCGAACATGATGGCGAACTGGTTCATGGCGGACTTCCAATCGAATGCGGCGCGCACTGACTTGGCCAGCACATTGCGCAGTGCCAGCCATAGCAGCTTGATGGCGGCCTCATCGTTGGGGAAATGGCCTCGGGTCTTGATGATTTTACGCAGTTGCATATTCAGGCTCTCAATGGCGTTTGTGGTGTAGATCACGCGTCGAATCTCCGGCGCAAACACGAAGAACGGAATCACGTATTCCCAGGCGCGTTGCCAGGCCTGCACAATCGTCGGGTACTTGGCACCCCAGGGGCCATCGGCGAAGTCCTGCAAGGCCTGCTGCGCGGCCTGCTCGTTGGCCGCGGCATAGATTGGGCGCAGCGCAGCGGCAACCATCTTGCGATGCTTCCAGCCGGCGTAGTCCAGACTGTTGCGGATCAGGTGCACGATGCAGGTCTGTACGGTCGTTTTGGGATATGCCGTGTTGATGGCCTCGGCCAGGCCCTTCAAGCCGTCCACGACAGCGATCAGAATGTCCTGGCAGCCGCGCGTCTTCAGTTCGTTGAACACCTTGAGCCAGAACTTGGCGCCCTCGGTCTGCTCGATCCACAGGCCCAGCACGTCGCGCTGGCCGTCGGCCTGGATGCCCAGTGCGAGATACACCGCCTTGTTGCTGACCACGCCATCGCTGCGGATCTTGACGCGCAGGGCATCGAAGTACACCACCGGATACATCGCCTCGAGCGGGCGGCTCTGCCAGGCCAGCGTCTCGGCCATTACCTCGTCGGTGACCGAACTGATGAAGTCGGGCGAGACCTCGGTGCCGTAGCTCTCGGCCAGAAAGGCCTGGATCTCGCGCACGCTCATGCCGCGGGCGTACATCGCGATGATGCGCTCGTCGAATCCGGTAAAGCGCCGCTCGTGTTTGGGGATCAGGATCGGCTCGAAGCTGCCATCGCGATCGCGTGGCAACTCGACCCTGACCGGACCTCGGTCCGTGATGAGCGTCTTGCCACTAGCGCCATTACGCTCATTGGCCTGGCCCTCGGGTTTGGGCTGCCCGGGCGGGTAGCCCAGGTGCAGATTCATCTCGGCGCCCATGGCCCGCTCGATGACGGCCTTGTTGAAGGCCAGCATCAGATCCTGGACTTCGCTGGGCGTCATCGGCCCCTTGACCAGTTCGTCAAGCAGCCCCTCAGGCAAGGCAGGCAGCGGCCCACGGGCCGCTGCCTGGGAAGCAATGGTGCGTTTCTTCTTCATGGGCATATCCATGCGATTTACCTCTCATGATATGCCTCGCCCACAAAATTCCGGATAGGCTCCACAGCCCAAGCCTAGTGCCTAACCTCCACGACCACCCTCTCTTTACTGATCACTTTCAACATCTGATCGATCAGGCGGCGGTTTTCCTGGTCGAGGTTCGCATCCCATTCATCCAGTAGCAGGTACTGAATCCCTGCGTCTTGCGTTAGTAATTCTTCGATCAGCGCGCGGGCGCGTTGGCCGGTGGACAGATTGCTATGTGTGGCTTCCCAACAGAGTTGTGTATATGCCGCTGGCAGCAGGTACGTCTGCTCTGGAAAGGCCTGCTTGATTGCCAACAGCAGTGTGGACTTCCCCGCGCCATTGTCGCCGCGTATGGTCAGGCGGCCGCCACGACGTTCGCTCAGTGCGTCGCAAACGGTCTGGTAGTCGGTGACGGGCTCGTCGTTGATCGTCATCGTGCCAATCGGCGCGCGAGGAAGACCGTCGTGAGATATGGGGCTGAGAAAACCGAACAGGTATCTTAGACGCGCCGTGGCCGAGGTCCATTCGACCCACTCATAGACCAGAGCACTCAAAGAATTCAGGATGTGGAAGATACGTGTGAGGTTAACAATGATGGCGGCGATAATGCCCGCTTCAGGGCCCTGGCGTATTAGTAGCTCGTACAGGAGGTACGCCGTCGGAATCAAGGAGGCAAACGCAATGGCAATGTTTCCGAGCTGTTTATAGATCGACAAGCGCTGCGTCGCGGCGTAGTAGGCATCGCTGTTGGCGTCGAACTCCTTGCGCCACAGGCGGCTGTTGTAGCTGTTGCCTAGCACCATGTTGTCCCACGCTTTGTGCAGGGTGCCGCCATAGTTTGAATAACGCTGTTCAACGTCGATTGACAACGGCCTGACGAGCCGGGAGAGGCATGCCACCAGCCCTCCACTAAGCACCAGGCTGATCACATAGCCCAGCGCGATTTCTGCGGGGAGGATGACGCCAATGACAATGATGCTAAGCAGACTGTTAAGTGCAAGACTAAGAAAGTCGTGCGCTAATGATATGTAGGAGGAGATGGTCGAGAACGCGTTGCGCGAAATTGCTGAATCGAACGCCGCCTTGCGGTCGGCGCTGCGGTACGCCTCCAGCTTGCCGTAGACCGCCTGCGCCATGGAAAGACAAAACTTGCGGTGCACAGCGTTGATCCAGTGCTGTGTCGTGATGAACGATACACACCCAGGAACAAATGGCAGAATCATCGACAGGAAGTACAAGACCAGAGGCGTGGCATACGGCTGGTCCTGCTGAAATCGGCTGATCGTCTGCGTCAAGAAGTAGGCAGACGAGGCGACGAGCGATTGGTGCACGATCACGAGCAGGATCGTGGCGATGGCGGGCAGGTTGGCGAACACCCGCGCTCGGGGTTGAAGGGTAGAGCGTTTCATAGAGCGCGGCTTACGCCGAAGAAATTTTTTTTATTCTGTCAGAAGTCACAATGTCGCGCACTTGGTTAAGCAGGTCGCGCACGCGGGGAGACACGGGTGTCACGCCTTGGCGCAACAGCGCGGCGATTTGGTTTTCTACCGACTCCACGGATTGAGAGACTTGCGCGCAGATCTTGGCCGTTGGGGGATGCACTAAAGGAGCCGCAGGATGGCCCAGGCACTGCTCGCGGAACAGGATGATCTCGGTAGCGACGATAATGCTGTGAATGACCTTGTCCAACGGTCGAGGGGTTTTTAGCAACGCGGATTGTGCCCAGGTTTCCTGGTCGAGAATCACTGAGTAGTCGTAATGTCCGTAGCGATGTTCATCGATAAACAACGCATGGTGAGTCAGTTCATGGACCAGGAACTCGACGATATCGGGTACTCGGTAGCTGGTCTTCGGATTGGCCCAGATCACACCAATGGCCGATGAGGTGCTGCCACCTCGCGCCTCTTGCGACGGCATCAGAAAAATATCGGTGATCAGTAGATCGAACAGGTGCTTGTGCTGACGCGAAAGCGCCCCCAGACATTCCATCGCGGCAAGGAGCAGATCGGCTTTCTCTCGCGCATGGGGATCGCACGTTTGACTGATGACCTGATCCTGGTTCCTATCGTCGAGCAACGAAAGCGCATCGGAGGACAACATCCTGCAGAAAGCCGAGGCTTCGTTTGGGCCGACGATGAGGTTGACCGCCTGATATTGACCATCGATTTTGCGGCCCTGCAGATTCTCGAGAGCACGGGCATAGTTGACCCATAGCGTCGAGGCGTCGGAAATCTGCTTGGCCTGCAGCCCCGCCTTATGGCAGAACATCAAGACATTTTCGATATGGTGTTCAAGGGGAGACTGAAAGATCATGGTGTGAAGAATCCTCTGCGGGAGTGTGCCGCGCGCCCATGCCGCGCGCGGCGTATAAGGTCTATCAGTCCTCTTTCATCATGTCGTCATAGGCGATCATGCGCAGGGGCTTGGAGTCGTGTCCCCCGGGACACCACGGGCCATCGGGAAAATTATGCGCGATACCTGCGCCCTGCGAGGCGGAAACCGTTGCGATATGGGTTGCCTTTTGCTGGATAAGCTCGTTTAAGTTTGTCGCCGACACGGTGTTCTCCTTGGTTTGAGGTTTACTGCCGGCCTTGGCAGTAGCGCCATTGAACGTCAGTGCATGTCTGACTCGGCGGGGCAAGGCGCACAGGGCGAAAATATCGGACTAGGAAACGTCGATTCGTGTTTAACGCGCGAATTGCGCATTTTTGTCACTCTTCAATCATCGCGCCAGCGGCTACCATAGCGACATTGCATCGTTATTCGTAAACCTATGGCCTCTCGCTCTAGCTCAACTTCTTCTTCTGTCTCACAGCCGCTCAGGCAGCCTTTGTCTATGGTGATTCTGGCAGCGGCCGGCGCCGTACGCGCCGTCATGGAGGGCCGTTCTCTCAATGAGGCCTTGGGCGAGGTAAGCCCTTCCATCCGTCCCGCGACACAAGCCGTGGCGTTCCATACCATGCGCCAGTTGGGCTGGGCCAGCGCCGTGGGCAGCGGTCTGGTGCTGCGCTCGCCGGGTCCGCATTTCGATGCTTTATTGAATGTCGCTCTGTCTTTGCTGAAGGTCCCAGCCCCCGAGCAGGAAGGGGCGCAGGTGATGCCGGGCGCGCCCGTCTATGCCGCGCACACGGTGGTGAATCAGGCGGTCACCGCCGCCGCCGGGCAGCGCAATCTGGCTGCCTATAAAGGCTTGCTCAATGCCTGTCTGCGCCGCTATCTGCGCGAGCGCGACGCCATCGATGCGAAAGTCGCCGATCTGATCGAGGCGCGCTGGAACCATCCGCGTTGGTGGGTGGAACAGCTGCAGCAAGCTTACCCGGATCAGTGGGAGACGATTCTGACAGCTGCCAACGTGCCGCCGCCCATGACCTTGCGGGTCAATGTGCGTCGCGCCACCCCGGATCAGGTGCGTGAGGCGTTCGCGAAGGTGGGTATTGCTGCCGAGCCGGTGGGCGACGTCGGCCTGATGCTGGCCGAACCTAAGCCCGTGTCGCAGCTGCCGGGTTTTCTAGAGGGTTGGTGGTCGGTGCAAGACGCGTCGGCGCAGCGTGCCGCGACATTGCTAGGGGTGCGCGAAGGTGAGCGGGTGCTCGATGCATGCGCCGCGCCTGGGGGCAAGACGGCACACTTGCTCGAGAGTGCCGATATCGAGCTGATGGCCCTGGATTTTGATGCGGTGCGGCTTGCGCGCGTGGCCGACAACCTGAAACGCCTGGGCCTGCGTTCTGAAAAGGTCAGTCTGGTGACCGCCGATGCGGCCAACTTGGATGCGTGGTGGGACGGCCGGCCATTCGATGCGGTGCTGGCCGATGTACCGTGTACGGCTTCTGGTATCGTCCGGCGTCATCCCGATATCCGGTGGCTGCGGCGCGCGCCCGATATTGCGCGCACGGCAGCGCTGCAAACTCGGATTGTCGATGCCCTGTGGAAAACGGTGGCGCCGGGCGGCCGGTTGCTATATGTGACGTGCTCGGTGTTTCCCGAGGAAGGCGAGCGTCAAGCCGAGGCTTTCGCGCGCCGGCATGAAGACGCCGTGCGCCAGGACGCGCCGGGGCAGCTGCTGCCGGTGGCGGTTTCCGGGTCCGCGCAAGGCGAGCAGGACGGCTTTTTTTACGCTTTGTTTGCCAAGCAGCGCTGAATCCCGAAGAATAGCCGCAGTTTGCTTTTCTGCTACGGTTGCTAATGATGTCGCGCCTGTTATGTGGGTTGTTGCTGTGGTTTCTGGTGGGTCCATTCGGACTCGGGCAGGCGTATGCCCAAGATCCTCGGGTGACGAGGATCGAACCCACGATCGTCGAGGGCAAGCTGGAGCTGGATGCGGACATCGAGATCCAGCTCAATGAACAGTTGCGCGACGCCGCCGAACGGGGGCTGGCGCTGTATTTCACCGCCGATATCGTGATCAACCGGGAGCGATGGTGGTGGTTCGACGAGTCGGTGGTCAATACCAGCCGTACTTGGCGCGTGCAGTACAACGCGCTGACGCGCCAGTGGCGGGTGGCCATGGATAGCCTGAGTTTGCCGGTGTCGTCCCTGGACGAAGCCATGGGGATGGTGCGGCATATTCGGCACTGGGTGCTGGCCGATGTGGACCAGTTGGACCGGGAGGTGGCCTATCGTGGCCAGTTGCGGATGCGGCTGGACACCTCGCATCTGACCCGGCCATTTCAGGTCAATGCGCTCAATAGCAGCTCCTGGTCGTTGGAGACCCCGTGGGCCGATTTTTCGTTTGAGCTCGCCAAGCCCCGGGATCCCTCATGAGAATCTTTCTACGGCTGGCCCTGATCGTTGGCGCAATCAGCGGCCTGAGTCTATTGGGTCTGTTGGCCTGGTCGACCGCGAACGCCTCCCGCTTCGCCCAGTATTACGACATGTTGCTGGTGCTCAACGGCATCTTCGCGTTGGCCCTCTTTGTCTGGGTGGTGGCGCTGACTACGCGGCTGGTGCGGCAGATTCGGCGGCGCCAGTTCGGTGCGAGGTTGACAGCAAGATTTGCGTTGGCGTTTGCACTGATCGGGGTGGTGCCCGGCGCATTGATTTACATCGTGTCGGTGCAGTTCATGTCGCGCTCGATCGAGTCTTGGTTCAACGTACGGGTCGATAGTGCGCTGGAGTCGGGCCTCAATCTGGGCAGGGCGGCGTTGGACTCCTTGTTGGCAGACCTTGATGCCAAGGCGCGTTCCATGGCGTCGGAGCTGAACAACACCACGGAGACCGATATTCCGCTCACGCTGACGCGCTTGCGCGAATCCAGCGGGGTCGAGGATGTCATGGTGTTTACGGGCAGCGGACGGCTGGTGGCGTTTTCCACGCATCAGTATGGCCAGTTGCTCCCCGAAATGCCGCCGCCCACGGTCCTGAATCAACTTCGGCTGGGCCGGGGTTATTCCGCCGCCGAAGCCGAGGATACCGGGATGGCGGGCGGCAAGGAAACGCTGATCCTGCGCGTGGTGATTCCGTTGACGCCGGCGCAACGGTTCGACACATTGATGTCATCCGCGTCCGAGCCGCGCTGGTTGCAACTGGTGCAGCCCGTTCCCCAGCAGATCGCCGACAACGCCAATCGCGTCCAACAGGGCTTTCGCGATTATCAGGAATTGGCGCTCTCGCGCCTTGGACTGCGCAAGCTTTACGGCATTACCCTGACGCTGGCTCTGCTGCTGGCCGTCTTCGCGGCCATTGCGGTGGCGTTGTCGCTGTCCAAGCGTCTGGTGCGGCCGCTATTGCGGTTGGCGGCCGGGACACAGGCAGTCGGGGTGGGCGACTATCGCCCGCTGCCGGAACCGCCGGAACGCGACGAAGTCGGTCAGTTAACGCGGTCCTTCAACGCCATGACGCGGCAGTTGGAAGAAGCCCGCCGCATGGTCGAGAGCAATCGTCGGCAGTTGGAACGTTCCAATGTCTATCTGGAAAGCGTGCTGTCTAATCTGTCCTCCGGCGTGCTGGTGTTTGATGAAAGTTTTCGGGTCACCACGGTCAACCAGGGCGCGCAAGCGATTCTGCAGGCCGATTTGCGCGCTGTGATCGGGCGGCCGCTGGAGACGGTCGATGGCATGTTGGAGTTCATCCAAACCGTCCGGCAGGCGTTTGCCCAGCATGCCGCGGTGGGTTCGGAGCGATTGCATTGGCAGCAGCAGTTCGAGATTTCCCTGCCGCCGCCGCCCGATTCGCTGGAATCCGCGCAGGTGTTGACCTTGCTCGCGCGCGGTACGCATCTGCGCGTGGATGGTCGCGGTAATGGTTATCTGGTCGTCTTTGACGACATCACCGAGGTCATTTCGGCCAACCGCACCGTGGCATGGGGCGAAGTCGCCCGCCGCCTGGCGCACGAAATCAAGAACCCGTTGACGCCGATCCAGCTGTCGGCCGAACGGCTGGCCATGAAGCTCGCCGACCGTCTGGAACCCACCGACCGCCAAATGCTCGAGCGCTCCACCAATACGATCGTCAACCAAGTCGCCTCGCTCAAACAGATGGTGGACGATTTCCGCGAGTATGCCCGTACCCCGCCCGCGGTGATGCAGGTGCTCGATTTCAATGCGCTGGTGTCTGACGTGTTGGCGCTTTACGGCTGGGAGCCGGGCGAACGACACTCGGCTGCCGCGCGCCCGCTGGCGCCTGCATTGAATCTGGACGTCAGCCTGGCACAAGAGTTGCCGTACATCGAGGGCGATCCCACCCAGCTGCGCCAGGTCATTCATAACCTGCTGTCCAATGCGCGCGATGCGGTGGCGGAACTGGGCGAAATGGGCCGTGTGCAGGTCAAGACCCAGCTGCTTGGCGAGTCGGACGGCGCAGCCTATCCCGCAGTGCGATTCATCGTGTCCGACAATGGGCAGGGTTTTTCGCCTAAAGTCATGCAGCGCGCCTTCGAGCCGTACGTCACGACCAAGGCGCACGGGACTGGGTTAGGATTGGCAATTGTGCGTAAGATCGTGGAAGAGCATGGAGGCAAGATCGATCTGGGCAACCGCAAGGAAGGCGGCGCTCGCGTTTCGATCTTATTAACCCGCGTCGTGGCTAAGACTGCGACTATGGACGTGGCCCCGCAAGAACGGGATAATGCGGCTACGCAATAGGTGGAAGGTTTATGGCCAGAATTCTGGTGGTTGACGACGAAGTTGGCATTCGTGAACTTTTGTCGGAGATTCTTTATGACGAAGGTCACACGGTCGAGTTAGCCGAAAATGCGGCGCAGGCACGTGCCGCGCGGCTGCGTTCGCGCCCCGATCTGGTGCTTTTGGATATCTGGATGCCCGACACGGACGGGGTGAGCTTGCTCAAGGAATGGGGCTCGCAAGGTCTGTTGGACATGCCAGTCATCATGATGAGTGGTCACGCCACCATCGATACCGCCGTCGAAGCCACCCGTATTGGCGCCATGGACTTTCTGGAAAAGCCCATCACCTTGCAGCGATTGCTCAAGACGATCGCGACAGGTCTGGCGCGAGGACGCGCGGCACAAACCGCGCCTGTCACGACTCCCGCACCTGCCTTATCGCCGGCCATGCCGTCTGAGCCTGACCGCATGCCAGTCGTCTCGGCCGCCGCGCCGGTCAGCCGGCCGTTGCCCGTCGCGGAGCCCGCGCCCGCACAAAGCGGCCGGCTCGGTACTATCGCGCTGGATCAACCGTTGCGCGAGGCGCGGGATGAGTTTGAGCGGATTTACTTCGAATATCATCTGGCGCGCGAAAATAACAGCATGACGCGCGTATCCGAGCGCACGGGTCTTGAGCGTACCCACTTGTACCGCAAGCTCAAGCAACTGGGCATCGAATCGGCGCGCAAGCGTAACGCATGAAAATCCTCATCATGGGGGCCGGTCGCGTGGGCACAAGCGTGGCCGAGAACCTCGTGTCTGAGCAAAACGACATCACCGTGATCGACACCAATGTCGATCAACTGCGATATCTGCAGGAACGCCTGGATCTGCGCGTGGTGCACGGCGACGGCACCCAGGTGGCGGTGCTGGAGGCAGCCGGCGCGGCCGACACGGATCTGTTCGTGGCGTGTTCGGCGTCGGATTCGGCGAATATGGTCAGCTGCAAGATCACGCGGCAGCTTTTTAATGTCCCGCGCCGCATCGCGCGCATTCGCATCCCTGATTTCGAAGACCATCCTGAACTGATGGGCGACGAGGGCTTTTGCATCGATGCGCTGATCAGCCCCGAACGCAGCGTGACGGCGTATCTGCATAGCCTGATCGAGTTTCCCGAGGCGCTGCAAGTCGTGGAGTTCGCGGACGGCCGTATCAGCGTGGTGACGGTGCGCGTGGGGCATGGTAGCGCGATGGCGCATCATCCTATCGCGCAGCTGCGTGACGTGTGGCCGGATGTGTCGGCGCGCGTGGTCGATGTGGTGCGCGATGGGAGGCCCTTGCAGGCGGATCGCGGCACGGTCATCGCGCCGGGTGACGAGGTGGTGTTGGTGGTGGATTCGCGCCATGCACGGCGTGCCATTCGCCAGCTGCGCGAGGCGGAAAAATCCGTGCATCGCGTCATGATCGCGGGCGGCGGCAATATCGGTCTGCGTCTGGCGCGCCAGCTGGCGAAGGAAAACTACAGTGTGCGCATCATCGAACATGATCTCAAGCGCTGCGAATATTTGGTCGCCGAACTGCCCCATAACGTGCTTGTGCTCCATGGTAGCGGCACCGACGAGGAACTGCTCGAGCGTGAGAACATCGGCGATATGGATACGTGGCTGGCGCTCACCAGCGACGACGAAGACAACATCATGTCCTCGCTGCTGGCCAAGCGCCTGGGCGCTCGCAAGGTGATCGCGCTGATCAACCGGCCCGCGTATGGCGAACTCATGCAGGGTAGCCACATCGATATCGCGGTTTCGCCCGCGCAGGCCACGATGAGCGAATTGCTGCGTCACGTGCGGCGTGGCGATATCGTCGTGGCGCATCGTTTGCGCCAAGGTGTCGCCGAAGCCATCGAAGCCGTCGCGCATGGCGATCGGAGCAGCTCAAAAGTCGTGGGACGCACGGTGGGCAGTATCCGTTTGCCCAAAGGCGCCAGTATCGGCGCGCTGGCACGTGGTGACGAGATCATCATGCCGGACGACGATACGATTATTCAGACAGACGATCATGTGATCGTATTCGTGCCTTCACGCCAAATGATGCCGCGCGTGGAAAAGCTCTTCCAAGTCTCGGCGTCGTTTTTCTAAGCTCGGAATCCTGTTCCCATCATGTACGCGCTGGCCAGCTTCCTTTCTTTCCCGGTTGCGGTATGAAGCGGCTGCTGGCGACCTTTTACGTGGCGGGTCTGACCATGGTGGTGTTCTCGCTCACCATGCTGTTGCCGCTGGGGATGGCGTATCTGGGCGATGATGCCGGGCTGACCGCCTTTATCGATGGATTTCTGCTGGCGTTTGGCGGAGGCGGGGTGTTCTGGCTGGCGACGCATCGCGGGCGCAGCGAGCTGCATGCGCGCGACGGGTTTTTGCTGGTGTCGCTGGTGTGGACGCTGCTGCCGTTGCTGGCTGCGATCCCGTTTCTGATTTATTTCCACCGCGCCGACGTGCCGCTATCGTTTACCGACGCGTATTTCGAGGCCATGTCCGGGTTGACGACCACGGGCGCCACGGTGCTGACCGGACTGGACAACTTGCCGCCGTCGATCAATCTGTGGCGGGCCACGCTGGTGTGGATCGGCGGGCTGGGCATCTTGGTGCTGGCCGTGGCGATTCTGCCTTTGCTGGGGGTGGGGGGACATCAGGTGGTCAGGGCCGAGACCCCTGGCCCGATGAAGGACGAGCGGTTGACGCCGCGTATCGCCAGTACCGCCAAGGCCTTGTACGCCGTTTATGCCGGCCTGTCCATGCTGTGTCTGTTCGCGTATCGCGCCGTCGGGATGTCTTGGTTTGACGCCTGGTGCCATACGGCAACCACGATGGGTCTGGGCGGGTTTTCGACCAAGGATGCGGGGTTCGCCTACTTCAATTCCGTGTCGGTGGAAATCGTCGCGATGGTGTTCATGACCTTGGCCGGCATCAATTTCGCGACGCACTTTAACGCCTTGCGCCAGGGAAGTTTGAGGGCCTATCGCGACTGCCCTCAGACCGTTCCTTATCTCACCATCATGCTTGGCGCCGGTCTGGCGATCTCCGCGTATCTTTATTTTCGGGGCGTCTATCACGACCCGCTTCAAGCGCTGCGCTATGGCATGTTCCATACGATCTCCGTGGCGACGACCACGGGTTATGCGAGCGCGGATTACGGGACATGGCCTTTGATCGCGCCGTTGACGATGTTGCTGCTGGCGGCGTTCGTGACCTCGGCGGGATCGACGGGAGGCGGCATCAAGATGGTCCGTGCGCTGCTGCTGGTGCGACAGGTGCGTAATGAGTTGGTGGTGATGCTGCATCCCAATGCCGTCAGTCCGATCCGGATGGGCGGCCGCCTCGTGGAGCAGCGCGTGATGGCCTCGGTGCTGGCCTTCATGATGGTGTATGCGTTGTCGATCGGGCTTTTCACCAGCCTGATGTTGATCTCCGGGCTGGAGCCTATTACGGCCTTTACTGCCGTAGTCGCCAGTCTCAACAACACGGGACCAGGACTGGGACCCGTGGGTCCGATGGGCAATTACGCCATCTTGACCGACTTCCAGACCTGGGTCTGTACGTTTGCAATGTTAATTGGACGTTTGGAATTATTAACGGTCGTCGTCCTCTTCACGCCCATGTTTTGGCGTAAGTGAGCCAAGTTACGGCATGACGTCTTTCGTCATATGTAAGCCGTGCATCCGTCGGATTTTTCTTCCGCTGCGGCCCGTACAGCCATGCCGCCGCCCCAAACCCCGCGAAAATAATGGCTTTCCGGTGCATGCTCTCTCCGCAGCCGCACATTGGCTCGCTAGTGTGCGCTCACTGCGCCGTCTGTCACAGATGAAAACGTGCAGACGTGGGAGGTTGCAGATAAATGTCACGATTTAGACGCTTTCTGGCGCAATTATGCGGCTATCATGGGCTCATAAGACGCCATCTAGCGCCACCCCGGGAGGTTGCCGGGCTTCCAGGCCGAATGGCGCATCCCTACAACTAAATAAGGAGTCAGAGATGGATCAAATTCCGTTCGTCTCGTCCGCCTCGAATTCGCTCGGCATTGAGTTGGAACTGCAGCTCATCAACCCACGTACTTTTGATTTGACTGCTGCCGCGGACGAATTACTGGTGCAACTGAGCAATCACCCTCTCGTGGATCGGATCAAACCCGAGATCACGCGTTCAATGATTGAGTTGAACTCGTCGGTGCATGAACATCCCGTCGGCCTGCTGGCTGAGATGCGTGAAATGCGCGACGTCTTATGCGAGGCCGCCGACGCGGTAGGTGTCTCGGTCGCGGGTGGCGGCGCGCATCCCTTTATGCGCTGGCAGGACCGTTCGATTTCCGATACGCCGCGTTTTCAGTATCTGGCCGAAATGTATGGCTATCTGGCACGGCAGTTCACGGTGTTTGGGCAGCATATCCATCTGGGTGTGAGCTCGGGCGACGCCGCGGTCCGGATGGTGCAGGGCTTGTCTCCCTATATTCCCCATTTCATTGCGTTGTCGGCGTCTTCGCCCTATTACGAGGGCGTGGATACGCTTTTCTCATGCTGCCGGCTCAACGCGGTCAGCAGTTTCCCGCTGGCTGGCCATATGCCGCCGGAGGTGACTGACTGGTATCAGTTCGAGGCTTATATGGCGCAACTGCGTCATAGCGGTTTGGCCGAGAGCATCAAGGATCTTTACTGGGATGTGCGCCCCAAGCCTGAATTCGGGACGGTGGAAATCCGGGTCTGCGATACGCCCCTCACAGTGGAACGCGCGTGCCAGCTGGCGGCGTTTGCACAAGCGCTCTCGGTGTTGGTGACGCGCGAACCCCAGCCGGCGACGAGCGCATGGCTGGCCTATCGTAGCAATCACTTCCAGGCTTGCCGGTTTGGCTTGCAAGGCAGCTATGTCACAGCGGGCGGAGAGCGCGTGCGTTTGATCGACCATGCCAGAGAGCTGTTCCGCAAGCTCGAGCCGATCGCCGAGGAACTCGGCACGGGCGACATGCTTAGCCAGTTGCGCGACGAGGCACTGCGCAATGGCAATGATGCGCGCTGGCTGCGCGGTCAGTTCCACCGCGTGCGGGATTTGCCGACGGTGGTGGAATCCATGACGCGAGTCTGGCGCGGCGAGCGCGATGTCAGCGCATCGACGGAAGTGCCGCGCCGCCGTATCCGCGCGACGTCAGTGCCGATGATGGGCGATGTTCAAGCGCTGGCCACGCCAGAGCCCGGGCTGAACGCCGGCTGGAACGCCGACAGGTTGCATTAAGCGGGTCAGCTTGGGCGTGGCTCAGCCGCCGGCACGGCGGCCGCCGATCGCGCTCACCGACAACCGGGTCTCGTTCGGAGCGGCCCGGCGGGCTGCGGCACGCCACGCATGACCGTAGGACACCTCTATTGTCAGGGGAATCACGCCATCGGCGTTGCGCTGCGCTTCGAGCGCGGCGTGCAGGCGGTGTAGCCAATCGCGTCCGACCAAGCCGCCGCGTCGCTCGCGCGCAGGGTTGCCGCCCAGCGCGCGCACGTCTTCGAGTAGGCGCTGCGGGGTGCGGTAAGTCAGCGTCAGCGTTTCCTGATCCATGACCGGATCCGAAAAACCGTTTTCCACGAGCAAGTCGCCGAAGTCGTGCATATCGACGAACGAAGGTGTGGCGGTGCGCAAACCGGCGTCGACCAACGCCTGTCGCAGTTCGCGTAGCGTGGCCGGCCCGAGACAGGAGAACATGGCCAAGCCGCCGACCTTGAGCACGCGTCTCCACTCGCCCAGTACGGCGTGGGGGGCAGGGTGCCAGTGCATGGCGAGGTTGGACCACACCAGGTCCAGGGTTTCGGGAGCGAGGCCGGTCTCGGCCAGGTCAGCTTGCAGGAATTGAGGCGCGGCTTGACCGCGCCCTACCAGTTTGTTCAACCAAGCTGACATGCCGCCGGGCGCATGGCGCGCGCGGGCGTGGGCGAGCAATGCCGCGCTCAGGTCCAGGCCGGTGTAGGCGGCGTCTGGATATCGTTCGCGCAGCAAAGGCAGGTTGTCACCCGCGCCGCAGCCGGCGTCCAGCAAGGCGGCGGGTTGCAGGCGGATGTACTGCAAGCGACCGAGCATGCGGCGTGCGATCTCGCCATAGAGGAACTGAGCCTCGGACAAATCCCCACGGCGCGAAAACTGTAGCGCGACGTGCGCGGGCACGAGCGGCAAGGTCGGGGGAGCGCTGGAAGAAGGGTGTGACATGAATGTCGCGCTACCGGTGGGCAGCGCCGAAAATCGTGGTGTGATGATGCTGTTCAGTTAAAAGGAACAGCGGGAATGCTATCCATTATTGCCGATTCGCGGAGGATGTTCTTTTGGCGTCGTGTCGTGCGAGGGTGGCGGAACTGGATTCCCACGGATTGTCCGCTATGTGAAGGCAAGGCTGCGGGAGCGCGGCTCTGTCCGGGATGCGCGCATGACATCACGCAGTCAATGCGTGAGGCAGGCCCGCGATGCGCGCGGTGTGCTCAGCGGGGCACGCTGGTTTGCCGCGCGTGCGCGGCGATGACTCCGAACTTCGAGCGTGTCATCGCGGCGTTCGATTATGAGGCGCCGTTTGATAGCTTGATCGCGCGGTATAAAACCGAGCATCGTTTCGGCCTGAGCACTACGCTTGCCCATTTGCTTGCGCAGGCCGTGGCACGGGCGGGCGGCTTGAGCCCACGGCAAGGACCTATATCCGCTTCAGCTACCGTTCTAGTGCCCATACCTTCCAGCGCAGCATCATTGCGCCGGCGCGGATTTAACCCCGCTGGCGAATTGGCGACGAGTCTTGGCGCTGAACTTCACCTGCCGGTGCGACGGGATGTATTGCGTCGCCGACGCGAGGGGCCGCGTCAGGCTTACAGTGGCCGCGCCGCGCGGCATTTGGCGGCGCAAGGCCTGTTCGAGACGGTGGGGCGTCTGGACGGCTGGTCTGTGGGCTTGGTCGATGACGTCATGACGACGGGAGCGACGGTCAATGCGGCGTCCGCGGCATTGCTAAGCGCGGGGGCCGCGCGTGTCGTGGTCCTGGTGGCGGCGCGCACGCCCTGGCGTCAGCCACAGACAGCTAGGGTCGAGGCTGCCGCACACCAATAGTGGCAGTATCTTCGCAAAGCGGTAAAGATCACTTTGGGGTACGTGGTGCTGGCCAAGGGCGCCAGGCGCCGGTCCCTGGCAAAATAACGGCTTCGCGCGCCGCATGGGCGGCTGCGCCAGGATGAAATTCATGTTCCACGTCGTACTTGTCTGCCCCGAAATTCCGCCGAATACCGGCAACGTCATCCGTTTGTGCGCCAACACGGGCGCCCAGCTGCATCTGGTGCGGCCACTGGGATTCGATTTGGATGACGCGCGGTTAAAGCGCGCGGGACTGGACTATCACGAGTGGCAGCCGGTGCAGGTCCATGACTCGCTCGACGAGGCCTTGGCCGCGACCGGTGCTCCGCGAGATCGGTGTTTCGCCCTGACCACCCGCGCGCACCGCACGGTGGCCGAGGTGGCGTTTACGCCCGGCGATGTATTTGTGTTCGGCCGGGAGACTGCCGGTTTATCGGCCGAACAGCTGGCCACGTTCGGCGAGGACGAGCGCATCCGTTTGCCGATGCGGCCCGGGCAGCGCAGTCTGAATCTATCGAACGCCGTGGCGATCACGGTGTTCGAAGCTTGGCGGCAGAACGGCTATGCCGGGGGCGTCTGAGCGGACGCCCCGAATCAGCGATCAATCCAGCGACAAGCCCAAGCGCTTGATCACCGCATTCCAGTTTGCCTGATCCTTGCGAATACGTTCGGTCAGCTCGGCCGGCGTGGACGGCGCGGCGGTGAAGTATTGCTTGGCCAGCTGCTCGCGCACGGTGTCGCTGTTAATGATCTGCGCCAGTTCGCGATTCAAGCGCTCCACAATGGGCGCGGGTGTGCCGGCCGGGGCCAGGATCGCGTTCCACGAGATGGCTTCAAAGCCGGGATACCCTTGCTTGTCCATCGTCGGGATGCCGGGCAGCGAGGGGCTGGGTTCCAGGCTGGTGATGGCCAGGGCTTTCACTTTACCGCTTTGCACTTGGGGCATGGCAATCGCGGGGACCATGAAGCCTGCTTGCACGTCGCCGGCGATGATGGCGCTGATCACTTGCGGGAAACCGGAATAGGGGATTTGCTCCAGCTCGATGCCGGCCTCGCTTTTGAACATTTCCATGGCCAGGTGGGCGGAACTGCCAGGTCCGACCGAGCCATAGTTCAGCGCGCCTTGACGTTCGCGGGCGAGTTTGACGAAGTCCTCCACGTTCTCGACGGGTAGCGCTGCCGGCACCGTCAGCACGTTGGGGCTGGTGGCAACCAGGGTGATGGGCTGCAAATCCGTCAGCGGGTCGTAGCCCAGCGTGTTTTTGTACAGCTCGGGCGCGGTGACGAGCGGGCCATTGATGGTGTAGACGAGCGTGTAGCCATCCGGCGTGCCCTTGGCGACCATGCGGGTGCCGATGTTGCCGCCTGCGCCCGGCTTGTTATCCACGACGATGGGTTGACCCAGGGCCTTTGACAGGGGGTCGGCGATGGTGCGCGCGAGCAGGTCCGGAGAGGAACCGGGCGGGTAGGGCACGACCACGTGAATGGGGCGCTCGGGCCATTCCGCCTGCGCGGCGGCGGGCACCAGCGCGGCGCCCAAGAGGAAAACGAGGCCGCGCAACGCGGCACCGATACGTGATGATCGGGCGATGGACATGTTGGACTCTTTCTAGTCGATAGAGGGGTAAAGAAGCGTAGCGCACTCGCGGTCGCGCGTGTGCATCGGGAATCAGGTTTCCAGGCGGGCTTCGCGCGCCAGGAGCGCAGAGACGGCGGTAACAGGAGCGACGCCGTCGAACAGCACGGCGCAGACGGCCTCGGTGATGGGCAGCTCGACGCCGAGCGACTGGGCACGCTGCAGGGCGGCGCGCGCGCAGCGCACCCCCTCGGCAGTCATGCCACTGGCGAGGATGTCGGCGAGCTTGCGTCCGGCGCCGATTTCCAGCCCCACGCGCCGATTGCGCGAGAGTTCGCCGGTCGCGGTCAGAACTAAATCGCCCAAGCCGGTCAGGCCGGCAAAGGTTTCGGGTTGAGCGCCTAGCGCCACGCCGAATCGGCTCATTTCTGCCAGGCCGCGCGTGATCAGCGCGGCACGGGCGTTGGTGCCCAGCGCCAGGCCGTCGGCAATGCCGCAAGCCACGGCGATGACGTTTTTCAGCGCGCCGCCGAGTTCGACGCCGACGATGTCCGTGCTGGAATACACGCGTACGGCGCCGCCATGCAAAGCCGTGGTGGTGGCAAGTCGGACATTTTCATGGACGCTGGCGACAGTCAGCGCCACGGGCAGACCTTGCGCGACTTCGCGTGCGAAGGACGGCCCTGACAAGACGCCGCCCGGGATGCCGGCGTGGCCCAAGGTCTCCACCACCATTTCATGCGGAAGGCGGGCCGTTTCGGCCTCGAACCCCTTACAGGTCCAGACGACCGGGACGTTGTGTAAATTCAGCGCGGTTAAGCGGTTGGCCAGTTCGCGGCAGATACTATCGAGGCCGGCCACGGGCACACCGAGGATGATCAGCGATTGCTCGGGCGCGGCGGCCAGCGGCGCAAGAGCCGCGTCCAGCTCGTGCGTGATTGCCAACGAACCGGGCAAGGCGATATCGGGGAGATAGCGCGCGTTTTCGTGCGATTGCGCCATTGCCTGCGCCTGTGCGGCGTCACGCGCCCACAGGGTAGTCAGATGGCGGCGGCTGGCCGCGGCGGCCAGCGCCGTGCCCCAGCTGCCCGCACCGAGAACGGCGATGTTCAGAGGAACAGACGGCGGGGTCATGGCGACAGCGGGATTATTGGCGAGTTGCGCCCGGGGGCAGGATGATGCCCGAATCCGCGCCGTTGGCGTTGCCTTGTTGTTGCTGCTGCTGCGCCAGCTCGGCGATGCGCTGCTCGTACAAGGCCTGGAAGTTCACTTCGGCCAGGTGCAGGGCGGGCAGCGAGGTGCGCGTGATCGCATCGGCGATGTTGGCGCGCAGGTAGGGATACAGCATGGTCGGGCACACGATGCCCAACAGCGGATCCATTTGCTCGGCCGGGATGTTGGCCAGTTCAAAGATACCGGCTTGCGTGCCTTCGACCAGGTACATGACCTTGTCGTTGACGCGGGTGGTGACGGTGGCGGTCACGGTCGATTCGAAAATCGTTTCGGCCAGACGCTGACCGCCCACGTTGATGCTGACCTCGACTTGCGGCTGTTCTTGTTCCAGGAACACGTGCGGGGCGTTGGGCATTTCCACAGACAGGTCTTTCAGGTAGACGCGCTGCATGTTGAACGCAGGGGCTTGTTCGCCTGTCTGCTGGGTGTTTTGATCCTGTTCAGCCATGAGTAATTCCGGTTAGGAGTGAGCAAATAGAAAGGCTTTCGGCGCGGGCCGTCAGCCGTTGAGCAGGGGCACGAGGCCACCCGAGCGGTCCAGCGCGATGAGGTCATCGCAGCCACCCACATGTTTTTCGCCGATAAAGATCTGCGGCACGGTGCGGCGACCGGTGCGCTCGATCATGACGTCGCGCTGGGCGGGATCCTGATCGATGTGGATGATCTCCAGGTCCGTCACGCCGCGTTCGGTCAGCAAGGCCTTGGCGCGCGAGCAGTAGGGGCAGTAATCCTTGGCATACATCACGACTTTGGTCATGCGAGGCTCCTTAAGGTTTCTGGGTGACGGGCAGGCCGGCTCCGGTCCAGGCACGCATGCCGCCTTCGAGAACAGAGACGTCGGCAAAGCCCAGGGCGCGCAGACGAGCAGCAATGCGATTGGAATCGCGGCCCGTTTCGCAAACGAGCAATAGCGGCTTGTTTTTCGGCAGCGCGCTGGCTTTTTGCTCGATTTCGGCAGCTGGCAAGCTGCGTGCCTGTGCGATATGTCCGGCGCGGAATTGTTCGGCGGGGCGCACATCGACCCAAACCCCTTGGCGTTGGTTGATCAGCTGAATGGCTTCGGCCGTGGACAGGCCCTTGCCGCCACGGCCTTTACGCAGCGACGGGAACGCCAACAGCACGCCGGAGACCACGGCGACCGCGACGATGAAAATGTTTTCTTTAGCTACCAAGAATTGCAGAAGATCCACAGAGGTTCCTCAAAGGGAGACGAGCTAGCACAATACGCAGCACTCGTCGGAAACGGCGAGCCTGATCGGGACCCGCATCATACTGGGTTCACGGCAAAGCGCCATAGGCGCGCGCCGGACCCCGGTTGGCGACGGGAAAAACCAGGAGCAAATCGCTCAATTATAAAATGAGCGCATTCATTAACCACGAGCCTGCCTTTGGGTGGCCAAAAACCATGTACAAACTCGTTTTGATGCGTCACGGCGAAAGCCAATGGAACCTTGAAAACCGTTTTACCGGCTGGACCGACGTCGACCTGACGGACACCGGCCGCGAGCAGGCCCGCAAAGCCGGTGAGCTGCTCAAGAAGGAAGGCTTCGAGTTCGATGTGGCCTTTACCTCCGTCCTCAAGCGCGCCATCCGCACGCTGTGGATCACGCTGGATGCCATGGACGCGATGTACACCCCGGTGGGCAATAGCTGGCGTCTGAACGAGCGCCACTACGGCAATCTGCAAGGCCTGAACAAATCCGAAACCGCCGCGAAGTATGGCGACGAGCAAGTCCTGATCTGGCGCCGTGCGTACGCCATCGCCCCGGACCCCCTGGCGCTGGACGATGAACGTCACCCGCGTTTCGACAAGCGCTACGCCAAGATCCCGGCCGATCAGCTGCCTGCTACCGAGTGCCTGCAAGACACCGTCGCGCGTGTGCTGCCGTTCTGGAACGAGTCCATCGCCCCGGCCATCCGCGCCGGACGCCGCGTGCTGGTCGCCGCGCACGGCAACAGCCTGCGCGCGCTGATCAAGCACCTGGACAATATCTCCGATGAGGACATCGTGGGCCTGAACATCCCGACCGGTCAGCCCCTCGTGTACGAATTGGATGCAGACCTGCGCCCGATCCGCCATTACTATCTGGGCGATGCCGCGGAAATCGAAGCCGCGATGGCGGCCGTGGCTGCCCAGGGCAAGGCGAAAAAGGACTGATAGATGCGGTGGATGGCCGGTTTGCTGTTGGCGATGGTGTTGGGCTCGGCCCCACTGCCGGGCATCGCGGCGCCCTCGGATCTGGCAATTCGCCAGTCCGAAGCCGAACGGCAGCAAGCGGCCTTGCGCGATCGGATCGACGCGCTCCATAAATCGCTGGAGGACCGCGAGGCCGCGCGCAGCGAAGCCGTGGATTCGCTCAAGGCCTCCGAGCTCTCGATCTCGCGCATCAATCGCCGCTTGAGGGAATTGCAGGCTGAACAGGATCGGGCCGAAGACGATCTGCTCAGCCTGGAAAAACAAATCCAGTCGCAGCAGCAAGCCTTGCAGCAGCGCCGCGGCGAATTAAGCGATCAGCTGCGCACGCAATACGCGAGCGGCTTGTCGCCGTGGACCGCGCTGCTATCGGGCGATGATCCTCAACAATTGGGTCGCAACCTCGGTTACCTGGGCTATGTATCGCGCGCCCGCGCCGAGGCCGTCCAGAGCCTGCGCGCCGATCTGGAGCGCCTGGCGTCGCTACAACAGCGCGCGGAGTCGCGCCGCGCGGACCTCGCGCGTACGGTCGAAGAGACCTCCAAACAAAAGGCCGAGCTCGTCAAACAGCAGTCCGAGCACGCCACCCTGGTCGCCGAACTGGAAGGGCAGATCGCCGCGCAGCGGGCCGAGGCGCGCAAGCTGGGTCGCGACGACAGCCGCTTGTCCACGCTGATCGTCGATCTGGAAAAAGCCATTGCCGAGCAAGCCGCCGCCGCCAAGCGCGCCGAAGAGGCCCGTTTGCGTGCCGAAGCCGTGCGGCGGGCCGAGCAGGCGCGGCTTGCCGAAGAAGCCCGCATCAAGGCCGAGGCCGAACGTCAGGCCGCCGCCGCCCGTGCCGCGGCCGCCGCGAAAGCGCAGGCTGAAGCCGAACGCGCCGCGCTCGCGGCCAAGACTGAACAGGCTCGTGCCGCCGCGCAGGCCGAGCGCGAAAAAGCCGAGCGTGCCGCCGCCTTGGCACGCGAGCAAGTCGAAGCCGCACGCGAGCAGGAGCGCCAAGCCCGCGCGCGCGGCAACGTGGCCCTCGGAGATTTCGGCGATTTGCGTCCCGTCAGTTCTGGCGAGGTGCGCACCGCGCCTACGCCGGCCCCAGCCGCCACATCGAGCGCGTCCTCGACCCGCACGTCCCCAAGCCGGGCGACCGCGGCAGACGATGACGCGCGCAGCGAGACCAGCGCTGGGGATACGGAAGCCGAGCGTCGCCCGCCGCCCGTGGCCCGCACTGCGCCACCACCGCCTGTCACCGGAGGTGGCCTTCGGCATGGCATGACGCCGCCCGTGCGCGGCGCGGTACAAGGCCGATTTGGCGTGGATCGTCCGGATGGCGGCGTTTGGCGCGGCATCGTGTTGCGCACATCGGCCGGCACGCCAGTCAAGGCCGTGGCGCCCGGCACCGTGGTTTATGCCAATTGGTTGCGCGGCTTTGGTAACCTGATCATCATCGATCACGGCAAACAATATATGACGGTATATGCCTACAACCAGAGCCTGCTCAAGCAGGTGGGCGACACCATTGCGGCGGGCGACACCATCGCCACAGTGGGCTCCACCGGCGGACAGGTGGAATCGGGCCTATACTTTGAAATTCGATATCGAGGCACTCCGGTCGATCCAACCCAATGGTTGGCTCTTTAAATCCGGCTCAACATCAGGAAGTGTGCATGAGCACTCGCAAGTTTCGTGGTTTCGGTTTGATAGCTATCGGCGTGGTAGCGGGCGTCCTGCTCAGTGTGGGCGTGTCCGCCATCGCGCAACGGGGCAGCCCATTGCCGTTGGATGAGTTGCGGCAACTGAGCAATGTTTTCGCCGCGATCAAGAACAACTACGTCGAGGCGGTCGATGACAAGACGCTCATCGACAATGCGATCTCGGGCATGGTGTCCAACTTGGACCCACACTCGGCGTATCTGGATGCCGATGCCTTCCGCGATATGCAGAGCACGACGCAAGGCGAATTCGGCGGCCTGGGCATAGAGGTCGGATCCGAAGACGGCTTTGTCAAAGTCATCTCGCCCATCGAAGACACCCCGGCTGCGCGCGCGGGCGTGATGGCGGGCGACTTGATCATCAAGATCGACGACACCCCCACCAAGGGGATGGCGTTGAACGAAGCGGTCAAGCTCATGCGCGGCGCGCCTAAAACGCCCATCACACTCACGCTGATGCGCGCCGACAATCCGCAGCCCATCGTGGTCAAGATCGTGCGCGACGTCATCAAGGTGCGCAGCGTGCGCAGCAAGATGCTCGATGGCGACGTTGGCTATGTGCGCATCGCTCAGTTCCAGGAAAAAACGGGCTCCGATCTCGCTCGCCATCTGAAGGAACTTGGGGCCAAGGGCGCGCCCAAGGGCCTGATCCTGGATCTGCGCAATGACCCGGGTGGCCTCTTGACCAGCGCTATCGGTGTGGCGGCCGCGTTCCTGCCGCCGGATGTGTTGATCGTGTCCACCGATGGCCGCACGCCGGATTCCAAACACAAGTACATGGCAACGCCCGCCGAATACTCGCGCGGCGAGGGCAACTATCTGGCCGGTCTGCCCGCATGGGTGAAGACCGTGCCGATGGTGGTGCTGGTCAACGTAGGCTCGGCCTCGGCTTCCGAAATCGTGGCGGGCGCGCTGCAAGACTATAAGCGCGCCAAGGTCTTGGGCAACCGCACGTTTGGCAAGGGCTCGGTGCAAATCATCCTGCCACTGAGTCAGGACACCGGCGTGAAACTCACCACCTCGCGTTATTTCACGCCTAAGGGCCGTTCGATTCAGGCTACCGGCATCGAACCGGACTATGTGGTCGCCGACACGGCCGAAGGCGATTTGTTCCGCCTGCCGCGTGAAGCCGACCTGCAGCGTCACCTGTCCAATAGTCAGGCCGAAGAAGTGAAATCGATGTTGGACGAGGATGTGCCGCCGCCCCCAGCCGGCAAAGTCTTTGAATTTGGTGGCAAGGATGACTTCCAGCTGCAACAAGCACTGAATCTGCTGGCTGGCAAACCCGTGCAAAAGGGCTCGGCCCGCGCGCAGGCGCAGGCCAATGCCAAGCCGACGCTTAGCGGCGAAACCGAACGCAAGACCATCACGCCCAATGGCGTGGAGCCGGCTCAGAAGAAATGATCGACCGGCGGTTGAGCAAATGAACGACCAACAGTTACTCCGATACGCCCGGCATATCCTTTTGGACGAGCTGGGCATCGAGGGGCAGGAACGCTTTCTCTCCGCCCGGGTGCTGGTGGTCGGGGCAGGGGGCCTGGGTTCGCCTGCCGCGCTCTATCTGACTACCGCCGGCGTGGGCGATATCACGCTGGCCGACGATGACATTGTCGAGCTGAGCAACCTGCAACGCCAGATCCTGCATGTGGAATCGAGCGTGGGCCGGCCCAAGGCCGAATCGGGGCGCGACATGCTGGCCGCGTTCAATCCCGAAACCCACGTGACCGCGCGCGTGGAGCGGCTGGACGGTGTGAAGTTGGACGAGGCCGTCGCTGCAGCCGATCTGGTGCTCGACTGCACGGATAACTTCAAGACCCGGCACGCCATCAATCGCGCCTGTGTGCATCATCGCAAGCCGCTCGTGTCCGGCGCGGCGATCCGGTTCGACGGGCAGGTGAGCGTGTACGACCTGCGCAATGATGACGCGCCGTGCTATCACTGTTTGTTTCCCGAAGCGGATGATGTCGAGGCCGTTAACTGCGCCACGACCGGGGTTTTCGCGCCGCTGGTTGGCATCATCGGCGCCATGCAGGCGGCCGAAGCGTTGAAGCTGCTGGCCGGTATCGGTGAGAGCCTGTCTGGCCGGCTGCTGTGGCTGGATGTGCGCACGATGCATTGGCGTAGCGTGAACGTGCGCCGCGATCCAGAGTGCGAGGTGTGCAAGGATCGGGAACATCACGCGGTGGCCGCGTGAGCGCGGATCGTGCGCTTTAGCATCATTGTGGGTCTAGCCTGACTGGCCCACGCAAACACATACCAAATCCACCACAAGCACCAGCACCGCGGCGTTATACGGCTCGGCCTGGCCACGCTGCCCACCCGCGCCCAACACGCAGACTTGCACCACCTGTGCTTCACAAAGTTTTCAGATAACCTGAAAATTCTTCTACAATCGTTGGATGCTGACGAAATCCACAACCCTCACCGAGCAGGTAGCGAGCCAACTGGCGGCAGAGATCGCCGCTGGCGTGCATCCCGTGGGCGGGAAGCTTCCGACCGGCAAAGCGCTCGCCCAGCGCTATGGCGTCAGTGCCGCCGTGATCCGCGAAGCGACGGAGCGGCTGCGCGCGCAGGGCCTGGTGGCGAGCCGACAGGGTGCGGGTTGCACGGTGATTGCGCGTACGGCCAGCGGCGGTTTTCAGGTGCCTGGGCGCAGCTTGTTGACACGGCAGCAACTGGCCGATGTGTTCGAGTTGCGGATGGAGCTCGAAGGCAGCGCGGCGGCGTTAGCGGCGTTGCGGCGCGATGCCGCGGATCTGGCCGAAATGCAGCGCTGCCTGACTTTGCTCGAGCAGCATTTGCATCATCCCGAGCTCGCGGTCGAGCACGACATCGCGTTTCATGCCGCGATTGCCGTGGCCACGCATAACGCCTACTACCAGCAGCTGCTGCAGTATTTGAATCTGCAGGTACGAGCCGCCGTGCGCATGGCGCGCGAAAACACGCTGCAGCATCCATCGGCAAGCGTGGACGAGGTCCATCAAGAACACGTCGCCGTGCATCAGGCCATCGTCGCGGGCGATGCGGCGTTGGCCCGGCAGGCGGCGCGGCGGCATTTGCGGCGCGCCGCGGCTCGGCTCGCATTGAATCTTTCCGAGGTGGACGGCGCATCTGGCCACTCGACCGAGGCTACATCTTTATCTACCGGACAGACACCATGACGACTTCCGATTTCTCGCAGCGCCTGATCGAGGCGTTGGGGCCAGACACCGTATTCACCGCGCCTGATGACATCGAGCCGTGGTTAACCGACTGGCGTGGCCTGTACAAGGGTCAGGCGCAGGCCGTCGTGCGCCCTCGCACCACGGAAGAGGTCGCCAAGTGTCTGGCGCTTTGTCAGCAGGCGGGGGTGCCGGTCGTGCCACGTGGGGGCAATACTGGCCTTTGCGGTGGCGCGACGCCCGACGGCGCGCCGGCCAACGTCGTGCTGTCGTTGGATCGCATGAACAAGGTGCGTTCTGTCGACACGATCGCCAATACGCTGGTGGCAGAGGCAGGGTGCATACTCGGCAATCTGCGGCGCGTGGCGGAGGAGGCCAACCGTATGCTGCCGTTGAGCCTCGCCGCCGAGGATTCATGTCAGATCGGCGGCAACGTCTCCACCAATGCGGGCGGTGTGAACGTGGTGCGCTATGGCATGACGCGCGAGCTGGTCTTGGGCATCGAGGCCGTGTTGCCAACGGGCGAGATTTTTCACGGCCTGCGCACCCTACGCAAGGACAACACCGGCTACGATCTGAAGCAGTTATTAATCGGCGCCGAAGGCACCTTGGGCGTCATCACGGCGGTGGCGTTGCGGCTCTTCCCCCGCAATAGCGTACGGTCTGTCGTGTTGGCCGCGGTGCAATCGCCGCAGCAGGCATTGGAACTCGCTGAACTCGTCAACGATCAGTGCGGCCCACGTCTGCAAGCCTATGAGTTTTTCACCGGCGACTGCGTGGACCTCGTGCTCGCACATGCGCAAGGCGTGCAGGAGCCGTTCGCACAGCGTTATCCCGGCTATGTGTTGATGGAGCTGGCCGACACCGCCGACGAAGACGCGTTGAATGCATTGTTGGAAAACGTGATGGGTGCGGCGCTCGAACGCGAACTGTGCCTGGATGCGGCGGTATCGACCTCGATGGCGCAGCTGCAAGCGCTGTGGAAGCTGCGTGAAGAAATCTCCGAGGCGCAGCGTGCGGACGGTCCGCATTTAAAGCACGATATCTCGCTGCCTATCGAACAGATCCCCGCCTTCATGGAGTCGGCCGAAAAGCGCGTGCGCGAGGCGTATCCCGATATCCGTCCGTTTATCTTTGGCCATTTCGGCGACGGCAATCTGCACTACAACTTGTCGCGTCCGGCGGGCGCGCCGCGCGAGTGGGCGCAGCAGCAGGGCGATGCCGTAACCGATATCGTGCTGGATGAGGTCAATCGCTATGGCGGCAGCATCAGCGCCGAGCATGGGATCGGCCAGCTCAAGCGCGATCACTTCCTGCATAGCAAGGACCCGCTGGAGCTGCGTTTGATGCGCGATATCAAGCGGCTGTTCGATCCCGCTGGGATCCTGAATCCGGGCAAGCTGCTGTAAGGGTGAGTGCGTCAACGATGGGCCGATTGGAGTTGACGCACTCAGCAGGTGCATAGGCACCGTATGAGCGCGCGCGGGTGAACACCAGGGTCAGATGCGCGCGGTCTATGCTCGCGCGCCATGCATGGTGGCGTCACCCTGACGCCACCCTTTGATCAACGTCGCTTCGATTCAAACAAGATCGGTTGCTGCAACGCGGCCGGCGATGGCGCCGGAACGCTGACCTCCGCGATGATCGCATCGCTCTGGATGGGCTGCGGGGCGCTGGCATCATCGCGCACGTTCTGCGTGATCTTCATGCTGCAGAACTGAGGACCACACATCGAGCAGAATTGCGCCGTCTTCATCGAGTCCTTGGGCAAGGTCTCGTCATGAAACTTGCGCGCGGTATCGGGGTCCAGGCTGAGGTTGAATTGATCCTCCCAACGGAACTCGTATCGCGCTTTCGAAAGCGCGTTATCGCGCATCGCAGATCCGGGGTGTCCCTTCGCGAGATCGGCGGCATGGGCGGCGATCTTGTAGGTGATCAGTCCGTCCTTGACGTCTTGCTTGTTGGGTAGCCCCAGATGTTCCTTGGGCGTGACATAGCAAAGCATGGCCGTGCCATACCACGCGATCATCGCCGCGCCGATGCCTGAGGTGATGTGGTCGTAGCCGGGGGCAATGTCCGTGGTCAGCGGCCCCAGCGTATAGAAAGGCGCCTCATGACAATGCTCGAGCTGCAGCGTCATGTTTTCCTGGATCAAGTGCATCGGCACATGGCCGGGGCCTTCGATCATCACCTGTACATCGTGTTTCCACGCGACCTGTGCGAGTTCGCCCAGGGTCTTTAGCTCCGCGAATTGCGCGGCGTCATTGGCATCATAGCCAGAGCCAGGACGCAGGCCATCGCCAAGCGAAAAGCTGACGTCGTAAGCTTTCATGATCTCGCAGATGTCTTCGAAGTGCTCGTACAAAAAGCTCTCTCGGTGATGGGCGAGACACCATTGCGCCATGATGGCCCCGCCGCGCGACACGATTCCGGTGAGGCGATCCGTGGTCAATGGAATAAACGGCAGTCGTACGCCGGCATGGATGGTGAAATAGTCCACGCCCTGTTCAGCCTGTTCGATCAGCGTATCGCGAAAGATCTCCCAGCTGAGTTCTTCGGCTTTACCGCCGACCTTTTCCAGCGCCTGATAAATAGGTACCGTCCCAATGGGCACCGGTGAATTGCGGATGATCCATTCACGCGTCTCATGAATGTGTTTGCCGGTGGAAAGATCCATCACCGTATCGGCGCCCCAGCGGGTCGCCCAGGTCATTTTCTCGACTTCCTCGCCCACGCCGGAACTCACGGCCGAGTTGCCGATGTTGGCATTGACCTTGACCAGAAAATTGCGCCCGATGATCATCGGTTCGAGTTCCGGGTGGTTCACGTTGGCGGGAATAATGGCCCGCCCACGTGCGACTTCATCGCGCACGAACTCGGGCGTGATCACGGCGGGCAATGCCGCGCCAAACGACTGCCCCGGATGTTGCCGTGCCAGCCTCTGCGCGAGTTTTTCGCCTTGCGGGCCGGTCGCGCGAAGCGCCTCCAGATCGTGCTCACGGCGCAGGTTTTCGCGCAAGGCCACGAACTCCATCTCGGGCGTCACGATACCGCGCCGCGCATAGTGCATTTGCGTGACGTTATGTCCGTGCCGCGCGCGCCGTGGCGGGCGCTGCGCGATAAAGCGCATGGCCGAGGTGGCGATATCCTCGAGCCGGGCGCGGCCATAGGCGCTGGTGGGGCCTTGCAGTCGTTCGGTGTCGTCCCGATCGGCAATCCAGGGCTCGCGCAGCGCGGGCAGGCCTTGTTGGATATCGATCTTCGCCTCGGGGTCCGTGTAGGGGCCGCTGGTGTCGTAGGCCGTCAGCGGGGGATGTTGTGTGCCGCCATACTGGGCAGGTGCCGGGCTTTGCGCGATTTCCCGAAACGGCACGCGTATGTCCGCGCGCGAGCCCGTGACGTAGACCTTGCGTGATTGGGGAAAAGGGACAGTGACTGCTGCATCGACGGCCGCTGTGGCCGCGACGAACTTCGGGGAGGGGTTCATTGAATGCTCCAAAAAGACGTTGGAGCCGAACGGGGGGAATTCCAGGCGTGACCGGGCAGGGCGAACCCGCCGGCGTGGCATTGGAAGACGCTCCCAGCATCGGCATTATCCGTACTGGTACGAAGGGACTCTCTCAACACGTCGCCATCACTGCGCGACGAGTACCCCTGCGTGGGAATGAGTATAGACTGCTAAAGGGATGTCGTTTGTCCTTACGGTTTACAACTGCACACGGATGAAACTATTGTGACCCTCGCCAGCCCGCTACACTTTTTGTAAATTGGAACTCAGGCGGGGCGCTGATCCGCAGTACCCTTGTATCAATCAAAAAGGAATAATCACCATGCAATTCACTATGCGCAAGTTAGCGCCCGCTGTGGCCGTACTCACGTTCGCGCTCGCAGGCTGCCAGACCTCGCCCAAGCAAACGGCCAAGACCGACGAAGCGGCGCAGTCGACGCAGGCGCAAGGTCAGGCGGTGACGGCTTCCTCGGTTGAGTTTTATGTGGCCCGTACCGCTTCGGCTCCTGGTCTGATGGAAATCAAGGTGCCGGACGGCTCGCTGTTCCTGGAGCGTCAGCCCGCGCTCACGCGTGCGGATCTGAGCGAGGCGGCGGCGCTGGTTGATCGTGATGGACAAAACTATGTGGGCCTGCGCTTTACCGAAGGCGGTGCGCGCAAGCTCAACGATGTGAGCAACCAGAACGTCGGCAATATGCTGGCCCTGGTGATTGATCGCGAACTGGTGGCCGCGCCGCGCATCGCCGAGACGCTCAATCGGGGTGTATTGGCCTTTGGTGTGCCCTCGGCCCAGGCGGCATCCGAAATTGCGGCCAAGATCCGCGGTGATCAAGCTTCTGCCGCGCAGCCCAACGGATCGTCCGCGCCCAACGTGCCGAACCCGGCATCTCCCACCGCGCCGGCACCGCTGACGCCGCGCTGATCGCCGGGACTGCAGGGTCGGTGCCACGCGCCGACCCCGTGGCAGTATCAAATAGAAAAGGCCTGGGATGTGACATCCCAGGCCTTTTTGTTCACCGATTCAAGCGACCGGTCATCGCAATGCCGTGACCGGGGCAACCCGGGGCGAACCCCGCGCTGCCCTCGATGCATCAGTCTTCTTCGACGAAGGCTTCCTGACGCTTCTTGCGAATCGACGGCAGGGCCACGAGCACGACAAGGATCAACGCCGCACCCAGCAACGAGGCCGACAATGGCCGCGTCACAAACGTCGTGAAATCGCCGCGCGACAGCAGCAGGGCACGACGGAAGTTTTCTTCCATCATGGGTCCCAGCACCAGACCCAGCAGCAGCGGGGCGCCTTCGCACTTCAGCTTGGCCCAGATATAGCCGATGATGCCGAAGATCGCGGTGACGTAGATATCGAACACGTTGTAGTTCAACGAGTACACGCCGATCGTGCAGAACACCAGAATGGCCGGGAACAGGATGCGATAAGGCACTTTCAGCAGCTTGACCCAAACGCCGATCAGCGGCAGGTTGAGCACCACCAGCATCAGGTTACCGATCCACATGGAGGCGATCAGACCCCAGAACAGTTCCGGGTGGCTGGTCATGACCTGCGGGCCGGGCTGAATGTTGTGGATCGTCATCGCGCCCACCATCAGCGCCATCACGGCGTTACCCGGGATACCCAAGGTCAAGAGCGGGATAAACGAAGCCTGTGCGCCGGCGTTGTTGGCCGATTCGGGACCAGCCAGACCTGCGGGGTGGCCTTTACCGAAGCGTTCCGGTTCCTTGGACAGTTTCTTTTCCAGGGTGTAGGAGGCGAACGCCGACAGCACAGAACCGCCGCCGGGCAGGATACCCAGAACCGAGCCCAGCGCCGTGCCGCGAACGATGGCCGGGACCGCTTCACGGATTTCCTGCTTGTTGGGGTAAAGCGAGCCGATCTTGTCTTCGAGCTGGACGCGGTTTTCTTTTTGCTCCAGGTTCGACAGGATCTCTGCGAAACCAAACACGCCCATGGCCACGATGGCGAAGTCGATACCGTCTTGCAGCTCGGGGATGCCGAAGTCATAGCGCGCCACGCCCGAGTTCACGTCGGTACCCACCATGCCCAGCAGCAGGCCCAGCAGAATCATGCAGATTGCCTTGGGCAGCGAACCCGAGGCCAGCACCACGGCACCGATCAGACCCAGGGTCATCAGCGAGAAGTATTCGGCGGGACCGAACTTGAAGGCGATTTCCGACAGCGGAGGCGCGAACGCGGCGATCAGCAGCGTGGCCACGCAACCGGCAAAGAACGACCCGATAGCCGCCAGCGACAGCGCCGCGCCCGCACGGCCATTACGTGCCATCTGGTGACCGTCGAGCACGGTCACCACCGCTGAGGTTTCGCCTGGCAGGTTAACCAGAATCGCGGTGGTGGAGCCGCCATACTGCGTACCGTAGTAAATCCCGGCCAGCATGATCAGGCCAGCCACCGGCGGCAGCACATAGGTGATCGGCAGCAGCATCGCGATGGTGGGCACGGGCCCCAAGCCAGGCAATACGCCGACCAGGGTGCCCAGAATGCAGCCCAGCAAGGCGTACAGCAGGTTCTCAGGCGTGAACGCTACGGAAAAACCGAGCGCCAAGTGTTCCATCAATTCCATGATTGTCTCTCTTCCCCGTGTGTTTTAGTTCATGCCCAGAAACGACGGCCATAGCGGGAAAATCAATCCCAAGCCCTTGATGAACGCCAGCCAGCAGAACACCACCAGGAAGATGGCGTTGACCAGCGCGACGCGGAAGCTGTACTCGTAGCTGGCCACACTGCTGGCCATGACGAGCAGGAACAGCGAGAGATACAGACCGAGCGGCCGCAGCAAGGCGCCGAACAGAATGACGGAGCCGATAATGATGAACAGGATTTTGAAGTCGAAGCGATCCACCGTGGTCTTGGTGGCCTTGGGCGACATGGCGCCCAGCGCGACGACCGCGCCCAGTACGGCCAGACAGATGCCTAGCCAGAAGGGGAAATAGCCTGGGCCCATGCGGGCAGACGTTCCCATTTGATACTGAGTGGCGATGAACGCAAAACCCAGGCCCAGCAGCGTAAACATCGCTCCTGCCCAGAAATCTTGCTTATTCCTTAGCTGCATAGAAGGTCTCCGTATTGTGTCATGCCTACTGCTTCGGCACGGTTAGTGGCAACGCAATGTCTAAGGACGCAAGCAGCTTGGACCAGAACAAAAAAAATATGGCGCGGCAATTCGAGCCATATTCGGGTGCACAAGCGTCCGGACATGTCGCGCGCCACCAGCACGCAAAGTCCAAGTCGGGGTGGATCGTATCACGATGTACTAGGGATTTCTGTTGGTGAATCCTCTAAGTATTGAACCTTCGGGTATGTCCCTATCTGGCCCAATACGCTGTGCGCAAAGCCTGCTTTTATAGGGATCCGGCGCCTGAATATCGCGTTGTCGCGACGGCGCTGCCCGTGTGGAAAACGTCCCCGATTAGTCGGCGCGGACAATGTGATGTCCCATGCTGCGCTTTATTGTTTACAGTGACGGCGTCAGCTGTGCCCGTCAACTCTTTGTAAAAGCGACCATCAGATGGACATCCTTCCGGAAATACGCGCGGCGTTCGCGCCCACGGGGCGTCTACGCGCTTCGATCAATCTTGGTAATCCTATTCTTGCTGGACGTAATGCGGCTGGCGAACCCGCGGGCGTGTCCATCGATCTGGCGCGCGAATTTGCCCGGCGGCTAGGGCTCGAACTGGAGCTCGTGGTGTTCGACACGGCGGGCAAGTCGGTGGACGCCGTCACGGCGGAGAGCGCCGACATCGGGTTTTTCGCGGTGGATCCCGTGCGTGGCGCAGGCATTCGCTTTACCGCGCCCTACGTGCTGATCGAAGGGGCCTACCTGGTCAGGCAGGATTCGCCGCTGCGAGAAAACGACGAGGTGGATCGTGCCGGACATCGTGTCGTGGTCGGCAAGGGCAGCGCCTATGACTTGTACCTGACGCGTGAATTAACGCAGGCGGAGATCGTACGCGCACCGAGCTCGCCCGCAGTCGTCGAGACGTTCCTGGCGCAGAACCTGGAGGTGGCCGCGGGAGTGAAACAACAATTGGAAGCCGATGCGCAGCGCGTCGGTGGCGTGCGGCTGCTGCCGGGACGTTTTATGGTGATCCGTCAGGCCATGGGTCTACCCAAGGGGCGCGATGCGCGCGCGGCGGCATTTCTGGTCGCGTTTGTAGAGGATGTGAAAGCCAGCGGCTTTGTCGCCGAGGCGATGAAGCGCCACGGCATCCAAGGCGCCTCGGTCGCACCACCCGAAGCACCGCCGACATTCTGATTAGGGAAAATCCCAACCCGGTTTTGCCGGATTCGTTGTGTCAGGGCGACACATTTGGAGGCTGTCGGTACGAGCCAATCCCGATGCGGGCGCACCGGCAGCGTTACGACGCGGCCCCCGGCACCGGGTCTTGTACCCGCTGCTTGATCTCTTCGTGGTGCCGTTCCATCGCTTGACGCAATTCGCGCCGCTGGCGCGCTGCCTCGTAGCGCTGGCGCTGTTCCAGGGTTTTCAGCTCCAGCTGCGGCACGGGCGTGGGCTGCCCGTTTTCGTCCACCGCCACCATCGTGAAATAGCAGCTGTTGGCGTGACGCACGACTTGTTTGCGGATGTCCTCGGTGATCACCTTGATACCGATTTCCATCGAGGTCCTGCCGGTGTAGTTGACCGAGGCTAGAAAGGTCACCAGCTCTCCCACATGAATGGGTTGCCGGAACATCACCTGATCGACCGACAGCGTCACGACATACTGGCCGGCGTAACGGCTTGCGCAGGCGTAGGCCACCTGGTCAAGGTACTTCAGAATCGTGCCGCCATGCACATTCCCGGCAAAATTCGCCATATCCGGCGTCATCAGGATGGTCATGGAGAGCTGGTGCGTGGTGTCTTGCATGGCGGTGCGAGGCGAGTGAAAAACGTCATGGTACTGCGTGCGCACGGCGCTTGGCCGCAGCAGCCCTCAATATCCTGCCCAACTGGTGTACTGTCGGGGTTGAGGCGCTGCGCGGATGGACGCGAGCGCGCATCACGGCAAGGAGCAAGGCGTGTCTGAATCTCGGAAAGTCATGATCGTCACCGGCGGTAGCCGGGGTATCGGCGCGGCGGTAGCGCGTCTGGCTGCGCGACGCGGTTATGCGGTCTGCGTGAACTATCGCCAGCGCAGCGATGCGGCCGACGAGGTGGTGCGCGCCATCGAGGCCGAGGGTGGCCAGGCCATCGCGGTGGCGGCCGATGTCGCTGACGAGGGTCAGGTGGTGCAGCTTTTTAAAACCGTCGACCGCGAGCTGGGGCGTGTCGATGCGTTGATCAATAATGCGGGCGTGCTGGAGACGCAATGCCGTCTGGAGGATATGGATGCGGCGCGCATGACCCGCATCCTGACCACCAACGTCGTGAGCGCGATGGTGTGCTGTCGCGAAGCGGTGCGACGCATGGCGCCCCGGCATGGCGGACGCGGCGGCTCCATCGTCAACGTCTCGTCAGTGGCCTCACGTCTGGGTTCGCCGGGCGAATACATCGACTACGCGGCCTCCAAGGGCGCCATGGACACGTTGACGATCGGCTTGTCCAAAGAAGTCGCCGCTGATCAGATTCGCGTGAATGGGGTGCGGCCCGGAACGATCTATACCGAGATGCATGCCAGTGGCGGCGAGCCAGGGCGCGTGGATCGGTTGGCCAGCTCCATCCCGCTGCAGCGCGGCGGCACGGTCGAGGAAGTAGCTGGCGCCGTGATGTGGTTCTGCTCGGACGAGGCGGGCTATACGACGGGGTCGTTTATCGAAGTGTCCGGGGGCAAATGACCGCGCACGTCATACAGCCGCTCAGTGGCGCCGTGCCGTCATCTCCCTGTATCTGGATAGTTTGGCCCGGCGTCGTGGAAGCCGCCATTGCTATAGGGATTGACCGCGCCGGGATGCGGCGGGCCCGGGTTGTCGCCGAGTGCGCAGCCCGACAATAGTCCGGCGAGCGCCAATGCCGCCAGGACAGGCGGTCGAAGTGTAAAGGCTTTCAAGTATCGCGACATGTTGGTCTCCGGAATGCGCTGCGCCAGACGCGAGCGTTCGCAGCTGGATCAGCGCATGAGTCGTGCCAGCTCCGCGCCCGGGTCCTCGGCGCGCATGAATGCCTCGCCCACCAGGAACGCGTGCACGTCGTGCTTGCGCATCAACTGCACGTCATCGCGGCTCAGAATGCCGCTTTCAGTCACCACGCGCTTGCCGGGGGGGATGCGCGGCAGCAGGTCGATCGTGTTCTGCAGGCTGGTCTCGAACGTACGCAGATTGCGGTTGTTGATACCAATCAGATTGGTCTTGAGCGACAGCGCCGTATCTAATTCCTCGGCATCGTGCACCTCGACCAGCACATCCATGCCCAGTTCCATCGCCAGCTGTTCCAGGTCGCGCAGCTGATTGGGCGCCAAGGCCGCCACGATCAACAGCACGCAGTCGGCACCCATGGCGCGGGCGGAGATCACCTGGTAGGTATCGACAATGAAGTCCTTGCGCAGCACGGGCAGCGGGCAGGCCGCGCGCGCGCGGCGCAGATTGTCATGCGAACCCTGGAAGAACTGCACGTCCGTCAGCACCGACAGGCACGCTGCGCCATGCACGGCATAGGTGGCGGCGATGGCGGCCGGATCGAAGTTTTCGCGCAGCACGCCCTTGGAGGGCGAGGCTTTTTTGACTTCGGCGATGACCCCGGCGTGACCCTGGGCGATTTTGTCTTCGATAGCCTGGGCAAAGCCTCGTACGTCTTGGCGGGCCTGTGCTTCGCGCAGCAGTTCTGCTTCGCTGCGCAATTGGCGAGCCGTGGCGACTTCCTCGGCTTTGACGGCCAGGATCTTCGCAAGAATGTCGTTCATTTCAAAAATTTCCGGGTATAGGCGCAGAATTCTTCCAACTTGGCGCGCGCCGAGCCATTAGACAAGGTTTCAAATGCCAGCGAAAGAGCTTCGCCGATATTGTCGGCCTTATTGCCTGCATAAATCGCCAGCCCCGCGTTAAAGGCCACGATGTCGCGCGCCACGCCTTCGACATTATCCAGCGCTTCGATGACCAGCTCACGCGATTCCTCGCGATTGCTGACTTTGATGGCTCGATTAGACACCATCGCCAGGCCGTAGTCTTCGGGGTGGATCTCGTACTCGCGGACTTGGCCGTCTTTCAGTTCGCCCACCAGGGTGGCACTGCCCAACGAGGCCTCGTCCATGCCGTCACGACCATGCACGATCAGCACGTGGCGCGAGCCCAGCCGTTGCAAGACGCGTACCTGGATGCCGACCAGATCGGGGTGGAATACGCCCATCAGCTGATTGGCCGCGCCCGCCGGGTTGGTGAGCGGGCCCAGGATGTTGAAGATCGTGCGTACGCCCAGTTCCTTGCGGATGGGGGCGACGTTTTTCATAGCGCTGTGGTGGGCGGGGGCGTACATGAAACCAATGCCGGTCGCCTGCAGGCATTCGGCGACTTGCTCCGGGCTCAGCTCCAGGTTGGCGCCCAGGGCTTCGAGCACGTCGGCGCTACCCGAGGACGACGAGGCGCTGCGCCCGCCGTGTTTGGCGATGGGCACGCCAGCGGCTGCCGCGACAAACATGGCGGCGGTAGAAATGTTGAAGGTATGGCTGCCGTCGCCGCCCGTGCCGCACATATCCAGCAGGTCTTCGGGGTTGGGGGTGACGACCGGCGTGGCGAATTCGCGCATGACCTGCGCCGCCGCGGTGATCTCGCCGATGGTTTCTTTCTTGACGCGCAAACCCATGATGAGAGCGCTGGCCATCTGCGGGGACAACTCGCCGCGCATAAGCATGCGCATCAGGTGCAGCATTTCATCGTGGAAGATTTCGCGGTGCTCGATGCAGCGTACGAGCGCTTCGGTGCAGGTGATAGACATAAAGGTATTCCCCGAGGATCAGATATTCAAAAAGTTTTGCAGCATGGCGTGCCCGTGTTCGCTCAACACCGATTCCGGATGGAACTGTACGCCGTAAATGGGCAAGGTTTTATGACGAACCCCCATGATGTCGCCATCCGGCGCGGTGGCCGTGACTTCCAGGCACTCGGGCAGTGTGGCGGGATCGATGGTCAGCGAGTTGTAGCGGATGACCGTGTAGGGGGAGGGCAGGTCTGTGAATATATCGGTGCCGGTGTGGGTGATCTGAACCGTTTTGCCGTGCATGATCTGCTGCGCGCGCACGATGCGTCCGCCATAGGCGGCGCCGATGGCCTGATGGCCCAGGCACACGCCCAGAATAGGCACTTCGCCAGCAAAGCGCTGGATGAGTGGTACTGACACGCCGGCCTCGGCCGGCGAGCACGGGCCTGGCGACACGCAGATGCGATCCGGTCGCAGCGCGGCGATTTCATCCAGCGTGATCTGGTCATTGCGGGCGACGCGGACGTCTTCGCCGAGTTCGCCGAAATACTGCACCAGGTTGTAGGTGAAGGAGTCGTAGTTATCCAACATCAAAAGCATGAGGCACCTGTAGCGGTGAGGGCGCGAAGGGTAGGCCTGGGCGCGCCGAGATTCTGAAAAGCGAGGGGGAGGCTTATCCTCGCGTGTGTGGGTCGGGTCTGATTCGGTCTGTGTCCGGAGTGGGGCATGTCGAACGCGGTTCAGTCGTATTCAACGCGCTTTCGGTATGCCTGGTTGGCCGCGCTCGGCTCAGATCGGTTCGTCCAGCCCATGTTGCACCTGTTCAGCCGCACGCAAAACCGCGCGCGCCTTGGCCTCGGTTTCGGCCCATTCGGCTTCGGGGTTCGAGTCGGCGACGATGCCGGCGGCCGCCTGCACATACAGCATGCCGTTTTTGATCACGCCGGTGCGGATGGCGATGGCGACATCCATTTCGCCGCCATAGCTCAGGTAGCCGGCCGCACCGCCATAGATGCCGCGGCGTACCGGCTCGAGCTCGTCAATGATTTCCATGGCGCGTACCTTGGGTGCGCCTGTCAGCGTGCCAGCGGGGAACGCCGCGCGCAGCACATCCATGCTGCTCATGCCGGCATGCAGGTTGCCGGTCACATTAGAGACCAGGTGCATGACGTGCGAATACCGCTCGATGGTCATGGTGTCGGTGACCTTGACCGAGGCAACTTCGGCCACGCGGCCCACGTCGTTGCGCGCCAGATCGATCAGCATGACGTGTTCGGCGATTTCCTTCGGGTCGGCCTTCAGCTCCTCGGCCAGCGCCAGATCCTGCTCGGGCGTGGCGCCGCGTTTACGCGTACCGGCCAGCGGGCGGATGGTGACTTGCGATTTGGTCACGCCCTCGTCCTGGATTTTTTCCTGACGCACCAGGATTTCGGGCGAGGAGCCGACCACCTGGAAGTCACCGAAATTCCAGAAATACATGTACGGAGACGGATTCAGCGAACGCAGCGCGCGATAGAGCGACAGCGGCGAATCGCGGAAAGGCTTGGCGATGACCTGGCCGATCTGCACCTGCATGAGGTCGCCGGCGGCGATGTATTCCTTGGCGCGATGCACGGCGGCCAGATAGTCCGTCTTGCTGAAATCGCGGCGTTCCTCGGTCAGCATGCTGGGATGGCTGTAGGGGATATCCACCGGGCGGCGCAGGCGGGCGCGCAGATCGCGCAGCCGGGTCTGCGCGCGGCTATAGGTCTCGGGTTGACGCGGATCGGCGTACACCATCAGGTAGGTGCGACCGGCGAGGTTGTCGATGATGACCAGTTCGTCCACGTGCATCAGCATGATGTCGGGGGTGCCGTCATCCATGCCCGCCGGAAACGGCTTCACGGCAGGGCCCAGGCGCGGTTCGATGTGGCGCACGGTGTCATAGCCAAAATACCCGGCCAGCCCGCCGCAGAAACGCGGCATGCCCGGAGGCAGGGCGACCTTGAAACGCGCTTGATATTGTTCGATGAACGCCAGCGGGTCGCCTTCGTGGGTTTCTGTCACGTGGCCATCGCGCAGGACCTCGGTGTGCGTGCCGCGAGCGCGAATGACGGTGTGCGAGGGCAGGCCGATGAACGAGTAGCGGCCAAAACGCTCGCCGCCCACCACGGATTCCATCAGGCAGCTCATCGCGCCATTCTGCGGACCGGCGTGGGCCAGTTTCAGATAGATGGACAGCGGCGTGTCCAGATCGGCGTAGGTCTCGGAGATCAGCGGGATTCGGTTGTACCCCTGGGCCGCCAGGGCATTGAATTCGATTTCGGTCATGTCAGGTCTCTTGGTAGGGGGTCCAGGGACCGGACAGATACAAAAAAGCCCGGTCCAAGTTGTTGGGTCCGGGCTTTGGCGCTGTTTTTACAGCTGCGGCGCTGGGAGGCTTTACGCGTCCAGGCCGGGAAGGTCTATCGCCACCCGGAAGACAAACGCCACCAACGCCACGAGGCGCTGAGCATTTGGTTCGAGAGGCGAGCAGTCATGTAATCAGGTCTGAGTCAAAAAAGCTCAATACAGGAAAGGGTGGGTGTCGTCGCGGTACTGCTGTTGCGGCTGACGCCCCGGCCTATCAGGCCTGCTGCAGCGTGGCGTTTTGTTCGGCAATCCACTCGGCTGCATGAGCAATGCTGTTTACTATAGCATCGACATCCAGAGTTTGTACATCTTGCCCTTCGTTATAGCCATAAGGCACCGCCAGCACGCGCATGCCTGCCGCGCGCGCGGCCAGGGCGTCATTGACCGAGTCGCCGATGGCGACGGTCTGCTGGGGCGTCACGCCCAGGCGCTCGCAGGCGTAGAACATTTGATCGGGGTCGGGTTTGCGTCGCACGCAGGTGTCCCCGCACACGACTTCCTGGAAAAAACCAGACAAACCCGTACGCTCCAAGAGCGGCAGGGTGAATTCGGTGGGCTTGTTCGTGACCACGGCGAGCTTCAAACCCCGCTCGCGCATGGCCTTCAATCCCTCGATGACGCCGTCAAACACGGTGGCTTTGTCGCCATTGACCAAGTGGTAATGGCGATAAAACGAGGTGCGTGCCTGTTCAAAGGCCTGCGGTTCGGGATCGGGGGCGTGCAAGGACCCTGCCAGGGCGCGGCGCACCAGATTGTCCACGCCCTTGCCGACGAAGGTTGCCACCACATCGATGTGCAGCGCGGGCATACCGAGCTCGATACGCATGGCGTTGGCCGCATGGGCCAGATCGGGGATGGAGTCCAACAGGGTTCCGTCCAGGTCGAGCAACGCGGCTTGGAAAGTGGTCATTGCAATCTCAATCGTTAAGGCTAAGGGTCGTCGGAGGGGAAAACAGGGCTTACACCGATACCGTGTCGGCGCGTCCGATTTCGCGGCGCAGATCTTGGATGACCTGGGTGTAATCCGGTTTGCCAAAAATGGCCGAACCGGCGACAAACGTGTCGGCGCCAGCCGCGCGGATTTCAGCGATATTGTCGACTTTCACGCCGCCATCGACTTCCAGCAAAATGGGCTGACCACCGGCCTGCACCCAACGGTCGATGCGGCCGCGCGCGTCGCGCAGCTTGGTCAGCGTGGAAGGAATAAAGCTCTGGCCGCCAAAGCCGGGATTGACGGACATCAACAACACCACATCGAGCAGTTCCATGACGTGATCCATGGCATCCAGCGAACTGGCCGGGTTGAACACCAGGCCGGCCTTGCAGCCGTTATCGCGGATCAGCGACAGCGTACGATGGACGTGGCGCGAGGCTTCGGGGTGAAAGGTAATGATGTTCGCGCCCGCCTTGGCGAATTGCGGAATCAGCTCATCCACCGGTTCGACCATCAGGTGCACGTCGATCGGCACCTGGACGTGCGGCCGAATGGCGGCACAGACCATCGGGCCGATGGTCAGGTTGGGCACATAGTGATTGTCCATGACATCGAAGTGGATCCAGTCGGCGCCAGCGGCGACGACATTGCGCACTTCTTCGCCCAGACGGGCAAAGTCGGCAGACAGGATGCTGGGGGCGATACGGGCTTGGGCCGGGGACGAGGCGGGCATGATGGTCGGAGTTTCCACGGGCATAATGTGCCATTATTGTAGTTTGCGCGTGTGACAGTTGCCCGTCGGGGCGGTTTGTCGCGCGGCGCGCCGCTCAACCGCCTCTGTGCTCACCGGGAAAGGCCCGTGAAACCCTACGACCTGACCGTCACCGTCACGCCCCAATTCGTGCCCGAGCAATCGGACCCCGCCGAACAGCAATACGTGTTCGCCTATACCGTGCGCATTACCAACACCGGCGAGCATCCGGCCCAGGTGATCAGCCGCCATTGGATCATCACCGATGGTCATCAGCGCGTGCAGGAAGTGCGCGGCCTGGGCGTGGTGGGCCAGCAACCGCTTCTGGCTCCCGGGGAAACCTTCGAATACACCAGCGGTTGCCCGCTGCCTACCCCGGTAGGCACCATGCGCGGCACGTATCACTGCGTGGGCGAGAATGGCATTCCCTTCGAAGTGCAGATTGCCGAGTTCATGCTCGCCATGCCACGCACCTTGCATTGACGGCGTACGTTTTTCCCTATCGATCGCTCATGAATCGTTATTTGAAATTATTGTGCCTGCCACCCCTGCTGGCGGCCCTGGCGGCGTGTACGACGCCCGCACAGTCCCCAGAGGAAACGCTGCCGGGCCAGCCCGCGCCCGTGGAGGCCAGCGATAACGCGCCGCTGGTGGTGCCAGATCTCAATGCGCTGCGCGATACGCCGGCGCGTAAACTCGCCGGCCGGTTCCAGCGGGCCAGTTGGGCGGAGATGCCGGGTTGGTCGAATGACGATCTGTCGAATTTCTGGCCCTTGTTCGTGCGTAATTGCCGAGGACTGATGCGTCAGACTTCGGGCAATCTCGCCGCACCGGCGCGCGCCACGCCCCGCGCCTGGCAGCCGGTGTGCGCGGCGGCGGCCAAGCTGGAAGGCACCCCGATGGACGCGGCGGCGGTACGGCAATTCCTGCAGACGCATTTGCAGCCCTGGCAGCTCAACGGCGCTGATAATCGGCAGGCCGCCAACACGGTGACCGGCTATTACGAACCCTTGGTGCGCGGTTCGCGCCGTCAGGGCGGGGTGTATCAGTGGCCGCTATACGGCGTGCCAGAGGATCTGCTCACGATCGACCTGGGTTCGGTCTACCCGGAGCTGGCCGGCAAGCGCGTGCGCGGCAAGCTCGTGGGCAAGCGCGTCGTGCCCTACGACACGCGCGCGAGCATCGAGGCCAGCGGCAAGCGCCCGCCCGTGGTTGCGTGGGTGGACGATCCCGTGGATAACTTCTTCCTGCAGGTGCAGGGTTCGGGTCGCGTGCTGTTGACCGATGGACCCGACGCGGGCACGACCATGCGGGTCGCGTACGCCGATCACAACGGCCAGCCGTATGTGTCCATCGGCCGCTGGCTGATCGACAAGGGCGAGCTGCGCGCCAACGAGGCATCGATGCAGAATATCCGCGCCTGGGCGCAACGCAATCCGGCGCGTGTGCGCGAGATGCTCAACGCCAACCCCGCTGTGGTGTTCTTCCGCGAGGAGGTCGTCACCGACCCGGAACTCGGGCCCAAGGGGGCATACGGTATTCCGCTGGCGGCGAAACGCTCCATCGCGGTGGATGCGAGTTTCGTGCCGCTGGGCACGCCGGTTTATCTGTCGACCACCTGGCCCTCCTCGGATCGACCGCTCCAGGGTCTGGTTTTTGCGCAAGATACCGGGGCGGCAATCAAAGGCGCCGCGCGCGCTGACCTATATTGGGGCTTTGGCGACGAGGCAGGAGCCCAGGCTGGCCGCATGAAACAACGGGGTCAGATGTGGGTGTTGTGGCCCAAGCAAGCCGGGGAGCCTACTGCGCGATGAGTACACCGATTGTTATCTGCGGGGCCGGGATTGTCGGGCTGGCCAGTGCGCTGGCGCTGGCCCGTCGCGGGCAGCACGTCACCTTGCTGGCGCCCGCGCGCACGGTGCCGCCCGCGAGCGCGGACGTTTATCACCCCCGCGTGTATGCCATCTCGCCCGCCAGCCAGCGGTTCCTGAACGAGATCGGCGTCTGGGACGCCATGCCGGCCGAGCGCATCACGCCGGTCGAGGCGATGGAAATCCACGGCGACGCGGATGGACGGGTGGAGCTCAACGCCTGGCAAGCCGCCCAGCCCCAGTTGGCCTGGATCGTCGAGTCCGGCGAAATCGAACGGGTGCTGTTGCAGGCGGTGCGCATGTTTGGCATCGCCTGGATCCAGGATCGGGCGGTCGCTTATCGCCCGGGCGCGGTGCAAACCAGCGCGGGCGACTGGATAGAAACCGAGCTCGTGGTCGCAGCGGATGGCGCGTCGTCGCCTTTGCGTACGGCTGCCGGGATTCCCCATACCTCGGTGCCTTATCACGAGACGGGTCTGGTCGTGCATTTGGAAACCGAGCGTCCCCATCAGGGCACGGCGTTTCAGTGGTTCCGCGATGATGGCGTGCTGGCCTTGCTGCCGATGCCCGATATCGCGGGCACGCATCAGGTTTCCATGGTGTGGTCGATGCGGGAAAAACAGGCTGCCGAGCTGCAGGCCTTGCCCACCGATGAACAGACCGCGCGGCTCGAACGTTGGCTACTAGAGGCCTCGCAGGGGCGCCTCGGCCGCTTGAAGGTGCGCAGCAAACTGCATGGCTTCCCGCTGACGCTCGATCAGTCGCGTATGACCGCGCCCGGCATCGCGCTGGCCGGAGACGCCGCGCATCGCGTGCACCCGCTGGCCGGCCAGGGCTTGAACCTGGGTCTGGGCGATGTCGAAGCTTTGGCCCGCGTCGTGGCCGAGCGCGAGTCATATCGGCCGGCCGGGGATGAGCGCGTGCTGCGCCGCTATCAGCGCGCGCGCGCCGAGTCCGTGCTGGCGATGCGGGTGGCCACCGATGGTCTGCACAAATTGTTCCGTGCGCCGCAGGCGCCCCTGGCATGGCTGCGTAATGTAGGCATGCGCTGGGTCGACGGCGCACCGGTGTTAAAGCGTTATTTGATCGATGGCGCCTCGCGTAACTGAGTCGTCACTAGGAGTTGTTATGCGTAAGCGCGTTATTTCTTATCTAGCACCCGTTCTTTGCGCCGTGGGGTTGACGCTGTCGGCCGGCGCCGGCGCACAGACGGCGGCCAAGCCCAAGCCCGCCGCCGCCGCTGCCGATCCGCGCGAGGCGGCCGTCGCCAAGCGTTTTGGCGAAATATTCGGCATTCAGGAAGTCGCCGGCGCGCGCCGCACGCCCTATGGTATTTACGAGGTGCAGGTCGGCTCGGACCTGGTGTACACCGATGAAGGCGTGACCTGGGTCATGGAAGGCCCGCTCATCGATGTGGCGACGCGCCGCGACATGACGCGCGAGCGACTGGAACAGCTCGGTTCCATCCCGTTCGATCAGTTTCCCTTCGAGTTGGCCGTCAAACAGGTGCGTGGCAATGGCGCGCGCAAAATGGTCGTGTTCGAAGACCCGAACTGCGGCTATTGCAAGCAACTGCACAAGACCCTGAAGGACGAGAATAACGTCACGATCTACACGTTCCTTTATCCGATTTTGTCGCAGGATTCCGTCACCAAGTCGCGCGACATCTGGTGCGCGAAAGACCGCGCACGTGTCTGGCGTGAGTGGATGGTAGAGAACACCATTCCACCCACGGCCGAATGTGATGCGCCCATCCAACAGGTCACGGCGCTGGGCCGTAAATTGATGGTGCGCGGCACGCCTGCCATATTCTTTCCGGACGGCAGCCGCCTGAATGGCGCGGCTCCCATCGCGACGATACGCAGCCATCTCGGGAAATAATCACGATCGAGGCAATAACAACAGGAGACTAGCCGTGAGCGACGACACGATTCGCATTGCAATACTCGACGATTATCACGGCGTGGCCGAACGCTACGCCGATTGGACGACTTTGGGGCCGCGGGCGCAGGTACAGACGTTTCGCGACTATCTGCCCGACAGCGCGCGCGCGGCGGCCCTGGCGCCGTTCGATGTGATCGTCGCAATGCGAGAGCGTACGCCGTTTCCGGCGGACTTGATCAATGCGTTGCCGCAGTTGCGGCTGTTGATTACGACAGGCATGCGTAATCTCGCCATCGATATGGATGCCTGCCGCGAGCGCGGCATCGTGGTCTGCGGCGCGCCTGGCAGTGCCGACGCGAACACCGCCACGGCCGAACTTGCCTGGGCGCATATTTTGGCGCTGTTCAAGAATCTGACGACCGAAGACGCCAATATGCGGCGCGGTCTGTGGCAAACCGGCATGCCCCGGCCGCTCGCCGGCAAACGCCTAGGCGTCGTGGGGCTGGGTAAGCTCGGCACCGCCGTCGCGCAAGTCGGTCGCGCATTTGGAATGACGGTGCAGGCCTGGAGCCCGAACCTGACGCCCGAGCGCGCTGCCCAAGCGGGCGTGCAATACGCGGACAAGCACACGCTGTTCGCTGATGCGGATGTGGTCAGCCTGCATCTGATCCTGAGCGAGCGTACCCGCAACGTCGTGGACGCGGCCGCGCTGGCGGCCATGAAGCCCACAGCGTTTCTGGTCAATACCTCGCGCGCGGGGCTGGTGGATCAGGAGGCGTTGTTCGACGCCCTGCGTAAAGGCCGTCTCGCTGGCGCGGGCCTGGACGTTTTTGACGAGGAACCGTTATCGGCCACGAGCCCCTGGCGTGCCCTGGATAACGTCATCCTGACGCCGCATCTGGGTTACGTCAGCGAGGAAAACTTCACCGCGTTTTATCGCAACGCGGTTCAGGCCGTGCAGGCCTGGATGTCGGGTGAGCCGAAACGCGTGTTGAACGCCGAGGCCTGATGGCCGCTGTGATGGCGTAAAAAGCGGCGTGCAAGCGGAGCGCGGATCAGCCCGGCGGATCGTCAGACCTGCCGTGCGCGGCACACCATGCGTTTAACGCCGGGTGAATACGATCTTCTGCTCCGTCATCAGCGAGCCGTCGTCGGCCCCGGTGTCATGACACCCCGCGTCGGTCTGCTGTTCCTGCGCATCATTGGTGGGATCGATCGTGTCGAACGCCGTGTCGCCATTTTCATCGGGGATGCCCGTCGGTTTGAGCCCCACGAAATCGAACAGCTCGCGGTCCATCAGGTGCGAGGGCACCACACGTGCCAGCGCATTGAACACATTCCACGACCGGCCGGGATGTTTGCGATCCCATTCCTGGATCATCCGCCCGACCTCCTGGCGCTTCAGGTTTTCCTGCGAGCCGCACAAGTTGCACGGAATGATGGGGAACTGCTTGAGTTGCGCGTAGGCAATCAGGTCGCTTTCGGGGATATACGCGAGCGGCCGGATGACGGTATGGCGGCCGTCGTCGGAGACGAGCTTGGGCGGCATGCCCTTGGTCTTGCCCCCGTAAAACAGATTCAGGAAAAACGTCGCCAGAATATCGTCGCGGTGATGACCCAGTGCGATCTTGGTCGCACCCAGTTCGTCGGCCACGCGATACAGAATGCCACGCCGCAATCGCGAGCACAGCGAACACATGGTCTTGCCCTCGGGGATGACGCGGGTCACGATCGAGTACGTATCCTGCGTCTCGATATGAAACGGCACGCCCAGCGAGGTCAAATAATTAGGCAGCACCTCGGGCGGAAAGCCAGGCTGTTTCTGATCGAGGTTCACTGCGATGATGTCGAAGGCGAACGGCGCGCGTTTACGCAAGGTCATCAGAATATCCAGCATGGCATAGGAATCCTTGCCGCCGGACAGGCAGACCATGACGCGGTCGCCTTCCTCGATCATGTTGTAGTCGCTGATCGCGCGCGTGGTCTCGCGCGCCAGGCGTTTGGTGAGTTTATTGCCTTCGTGGCGGATTTTTTCTTCCGCGCGCGTGCGGATCTTGACGGGGGTATCCATGAGGTCCTGCGTAGTCACGTCGTCGGCCTAGCGATTGATCTGTATTTCCACGCCCACGGCGGCGCAATCCGCGAACGCCATGGGTTTGCTGATGCGTAGCCGCACGCCGCGCACTTCTTCGAAGTCGCGCAACAACCGATGCGCGACACGCTCGGACAACGTTTCGATCAGGTTGACATGCGCGCGCGTGCATTCGTCGACAATCGCTTCGCGCAGGTGACGATAGTCCAGCACGCTTTGAATGTCCTGGTCGTCGACATTGCGCGTGATGTCGATATCGAATTCTGCATCAATGTGCAGCGGCTGGGTGGCCCGGCGCTCGTGCTCGAGGATGCCAATGCGGGCATCCAGGGCCAGCCCGGAGAGGAAAATGCGACGTGTAGGCATGATGTCTACCTATAGAGAGAACCAGAATTGTAAGGCGCGCGCCGCCCCTGGCTACAATTCCGCCTAAACGCCCGCGCGGCGAGAGATGGCGACATACGGAATCAGACATTTATGCAGGTCTACGACGCAGTCATTGTGGGAGGAGGTCCGGCCGGTGCCTCGTGCGCGATCTGGCTGGCGCGCCTGGGCTTGTCGCCCGTCTTGATCGAGGCCAGCGACAGGCTGGGCGGTCTGGGCAATGACAATCCCTTCGCCGATGACTGGATCGCGGTGTTGCCCGGCGTGACCGGGCAAGAGGTGGCCGCGAATATTGCCCGCAGCGTCGAGGCCGCACGGGTGCCGGTGCGTCTGGCACGGCGCGCGCGCGAGGCGTTTCGGACAGAACAGGAATTCGAGGTGGTCGTCGATTCACCCCGCGCGGGGGAGGGCGCGAGGGCGGCCGACATGGATCGCGTTCGGGGCCGCTCGCTCGTAATCGCCTCGGGCGTGCGCGCGCGAGGCTTGCCCGGACATGCGCCCGGCACGTCGTGGCCCGGGGTGTTCGTGGGTCCCGGCTCGTCCATCGTGGCGCAGGATTATCAAGGGTTGTCCGTCGCGGTCCTGGGCGGCGGGGACAACGCCTATGAAAATTTCGTCTATGTGCGCAATCGCGGCGCCAAGCGCGTGCATTTGTACGCGCGCAGTGTGCGGGCTCAGCAGCAATGGATCGCGCGTGCCGGCGTCGAAGGTGTACATGTGGGGCCGTACGAAGTCGACCCCGTGGCGCGTACCGTGGATGGCCACCGCTACGATCTTATCCTGGTGTTCTACGGCTGGGAGCCCCAGGCGGCCTTTGCCGAAGGCCTCGGCCTCGAACACGACGCACGCGGATATATCCATACCGATCCCGTGACGGCACAAACCAATGTGCCGGACGTCTACGCGATCGGCGAAGTCGCCAACCGCATGCACCCCTGTGTCGTGACATCCATGGCGGACGGGGTGGTGGCGGCCAAGGCGATTCAGCGGCGCTGGGAACGTCGCTGAATCGCCTTGTCGTGACGATTAGTACTTGCCGGACAACAACTCGCCCGCATCGGGGACGCGCGTTTCCAGGTTCAGCACTTGCAGCATGCGATACACCGTCGCGGCGGCGGCGGTCACGACCGGCAGGCCCAGGCGGTCCTGCGTGGGCTGGATCGAGGCCAGCGAAGGCATTTGCACGCAGGCCGACAGCACGACCGCGTCCACGCCATTGGTGTTCAGGCGCTTGACGTGTTCGGCCGGGGCGAGCGGATCTTGCGCGCCGACCTTCAGGTTATCGGCGATTTCCAGCGACACGGCGTCGTGTACTTCGATGCCTTCGTGCTCGATGTAGTCCACCACCAGCTTGGTCAGCGGCTTCATGTAAGGCGTCAGGATGGCGACCTTGCGCGCGCCGATGGCGTGCAAGCCTTCCACCAGCGCACCGGCGCTGGAGATCACCGGGGCCGGGCCGCCGTTGTCGACGGTGGCTTGGTGCAGGCGCTCTTGCGAGACACGGTGGTAACCCAGGCCCTGGCTCATGATGGCGACCAAGCAGGCATAGCCCAGTACGTCCACGCGAGCGTCGGACAGTTCCTGAGCGCAACGGTCGGATTCACGGTCCATGGAGGCCAGCTCGGCGGCGGTCACTTGCTTCATGCGCATGCGGCTCGAGTGGAACGTGTAGCGTTCCGGCGCGAATGCTTCGCGGCGGCGCAGCATTGCCGGGATTTCGGTTTCCATCGTGGTGTTCGAGCTAGGCACGATTTGGCCGATACGGATGTTGCGAGGTGACGTGGTCATGATAAGCCTCCAAAAAATAGGCGTGAGCGAGCCCGGCCGCCCCTGTAGGGCGGTAGTCCGAGAACGTCGGGCTCAGTAAATGGACGGGGAGAGAGCGTTATTCCGCGGTGATGCCCGCTTCTTCCACCGTGCGTTTCCAATAGGCCAGCTCTTTGTCGACCCGCGCTTGCAGGGCGTCGGGACCTTCGAAGCGGGCTTCGATGCCGGCGGCCTGGGCGTTTTTCTGCGTGGACGCTTGCTGCACGGCAGCTTCGACACTGGCGGCGAGTTTGTCGATGACCGGTTGTGGCGTGCCGGCCGGGGCGAACAGGCCGACCCAGGATTCCAATTGGTAAGCGGGCAGCCCGGCTTCGGCCGTGGTCGGCACGTCCGGCAGCATCGGGTGACGCTTGTCGGCGGTGACCGCCAGGGCGCGCAGTTTGTTGGTTTGCACGTGACCCATGACCGACGGCGGCGTGGTGATGAAGACTTGCACGTTGCCCGCCAGCACGTCCTTGATCGCCGCGCCCGAGCCACGGTAGGGCACGTGCGTCATTTTGGCGCCGGTGAGCTGCGAAAACACTTCGGTGCCTAGATGCGAAAGCGAGCCCACGCCTTGCGAGGCGTAGTTGATCTCACCCTTGGACTGCTTCACTTCCTCGATGAAGTCGGTCAGGTTGGTGGCGTTGACCGTGTCGGGGTTCACGGCGATGACGTTGCTCGACACCGTGATCAGACCCACCGGCACGAAGTCCTTGGGTGCCCAGGGAAGGTTGCTGGTCAGATTCGGGTTGCCCACGTGGTAGGCGGAGTACGACACCAGCAGGTTATAGCCGTCCGGCTTGGAGCGCGCGACCGCTTGGTAGGCGATATTGCCGCTGCCGCCATCCTTGTTTTCCACGACCACGGTTTTGCCCAGGGCCGAGGCCAACGGCTCGGCGATGATGCGCGCCGACGTGTCGACCAGACCGCCGGGCGGGTTGGGCACGACCAGCGTGACGGTGCGGGTGGGGAAATCCTCTGCGGCATGGGCGGCGAACGCCGTGGCGGCAAGCAGGGTGGTAGCGAGCAGTTTATGCATGAAAACGTCTCCGGGGGCACAGCTAATTGTGATGGGACTATTGTGCGCGCGTGCAACAATACTTTCCAATATCGTTTTTATCTCATTTGATATTTTTCGCAAATAACTGCGTGCCGTTTGCGAGGCGGTATTTGCTATTTAACTGCGGCGGGCTTTGCTTTGGAACTACGACAACTGCGCTATTTCGCTGTGCTGGCCGAGGAGCTGAATTTCACCCGGGCGGCAGCACGCCTGCACATTTCCCAGCCGCCGTTAAGCCTGCAGATCGCCCAACTCGAACGCGAACTGGATGTGCGCTTGTTCGACCGGAATAACCGCCGCGTCGTGTTGACGGAGGCCGGCGAGGCGTTTCTGAACGATGTGCGCATCACGCTTGGGCGGCTGGCCGATGCGACCTCGCGCGCCCGCGATGTGGAACAGGGTTTGGCCGGACGGATCGAAATCGGCTTGTCGGGATCGCACTTCATGGGGCCGGTGCCCGCGTTGATCGCGCGCTACAAGCAGCAGAATCCGCAGGTGTCGGTACTCTTGAACGAGATGAATCCGGCGGCCCAATTGGAAGCCCTGCGCGGCCATCGGATCGATGTGAGCATTTCGCGCAGCAAAGTGGATGATGAGCTGCTGCAGTCCATGCCCTTGTGGCCGGACCCGGTCGTGGTGGCTTTGCCCACCGCGCATCCCCTGGCCGGCCGCGCGCGTGTGGATCTGTCCGCGCTGGCGGACGACAATTTTGTAGTCTTGCGGCAGGAGACCTCGGGATTCGCGCGGCTACTGGCGCAGGCCTGTGCGCAGGCCGGGTTATTGCCGCGTGTGGTGCAGACCGTGGCCGAGGTGCCCGCGCAGCTTGCTCTCGTGCAGGCGGGCCTGGGCGTGGCCTTGGTTCCCCGTTCGACTTGCGAGCATTTTGGCGAGCGGATCGCCGTGTGCGAGCTGTCTGCCAGTGTCGGCCAGGGAATGGTGTACGCCGTAACGCGCCGCGAAGGCGGGCGCCGGGCGCTCGATCCCTTTTTGCACGCGGCTGCGGAGATGGGGCAGGAGCTGCGTCGGGATCGACGCGGGCGGCGACCGCGCAAGGCTGCCGGTCTGTCCGGCCCTGCCGTATCCGAAGGAGAGGGTGCCGGTTAAAACAGTGCCCTCTCCGAGGCGCAGGGCACCGGGTAAGAGGGGGCAGCCATGCCGCATGGATGGCACACGCCCACGAACCTATGCTCTGGCTGTCATGACGTGGTCAGCGCTTCGGACGTACCGAGCCACGCCTCGGCTGTCATTACGCAGTCCAGCACATATAACGTGCCCATCTACGCCTCGGCTGTCAGCACACAATCCAGCGCCTCGGGTGCGCCCAGTCTGACCTCGAAGGCACGCAACTCATCGCGTCGGAAAACGTGAATCGTGACGCGCGCGCCCGGGCGATATTGCGCTAGCAGTTCTTCCAGCCCACCCGGTGCGTTGACCCGCAGGCCGTCGATGGCCACCAGCACATCGCCCGCCGCCAACCCGCCTTTATGCGCGGCGCCGCCTTCGAACACAGTGGCTAGCACCAGCGCATCGCCTTGTTTGCGGGTGCGTACGTCCAGCGTCGGAATGTTGAGCGATGCTTTCCAGCTCAGCGTGATGCCTTGCGGCTCGAGTAATTCGGCCAGCGGCACGTCAGCGGTGCCATAGGCATAACGCGCAATAAAGCGACGCGTGTCCACGCCCGTGGCTTCACGTATCAACGCGGGCAGCTCGTCTTCGCTAATGCCCTGTGGGGAGCCTTGGTAGAACCTGCGGCCATATCGTTGCCACAGCAACCGCATGACATCGTCCAGCGATCGCGTGCCGCCGCTCTCACGGCGGATCAGCAGGTCGAGACCCAATGCGACCAGCGATCCCTTGGTGTAGTAGCTGACCAGCGCGTTGGGTGAATTCTCGTCCTGCTTGTAATAGCGGGTCCAAGCGTCGAACGAGCTTTCTGCGACGGATTGCTTGTGCCGGCCCGGCGCGCGCGCAACGCCACTGATGGTCTTGCCCAGCAGGCGCAAATAGTCGGGCAAGCCGATGGTGCCCGAGCGCAGCAGCATCAGGTCATCGTAGTAAGAGGTAAAGCCCTCAAACACCCACAACAAGCGCGTCAGCGCGGGTTCTTGCAGCGCGTACGGCACGAATGCCGCGGGCTTGATACGCTTGACGTTCCAGGTGTGAAAATATTCGTGGCTCACCAACCCCAGAAAGGTGCGATACCCCTCGCCCTGACCGGTCTGCCCGATGACCGGCAGATCCTTGCGCGAGGCCATGAGCGCGGTGCTGGCGCGATGCTCCAAGCCGCCATAGCCATCGCCCACCACCATGGTCATGAAGACATAGCGGTCGCTGCTGTCGAGAAACGGCGCGCGCTTGCTGCGCGGTTCGAACAACGCGATTTGTGCTTCGCAAATGCGCCGCGTGTCTTCGACGATGCGATCCAGATCCAGATTGGGGATGACGCCGGTGAACACCATTTCGTGTTCGGCCCCATGCGCGGTAAAGCGGGCGACTTGCGGCGTGCCCATTTCCACGGGGTGATCGATCAGCGCGTCATAGTCCGGCGCCAGATACAGGCCAAAACCATGCCGGCGAGCCGCGCCGCGATAGCCGCGCGCTTCGGGCAGACTGGTGTACACCTTCCAGCCGTCGATGCCGCGCGGCGGCGCGAGATCGACCAGACAGGGCGCATTGTCCTGGCCCTCAACCCGTAGAAAGACACTCGTGCCGTTGAAAAAACCGTGGGTTTCATCCAGATGCGCGCCGCGCACGGACAGATCCCAGGCATACACCACGTATTCCACCTGCAGCGGCCCGGCGCAGGGCGCAACTTGCCAGGTATGGTTGTCCGTCTTGGCCACGCGCACGGGGCGACCGCCGGACCTGGCCGACAAGGTCTCTATTTGGCGCGAAAAATCGCGGATCAAATAGCTGCCTGGTATCCAGGCGGGAAGACTCAGTCGTTGACCTTCCGGATCCGGCTGCGTGACGGTCAGCGATATCCGGAACCGATGTCCGGCGGGGTCATGGGGTTCGAGGCGGTAAATTACGGATGTGTCCATTGCGTTATCTTACTTGTCTACGCTTAATTGTTCAGGAGACCGTGCATGAGCGAACCCTTAGTGTTGGTCGAGACCCGGGGCCGGGTCGGTTTGTTGACCTTGAATCGTCCCAAGGCCCTTAACGCGCTCAACGATGCGCTGATGGATGAGCTCGGCGCGGCATTACTCGCGTTCGACGCCAATGAAGACATCGGCGCCATCGTGATTACGGGCAGCGAAAAAGCCTTTGCCGCGGGGGCGGATATCGGCGCGATGAAAGACTGGTCCTACATGGACGTCTACAACAGCGAGTACATCACGCGCAATTGGGAAACCCTCAAGCGCGTACGCAAGCCCGTCATCGCCGCGGTGGCCGGTTACGCCCTGGGCGGCGGCTGCGAGCTGGCCATGATGTGCGACATGCTGATCGCCGCGGACTCGGCCAAATTCGGACAGCCGGAAATCAAGCTCGGCGTGATCCCCGGCGCGGGCGGCACCCAGCGCTTGCCGCGCGCGGTCGGAAAAGCCAAAGCTATGGATCTGGTGCTGACGGGCCGCATGATGGGCGCCGAGGAAGCCGAGCGCGCCGGGCTAGTCTCGCGCATTGTGCCGGCCGACAAGCTGCTGGACGAAGCCATCGAGGCCGCCACCGTCATTGCATCGATGTCCTTGCCGTCGGTGATGATGGCCAAGGAATGCGTCAATCGCGCCTATGAGTCCACGTTGAGCGAAGGCATGCTGTACGAACGCCGCCTGTTTCATTCCTTGTTTGCCACCGAGGACCAGAAGGAAGGCATGGCGGCCTTCGTGGAAAAGCGCAAGCCCGCGTTTACACACCGTTAGACCTGAATAAGGGGCGTATAGCCCTGTAACCTTTGCTTTACCCGGCGGTTTTATTCCGGGCCTATGCTGTCAGGGCGTGATAGTCAGAGGCCGTCCCCGTCGCGGGGATGGCCGGCTCGTCTTTTCAAACATGAACAAGGAGCCTTTCCATGCCCTACTGCATTGCTCACCGCCGAGAGTGGCCGAAGGCTATCCTCGCCGGCGCCATCAGCGCCGGTTTTGCTTGCGCCGCATGGGCGCAGGCGCCGCAACCTTCGATGCGTCTGGTTTCCCAAACGCCCACGGCCGCCGTCAGTCCCTCGGTCACCGCCGATGAATTGCAAGATATCGCGGTCGACGCCTATCTGTATGCCTACCCGATGGTCTTGATGGAGGCCACGCGCCGTGCCTCGACCCAGGTGCAGACATCACTGGCCGGGCGCGCGCCCATGAATCAGTTCGGTCACCGCACCGCTTTCCCCGAGCCCGGCGCGACGGATGTGGGCTGGCCTAGCGCCGATATGCTGTATTCCAGCCTCTGGTATGACGTGAGCCGTCAACCGCTGCTCATCCGTGTGCCGGCCTCGGGCGGGCGGTATTACTCGATTTCGCTCCTAGATATGTGGTCCGATGAGTTTGCCTCGCGCGGCAGCCGGGTCACGGGGGATGGGGAACAGCAGTTCTTGCTCGTTGGTCCGCACTGGCACGGACCCGCGCCGTCGGGCACGCCCGTGGTCCGCAGTCCGACGGGCATGGGCTGGTTGCTCGCGCGTATTCAAACGGGCGGGCCCAATGAATACGGGGCCGTGAATCAATTCCAGGCCGCGATGAGCGCGACGCCCTACGCGGTGTCGCCGCCGACGCCCGCACCGCTGCCCATGTCGCCGCAGCGCGCCGGCGCCGCGAAGCCGCCTACATGGCAAAACGACGGTGCCTACGGCGGTGCATCCGCCTGGAGGCCACCGGCTGCGGGGTTTGCGCAACCGTCGGCGGTTACCTGGGATCTCGCGGGAACGCCCGCGGAACAGGTCGCCAATATGTCCGCCGCCACATTCTTTACGCTGTTCAATGAATTGCTGCGCACGAATCCGCCGCATGCGAACGACAATACGATCCTGACGCGCATGCATCGCATCGGCTTGATCGGTCCTCAGCCGTTCTCCTATGACCGGCTTGATCCAGCGGTCAAGCAAGCGTTGGAAGAGGCGCGTCCCTTGGCCGGTCGCCGGATCGCCGACACCGTGACCCATCTGGGTACGCCGGCTAACGGCTGGAATACGGTGCGCACCGGTATTGGCAGCTATGGCACGGACTACGCACGCCGTGCGGCCGTGGCCTATGCCGGCCTGGGCGCCACCACGCCGGATGAAGCGCTGTATCCGGTGACCGCGGTGGACGACAGGGGTAGGCCGCTGGTCAGCAACGAAGACTACGTCCTGCATTTCGACAAAGCCCAGCTGCCCCCGGTCAACGGCTCTTGGTCGCTGACGGTCTATAACCAGAACAATGCCTGGTCGCCGAATAACAGCGGCCGCTACACATTGCGCAGCACCGACCCGTTGAAATACAACGCGGACGGCTCGCTCGACATTTATCTTTCTCGCAACGACCCCGGCACGCAAAAGCGGGCGAATTGGTTGCAGACCCCGCAAGAAGGGCCATTCACCCTCAACATGCGTCTTTACTCTCCAAAAGACCTCGCTCTCGATGGTGGCTGGGCGCCTCCGCCCGTACGGCGCGATTAACCCCATTCTCGACGTGGTCTTAGCGCTCGGGACGCAACAGCAAGCTGCTGTTGCGTCCCTTTCACGCACCTGAAAATTCCTCTGTTTTGATTTGCTCGCGTAGGTAAAAACCCGCTATACTTTACGGGTTTGACGCTTGCGGGATAACACGTGTGGTGTACCCACCGCGCACGTCTTTATCGCGCAGGAGCGGGGAAATCTGATGCAGCAGGGCCAGCAGGTTGAAACACCTTTGGCATTGACCGATGCCGATCGCGCGGCATTGAATGCTCAGGCTTGCCGAGGGCTCCTGCGGGTAATGGCCGCGCAGGGAGCCATGGGACTCGCGGCAGCGGCAATTGCGGGGATCATTGCAGGGGCGTCGGCTGGCTGGTCAGCATTGGCGGGGGCAGGGGCGTATTTCGTACCCAACGCATTATTTGCGTTGCGTCTGCTCGTGAACGTGCTGAAAGCGGGTCGGGCTAGTCCTGTTACGTTTCTCTTTGGTGAAGTAGTCAAGTTGCTCATGACGGCCTTGCTGTTAGGGTTACTGGCGCGCCTGGCGCATGACTGGCTGGTTTGGCCGGCCGTGTTGTTCGGTCTGGTACTCACCCTCAAGGGCTATCTTCTGCTGTTGATGTTCCGCAAGTTGTCGTAGTTGCTTAGAAATCATGCAAACGATCGGTTCGCAAGGGCCGGTCACACAGCAAACAGGGTAGGGATCAAATGGCAGCCGCCAGCGACGTATCGCCTCAGTCCGCGTACATTCAGCACCATCTGGTGCATCTGAACAATATTGGCGAAAAGCAATCTGTCATTGCTCAGTTCGACGTCATTAACTATGACTCGATATTCTGGTCGCTTTTGATGGGTTTGATCGCCGTGCTGTTCCTCTGGGCAGCGGCGCGCCGCGCGTCCTCGGGCGTGCCGGGTCGTTTGCAGGCCTTTGTGGAAATGCTGGTCGATATGGTCGACGAGCAGGCCAAGGGCATCGTGCACAACGCCAAGAGCCGTCTGTTCATCGCCCCGCTGGCACTGACCGTGTTCGTCTGGATCATCCTGATGAACGTGCTCGACCTGATCCCGGTCGACCTGTTGCCCTCGATCTTCCGCTGGACCGGTCTGGGTGCCGACCATCACGATCCGCTCTACTACCACCGTATTCTGCCGACCGCTGACCTGAACGTGCCGATGGGCATGTCGCTGGGCGTGCTGCTCCTGATGCTCTACTACGGCATCAAGATCAAGCATCCGGGCGGTTTCGTTAAAGAACTCTTCTCGGCTCCGTTCCATGCCCATGGCATCGGTGCCGTGCTGCTGGCGCCTGCCAACCTGCTGCTCAACATCATCGAATACGCCGCCAAGTCGGTTTCGCTGGGCATGCGGTTGTTTGGCAACATGTTCGCCGGCGAACTCGTGTTCATGCTCATCGCTCTGCTGGGCGGTGCCTGGACGGGCCTGAATGCCGCCAGCGTCGGTTTCGGGATTGGCCATGTTTTAGCCGGTTCGGTGTGGGCCATCTTCCACATCCTGATCGTGCTCTTGCAGGCTTTCATCTTCATGATGCTGACGCTGGTTTACCTCGGTCAGGCTCACGAAGGGCATTGACCCCTTTTCCCGGCGCGGTCCATCCGGGTCGTGTCGGGGCGCAAGGTTTTCTTGCATTCCTAGCAGTATCCGTTTTCTTAATTAATTGACTTCAGATTTCTAACCAAGGAGTTGTCATGACCAACGTCGCTTTCGTTGCTCTCGCTTGCGGTCTCATCATCGGTCTGGGCGCTATCGGCGCATGTATCGGTATCGCATTGATGGGCGGCAAGTATCTGGAAGCTTCGGCTCGTCAGCCCGAACTGATGAACGCGCTGCAAACCAAGATGTTCCTGCTGGCCGGTCTGATCGACGCGGCGTTCCTGATCGGTGTGGGTATCGCCATGCTGTTCGCTTTCGCCAACCCGTTCGTCGGCTAAGCCCTACGGATCATGGCAACGCCCGCCGCTTGTTCAGTGGCGGGCATGACGCCGACAATAGCGGAATCCTCCGCTGCAAGTCGGCAAAGTATCGAGTGCTCCGCGTCGCCATTAGTGCGCCCGGGGCCGTAAGGTGTTAAAGGAACGACCGTGAATCTGAACGCGACGATCTTTTTCCAGATGCTCGTGTTCTTCGTTCTGGGTTGGTTCACGATGAAATTCGTGTGGCCCCCCCTGACGAAGGCGATGGACGAGCGCCGCCAAAAAATCGCCGACGGCCTAGCCGCCGCCGAGAAGGGTAAGGCCGATTTGGCCCAAGCCCAAGCGCGCGTCAGTCTGATCGAGGCCTCTGCCAAATCCGAAACCCACGCTCGCATTCTCGAGGCCGAAAAGCAAGCCGCCTCGCTGATCGAGCAAGCTCGCCGTGAAGCCGAAGCTGAACGTGCTCGCATCATCGCCCAAGCCGCGCAAGATGCCGCACAGGAAGTTCAACGTGCTCGCGATGCGCTGCGCGACGACGTCGCGGCGCTGGCGGTCAAGGGTGCCGAACAGATCCTCAAGCGCGAGGTTGACGCCCGCGCACACGCCGAGCTGCTGACCCAGCTCAAGGCGCAGCTTTAATCCGGGAACGCCATGGCTGAACTTTCCACTGTCGCCCGGCCCTACGCCGAAGCGCTATTCAGCGCGGCGCGCGACGACAAGGCCGGCCTGCCGGCTTGGGCCGATCTGATCGGCGAGCTGGCCCAGGTGGCCGACAACGCCGACGTGCGCGAAGCAATGTCCGATCCCCGATTGGCAGATGCACAGCGTGTCGAGTTGTTCGCCGGCCTGATCAAATCGCCGTTGCCCCAGCAGATGCGTAACTTCATCGAGCTGCTGGTGGCTAACGACCGGCTGCTGTTGCTGCCCATCATCGCCAAACAATTCGTCGCGCTGAAAAACCGCCACGAAGGCACGGCGCAGGCGGAAATCACCAGCGCGTTCGAACTCAGCGACGCTCAGGTCAAAGAACTGGTCGATGCGCTCGAGGCCAAGTTCGGTCTCAAGCTCAATCCCAGCGTCTCCGTTGACAAGTCGCTCATCGGCGGCGTGCGGGTGGCGGTCGGTGACCAGGTGCTCGATACTTCCGTACAAGCCCAATTGGCCCGCTTGCGGGATACGCTGGCCGCTTGACGCGCGCTCGGCCAGATAAACAGGATTCCAGGAGTCAATATGCAACTCAATCCCTCCGAGATCAGCGAACTGCTCAAGAGCCGCATCGAGGGCCTGGGCGCTTCGGCTGACATTCGTACCCAGGGCACGGTCGTGTCCGTGACCGACGGTATTACCCGTATTCACGGTCTGTCCGACGTGATGCAGGGCGAAATGCTCGAGTTTCCCAACAACGTCTTCGGCGTGGCGCTCAACCTCGAGCGCGATTCCGTCGGTGCCGTTATTCTGGGTGACTACACCGGTGTGTCCGAAGGCGATCAGGTCAAGACGACCGGCCGCATTCTCGAAGTCCCCGTCGGCCCCGAACTGAAAGGCCGCGTGGTCAACACGCTGGGTCTGCCGATCGACGGCAAAGGCCCGATCAACACCAAAGAAAGCGACATCATCGAGAAAGTGGCTCCCGGCGTTATCGCCCGCCGCTCGGTGTCGCAACCGCTGCAAACCGGTATCAAGGCTATCGATTCGATGGTGCCGATCGGCCGTGGCCAGCGCGAGCTGATCATTGGCGACCGTCAGACCGGTAAGACCGCTGTTGCCGTCGACACGATCATCAGCCAAAAGGGCAAGGGCGTTACCTGCGTGTACGTCGCCATTGGCCAGAAGGCATCGACCATCAACAACGTGGTGCGCAAGCTCGAAGAGCACGGCGCCATGGAATACACCATCGTCGTGGCGGCTTCCGCCTCCGACTCGGCCGCCATGCAATACCTGGCTGCCTACGCCGGCTGCACGATGGGCGAATACTTCCGCGACCGCGGCGAAGACGCGCTGATCGTTTATGACGATCTGACCAAGCAAGCCTGGGCCTATCGTCAGGTCTCGCTGCTGCTGCGTCGTCCTCCCGGCCGTGAAGCTTACCCCGGTGACGTGTTCTATCTGCACTCGCGTCTGCTCGAGCGTGCCGCTCGCGTGAACGAAGAGTACGTCGAGAAGTTCACCAACGGCGCCGTCAAGGGCAAGACCGGCTCGCTAACCGCGCTGCCGATCATCGAAACCCAGGCTGGTGACGTGTCGGCTTTCGTTCCGACCAACGTGATCTCGATTACCGACGGTCAGATCTTCCTGGAAACCGACCTGTTCAACGCTGGTGTGCGTCCCGCTATCAACGCCGGTATTTCGGTGTCGCGTGTGGGTGGTGCCGCTCAGACCAAGGTCGTCAAGAAGCTCTCCGGCGGTATCCGTACCGACTTGGCGCAGTACCGTGAACTGGCCGCTTTCGCTCAGTTCGCCTCGGACCTGGATGACGCAACCCGTCGCCAGCTCGAGCGCGGCAAGCGCGTGGTCGAACTGCTCAAGCAGCCGCAATACCAGCCGCTGCAAGTGTGGGAATTGGCCGTCACGCTGTACACCGTCAACAACGGCTATCTGGACGATGTGGACGTCACGCGCGTTCTGGCATTTGAAAAGTCCTTCAAGGACCAGCTCAAAGCCAAGCACGCCGGCCTGATCCAGCGCATTGAAGACACCAAAGAACTGTCCAAGGACGACGAGGCCGAATTGGCCGCCGCTCTCCAGGATTTCAAGAAGCACGGTGCTTTTTAAGGCAATGTCTGGCGTAGTGGCGGACCCCGTGTCCGCCCTACGGTAGGGCGGGGCGAGCCCCGGCCGTAACCCGCCAAGCCGTTACAACAGGAAAGCGCAATGCCCGGAATTAAGGAAATCCGAACCAAGATCAAGAGCGTGCAAAACACGCGCAAGATCACCAAGGCCATGGAAATGGTCGCCGCATCCAAAATGCGCAAGGCGCAGGAACGGATGCGCGCGGGCCGTCCATACGCCACCAAGGTGCGTGAGATCGCCGCGCACTTGATGCAGGCCAACCCCGAGTACAGCCACCCCTATCTGATCGAGCGCGAAGTCAAAGCGGTCGGTGTCGTGCTGGTCACGACCGATAAGGGTCTGTGCGGTGGTCTGAACACCAACATCAGCCGTGTCACCTTGGCCAAGCTGAAAGAATTCGAGCAGCGCGGCATTCCCGTGCGCACGACGGCTTTCGGTAACAAGGGTCTGGGCCTGTTGACGCGTATCGGCGCCAACCTCGTCTCCAACGAAGTTCAGCTCGGCGACAAGCCGGATCTGGACCGTCTGTTGGGCGCGATCAAGGTGCAGCTCGACGCTTACCTCAATGGTGAGATCGACGCTCTGTATGTGGCGTCGACCCGCTTCGTGAACACCATGAAGCAAGAGCCGGTGTTCCTGCGTCTGCTGCCTTTGGCCAGCGGCTTGGATGACCCCTTCCAGTCGGGCGCTGAGGCTTTGGAATCCGTTTCCGAAGTCAAATCGAACTACAGCTGGGACTACATCTACGAACCCGATGCCAAGAGCGTGATCGACGATCTGTTGCAGCGTTACGTCGAAGGTCTGTTGTACCAGGCAGTGGCCGAAAACATGGCCTCGGAGCAATCGGCCCGGATGGTTGCCATGAAGGCTGCGTCGGACAACGCCAAGAAGGTTATCGGCGACCTGCAACTGGTCTACAACAAGACCCGTCAGGCAGCGATCACCAAGGAAATTTCGGAAATCGTAGGGGGCGCAGCCGCTGTGTAAGCAGGCTGCATCCCGTCAAAAAGCTATCAAGCAAGGAATCGACATGAGCAACGGAACCATCGTTCAGTGCATCGGCGCCGTGGTGGATATTCAGTTCCCCCGCGATCAAATGCCCAAGATCTACGAAGCGCTTACCCTGGCTGACGATACGTCGCAGTTCGCCGAAAAGGGTCTGACGCTGGAAGTCCAGCAACAGCTGGGCGACGGCGTGGTTCGTACCATTGCCCTGGGCTCCAGCGACGGCCTGCGTCGCGGCATGAAGGTCGAGCGCACCGGTGCGCCGATCTCGGTGCCCGTGGGTCACGGCACGCTGGGCCGCATCATGGACGTGCTGGGTCGTCCCATCGACGAAGCCGGCCCCATCCAGGCCGACGAAAAGCGCGCCATTCACCAGACCGCTCCCCGCTTCGACGAACTGTCGCCGTCGGTGGAACTGCTGGAAACCGGCATCAAGGTTATTGACTTGGTCTGCCCGTTCGCCAAGGGCGGTAAGGTCGGTCTGTTCGGCGGCGCCGGTGTGGGCAAGACCGTCAACATGATGGAACTCATCAACAACATCGCCAAGCAGCACAGCGGTTTGTCGGTGTTTGCCGGTGTGGGCGAACGTACCCGCGAAGGGAACGACTTCTACCACGAAATGGAAGAGTCCAACGTGTTGGACAAGGTGGCCATGGTGTTCGGTCAGATGAACGAACCTCCGGGCAACCGTCTGCGCGTGGCACTGACCGGCCTGACGATGGCCGAGAAGTTCCGTGACGAAGGCCGTGACATCCTGTTCTTCGTGGACAACATCTACCGTTACACCCTGGCCGGTACCGAAGTGTCGGCACTGCTGGGTCGTATGCCGTCGGCCGTGGGTTACCAACCGACGCTGGCCGAAGAAATGGGCGTGCTGCAAGAGCGCATCACCTCGACCAAGACCGGCTCGATCACCTCGATCCAGGCCGTGTACGTGCCTGCGGATGACTTGACCGACCCGTCGCCTGCCACGACCTTCCAGCATTTGGACTCGACCGTCGTGTTGTCGCGTGACATCGCTGCTCTGGGTATCTACCCGGCCGTGGATCCGCTGGATTCGTCCAGCCGCCAGCTCGACCCGCAAGTCGTGGGCGAAGAGCACTACGCCGTGGCCCGTGGCGTGCAGCAAACGCTGCAGCGCTACAAGGAACTGCGCGACATTATCGCGATTCTGGGTATGGACGAACTGTCGCCGGAAGACAAGCAGGCCGTGGCCCGCGCCCGTAAGATCCAGCGCTTCCTGTCGCAGCCGTTCCACGTGGCAGAAGTGTTCACCGGCTCGCCCGGTAAGTACGTGCCGCTGGCCGAAACCATCCGCGGTTTCAAGATGATCGTCGAAGGCGAGTGCGACGCGCTGCCCGAGCAGGCCTTCTACATGGTCGGCACGATCGACGAAGCCTTCGAGAAGGCCAAGAAACTGCAATAAGGATCTGATATGGCTACCCTGCATGTGGATGTCGTCAGCGCACAGGAATCGATCTTCACCGGTGAGGCGAAGTTCGTGGCTCTGCCTGGCGAAGCGGGTGAACTGGGCATTCTGCCCGGCCACACCCCGCTGATTTCGCGCATACGCCCTGGTACGGTCAAAATCGTCCGTCCGGATGGCGCCGAGGAAAACATCTTCGTCGCCGGGGGCATCTTGGAAGTGCAGCCTGGCATGGTGACGGTGTTGGCCGATACGGCAATCCGTGCCGCTGACTTGGACGAAGCTCGCGCCGAACAAGCGCGCGCCAAGGCCGAAGAAGCCCTGCGCAATGCCAAGGACAAGGCCGATATCGCCGTGGTTGAAGCCGAGTTGGCCATGCTGGCCGCCCAGGCTGTGGCCGCGCGCAAGCTTCGTCAAACGCGCAGCACGCACTAAGCAGTACCCCCGCTGGCGTTTGACGCTGGCGGGCGTCGCAGTAAACAAAAGGCAGCTTCGGCTGCCTTTTTGTTTATGCAGGGTGGATGTTCGGCGTGTGGATTTGTCGCGCGTTTTTAGTCCGGTAACTGCCCGGCAGCGCTGGCACCCGCGGGCGGCACGGGCGCCGTACGCGTCACCAGCACCTGGTCCACGCGATACGTATCCACGTCCATCACTTCGAATTGGTAGCCGCCCAGGTTAACGATGTCGGTTCGACGCGGCACCCGGCGCAAGGCTTCCATCAAGAACCCGGCCAGCGTTTCGTATTCCTCGCCATGGAGCTCGTCCTCGATGCCGAGCACGCGTCCCACATCCTGAATCGGTGTCGCGCCATCGATCAGCCAGGAATGATCATCGCGTTGGATGATGAACTCCTCGTCGCCCGGCGATACCAGTTCGCCCATCACGGTACTCATCACGTCGTTGAGTGTCACCAACCCGACGATCAAGCTGTACTCGTTGACGATCATCGCAAAGTCTTCGCCCACCTGCCGAAACTGTTCCAGCACCTCGGCCAGCGTCAGCCGGTCGGGCACGACCAGCACCTTGTGAATCAGCTTGGGATCGGTCAACGCGATCGATTGACCATTCAGCAGCCGCTGATACAAGTCTCGCGTATCGACATAGCCCACCACGTGATCGATGTCGCCGCGGCAGACGGGATAGGTGGAAAACGGTTCTTCGGCGATGCGCGCGCGGATGATGTCCTCGGGGTCGTCCTGCAGGAACCAGGCGATCCGATCGCGATGTGTCATCGCGCTTTCCACCGTGCGGGTATCCAGCTCAAAGATGTTTTCGATAATGCGCTGCTCACCGCGCGCCAGCACGCCCGAGCGCGTGCCCGCCTCGGCCAGCGCCAGAATATCGTCTGACGTAATACGTTCGTCGCGGCGTGTCGGCAAGCGCAGCAGACGCATCAACTGGTCGGCGGTACGCGAATACAACCACACCAGGGGCGAAAAAATCCGCACCAGAATGCGCATCGGCCCGATGACCCGCAGCGCGAGATGCTCGGGCTCGGCCATGCCGGCTTGCTTGGGGATCAAATCGGTAAGCACGATGAACAATGAAGTCACCAGAACGAACGAACCGATGAACCCCAGGGTGCCGGCCAGCTCCGGTTCGAGCCAGCGCGCGAGAAATCCCGAGAAAGTCGGACTGAATACCCCTTCGCCCACGATACCGCCCAGAATCGCCAGGCCATTCACGCCGATCTGAACTGCCGTGAAATAGTGTCCGGGCTGCTGCTGCACACGCAGGACTTCTTCCGCGCGGGTGTCGCCCGCCTCGGCCAGTTGCCGCAGCCGCAGACGCCGCGAGGCGGCCAGGGCGATCTCCGCCACGGAGAAGAACGCGGCTGCGATCAACAGCGCCAACAACAGCAGAAGATTCTGTCCAAGTGTCATTACCAAGGGCGAGAGTGGCCGGGCTCGCTGAAGTGATACACGCGTCGATTCTACCGTGGACCCTTTACCGCGCCATTGGATGTGTCGTGTCCAGGAGCTACGTTGATGACAATGTTGCAGCGGCACGCCCGGCGCGGTTCGTTACGGTCATTTATCGATATGTTCGATTAATCAAGCCAAAATCTTCATTGGACCGCAGTAATTTCGATCCCTAAGATGAGCCCATCTATCTGCGGGAGCGAATCGCTGTGGCCAAATGGGCAATTGGAATTGATATTGGAGGCACGTTCACCGACGTCGTCGCGTTGAACTACCAATCTGGCGCGCTGCGCACCTTGAAGGTGTTGACCACGCACGGTGATCCCACCGACGGCGTGATGAATGGCATTAAGCAGCTCATCGAACATGCGGGTGTGACGCCTGCGGATGTCGCGCGCGTCGTGCATGCGACGACGCTTTTCACCAATGCGCTGATCGAGCGCCGTGGCGCCAAGACCGGGCTCATCGCGACTGCAGGTTTTAGCGATATCGTGCAGATCGGCAACGAGCGTAAGTACGACCTGTATGACCTGGGCATCGAGCCCGCGCCCGCGCTGGTGCCGCGCAACCTGCGGGTCGAGATCAGCGCTCGCATGGACGCGCGCGGCAATGAGGTGGCGCCGGTGGACGCGCAAGAGGTGCGCCGCGTCGTCGAGCAGTTGGTGGCCGATGGCGTTGATTCGATCGCGGTGTGCTTGCTGCATTCCTATGCCAACGTCGCGCACGAACAGCAAGTGCAGGCGGTGATCGCCGATCTGTACCCGAACCTCAGCGTCACGCTATCCAGCGATGTCGCACCGGTCATCCGCGAATTCGAACGGATGTCCACGGCCAGTGCGAACGCCTATATCAAGCCGCTGGCGATGGGTTATCTCGACACGCTGCGCCGCAGGCTGATGGAGCTGGGTCTGCCTAAAGACGTGTTGATGATGCTCTCTAACGGGGGCCTTTCGCATATTGCGGAAGCGAAGAAGACGCCGATCGATTTGCTGGAATCGGGTCCCGCGGCCGGCGCGATTTCCGCCGCCCATCATAGCGTGCGTGATGATCACGCCAATCTGCTGGCCTTCGATATGGGCGGCACCACGGCCAAGCTTTGCCTGGTGGAAAAATCGCGTCCCGCGATTTCCTACACCTTCGAAGCGGCACGGCAAAAGCGTTTTGCCGAAGGCTCTGGCTTGCCCATCCGTATCACGACGATCGACCTGATCGAAATCGGCGCGGGCGGTGGCAGTATTGCTTATAAAGATGCGTTGGGTTTGATGAAAGTGGGGCCGCAAAGCGCGGGCTCCGAGCCCGGCCCGGCCTGCTATGGCTTGGGTGGCATCGAACCCACCGTCACCGATGCGAATCTGGTGTTGGGTTATTTGAACCCGGATTACTTCGCCGGCGGCGCGATGAAGATCGACGTGTCGCGCGCGAAGTCGGCGCTTGCCGACCTGGGCGAGCAGTTGCGTTGCGAGGCCCAGGAAGTGGCATGGGGCATCCATGATGTCGTGGCCGAGAACATGGCGAGCGCAGCGCGTGTGCACGTCGCCGAACGCGGCCGCGATCCGCGTGACTTTGTGTTGTTGTGCACGGGAGGCGGTGGCCCGCTGCATTCCTATTATGTGGCGCAGAAAATCGGCGTGCGCAAGATCATCTGCCCGCCGGCTGCGGGCGTAGCATCGGCGTATGGCTTGCTCGTTGCGCCGGCGCGCGCCGACCGTGCCAAGACGGCGAGCTTCCGTCCTTCGACCGACGAGCTGGCATCGCTGGAGCAGATGTTCTCGTCGCTCGATGCGCAAGTCACCGAGGCACTCGCACCGTTGGATGCAACCTTTGGCCCGATTCGCCTGACGCGTTACGCGGACGGCCGGTTCACGGGACAGGGCTTTACGTTGACGGTCGCTTTGCCCGAGGGACCCTATCACCCCGCCGACGAAGCCGCCGTTCGCCGCGGCCTGGTGGCGGCCTTCGAAGCGGGCTATCGCGAAAAGTTTGGACGCACGCCACCCAATGTGCCGATCGAACTCGTGAACCTGCGCGTCAGCGGCGAGGCGCCGCCGCGCGAAGAACTGATCGAAACACCGCTTGAGGCAGCCGCCTCGGTCGAGCCGCGCGCATGGCGTCCCGTGTACTTCCGTGAAATTGCCGGCTATCACAACACGCCTATCTACGAACGCGCTGCACTGCGCGCGGGCTTTACGGCTCAAGGTCCGTTGCTGGTGGAAGACGAGGGCTCAACGTTGGTCGTGGGTCCGCGAGGGCACGTCACGCAGTCGGCGACCGGCAATCTGATCATTGAAATTGGTGAGTGATATGCACGAAGTAAAAATGTCCGAAGCGGCTGCCGACCCGATTTTCCTCGAGGTGTTCTGGACCCGCGTGCGATCGGTCGTCAACGAAGCCGCCAAACTGATCATCCGCACGTCGTTCTCGACCTTGTCGACCGAGGCGAACGATTTCGCCGTGGTGTTGACCGATTCGCAAGGCCGGTCGATCACGGAAAACAGCGGTAGTATTCCGTCCTTTATCGGTACGCTGCCGCGCACCGTGCAGGCCACGATCGCCAAGTTTGGCCATGCCAGCATGAAGCCCGGTGATGTCTTCATCACGAATAATCCGTGGATCGGCACGGGGCATTTGAACGATGTGACGCTGGTCAAGCCGATCTTCCACGAAGGCCAACTGGTGGCGTTCGCCGCGTCGACCGCGCACGTGCCCGATATCGGCGGCAAGATCCGCTCGGTCGACAGCCGCGAGTTGTTCGAGGAAGGTTTTCATATCCCGCTGATGCGCTTGTTGTCGGAAGGCGAGGCGGATCAATCGCTGCTGACACTGCTGCGCACCAATGTGCGCACGCCCGATCAGACTGTGGGCGATATCTGGTCGCAAGTGGGCGCGGTCGAACTCATCTCCTCGCGTCTGGAAAACATTCTGACCGAGTATGGCTTGCCGGGCGTGGACCCCTTGGCCGCAGCGCTGTTTGATCGTAGCGAAGTCGCGATGCGTCAGGCCATCGCCGCATTGCCCGATGGCGAGTATCGCTACCACATGCAGACGGACGGTTTCGACCAGCCGTTTGACTATCATGTGACCGTCAAAATCTCCGGCGAGGAGATCAGCTGCGACTACACGGGTTCTTCGCCGCAGCAACCGCGCGGCATCAACTGCGTGCTGGCTTATACGACGGCCATGTCCGTCTATGCGATCAAGTCTCTGCTGCTGCCCGATCTGCCGAACAACGATGGCTTGTTCCGCCCGATCAAGGTGCATGCGCCGGAAGGCTCGATTCTGAACCCGCGCGAGCCGGCCCCGGTCGGCGGCCGTGCATGCACGGGTCACTACGTGCCCATCGTCGTCTTCGGCGCGCTACAAGAGGTATTGCCCGATCGTGTGATCGGCGGTGCGGGCTCGCCGCTATGGATCTCGAACTTCTCGGGCGTGCGCGAGAACGGCAAACCGTTTGCGACCGTATTGTTCTTCAATGGCGGGATGGGTGCGGCATCACACAAAGATGGCGCGCCGGCGATGTCGTGGCCGAGCAATATCTCGCCCACACCGATCGAAATCGCCGAAAAAGAATCCCCGGTCTTTTTCAAGGCCAAAGCGTTGCGCGCCAACTCCGGTGGCGCGGGGGAATATCGCGGTGGTTTGGGGCAAGAGATCACGTTTGTGAATCAGCATACCGGCCCATTGACCATCATCTTCCTGACCGAACGCACGAAGTTCGCCGCGCCGGGTATTCGTGGCGGCGAACAGGGCGCACTGGGCGAAGTGTTGATCAACAACCAGCCGATCAATACGCGTTTACCGCAAGTGTTGCAACCTGGTGATGAGGTTACCTTACGCACCCCGGGCGGTGGTGGTTACGGACCTGCGACGCGTCGCGCCGAGGACCGTAAACGCCAAGACTTGGCCTTGGGGTATATCGGCTGAACGTAAGTTTGGCAGTCAAAGGGGCGCGCGGGTGCGCCCCGTCATAACAGAGCAAGAGGGAAAACATGTCTTTGAAAAAACTGAGTCAAGTTTCTTTACGAGCAGTGGCCGTCGCGGCTGCTGCTTTGTCGTTTTCGGCGCCCTCCGTGGCTGCCTTTCCAGAACGCCCGGTGCGCATTGTTGTGCCCTATGCGCCGGGCGGTTCGGTGGACTCCATGGCCCGTATCGTGGGCGAGAAGATGAGTCAATCGCTCAAGCAGCCCATCATCGTCGAGAACCGCGCGGGCGGTGGATCGAATATTGGTGCGAGCTACGTGGCAAGCTCGGCACCGGACGGCTATACCGTGCTGCTGGGGACATCCGCCGCGCTGGCGACCAACACCAGCTTGTACGACAAGCTCAGTTTTGACCCGATCAAGGATTTTCAGCCGATCTCGCTGGGCGCGAAGCTGCCCAGCATGGTGCTGGTCAGCTCCCAGCGAGACATCAAGTCCATCGAGGAACTGAACGCCGAGCTAAAGAAAGAAGGCGATGCGGCGTTTTATGCCAGCTCGGGTAACGGCACGCCTGCCCATCTGGGCACGGAGTTGTATAAGCACGAAGTCGGCGGTTTGAAGACCGTGCACGTGCCCTATAAGGGCGGTGCGCCGGCGCTGGCCGATATGGTGGCCAACCGCGCAACGTTCATGATCGCGATCCTGCCCGAAGCGGCTCCGTTCGTGAAGCAAGGTCAGCTGCGCGCATTGGCCGTGACGACCAAGGAACGCCTGCCCGAATGGCCGGATCTGCCCACCGTTGCTGAAAGCGGTATCCCCGGCTATGAGATTGAAGCCTGGTATGCACTGGTCGCCCCGGCTGGCACGCCGGCGGACACCGTGGCCACGTTGAACAAGGCGTTCAATGATGCGTTGAAAGATCCCTCTGTCTCGACCCGCCTGAAGAACATGGGCTTTACCGTTGTCGGTACCACGCCCGAAGAACTCGGCGCGCATATGAAGAGCGAAAAAGCCAAGTGGAAGAAAGTGATCGATCTCGCCAACATCAAGGCGGATTGATTCAAGCGTCTGGCAGCATCACTCCAGGAGGAAGGGTGCTGCTGCGTAACTTGGTTTGAATGCATTCAAGAAACGCGGCAGCGGCCGGCGAGGCCGTGCTCAGCTGCCGCGACACCACGCACAGTTCGCGATGTGTCGTCGGTTTATCCAGCAGGCGGAACCGCAAACCCTGAACCGACCCGCTGGCGGCGGTCAGCGCGGGCACGAGCGAGTATTTCCCGGGGATCTTCAGAATGGGAAACAAGGTCGTCGTGCTGGAGTATTTCGCCTCGTCGCGGGTAGCCTTGATAAAGTCCGGCGCACAGCGTTTGATGTGCAGGGCGATACTGGTGTCATCGGTCAGCCCGATAAATCGCGCCGGGTCGAGTTGATCCCAGGTCAGCGGTTCGTCCATGTTTTGCGCCAGCGGATCGGCGGGATCGAATATCGCGCCATAGCGGTCTTTCAGCAAGGGCGTGTAAACCAAGTCGGGTCGATCCTCAAACCGCCCCGCGATGGCCAAATCGATTTCCCCATTTATCACCATGCGTTCCACGAGTCCGGCGCCCGCATCGCGGATAGAAACCCGGATATTGGGATGGCGTTCCTTGAACTCGCGAATAATATCGACCAGGAAAAATTCAATAAACGATATCGCGCTGGCAATACGGATTTCGCCCCGCTGCAATTGCGCGGTCGCGCGTAAATCGGCGATCGACGTGTCGAATAACTGAATTAAACGCTGCGCTTCCGGAACATAGCGCTCGCCTTCGACCGTGAGCGATACGCGCCGCGTGCTGCGATCGAACAGCTTTAATCCGATGGCCTCTTCGAATTGCTGAATGGTGTAGGTGATAGACGACTGCGTCATGAACAGCCGCGAGGCGGCCGCCGTGAACGAGCCCGTCTGAGCGATTTCCAGAAAACAGCGCAAATGCCTGAGCGAGATATGGCGAGACACGAGCAAACCCCTACGCGCTCTGAGGCGCTTTTTCGTTAATCGGCTGTCGCGCAGGTCCAGTTTGAAAATACTGGCGGGTTTGCGCGCGCCGAGCCGTGATGATAATGCGAGCGCCTTCAGGCTTAGGGAAAAATCGCCGGGCCCGAGCCAGCTGAAAGGCGTTTTGAACGTTTAAACCGAGTTTAATCCGCGATCTTCTACCGGCCTGCTGGGCGGTCCGGTATTAAACGGCTGGCGGCGCTGTCGCTAATACATTGTCTCGGATGCTGTTTCCCCCTCCGCGATTTCATCCGAGACAAGAATTAGAACCATGAAATTCAAACTGCTGCCTACCTTCGCGCTGATAATCAGCGCGTTCTCTTCCACCACGGCCTGGTCGTCAGAGCAACGCACGATTCTGGATAAAAATGGGGTGCCCATTTTTGAAATGCGGATCTTCGACGTAGGCGACGGCCCGTTTTTCGCTGAAGACGGCGAGCCGCAAACTTCCACCTGGAACTTGAGCCCGGGGCAAGTCAACGGCGTGAAATCCGCACTGGATTATTGGGGTGAGCTGATTCAGGTTGCCCCGGGGAACAACCCGGCCATTCTCAACCTGGGTACCGTGGATGATGAGGGGGCTTTTGCCGACAGTGCGCGAGCGTCCGATCGCACCGGCGTGGGCACCAACGTTAACGCTGCGATTAACAATCGCGCCGTGGGGGAACTGCAGTACGGCGCGCATGGGTTTGTTGGTATCGGTACCTTGAACTGGACCGACGAGCCGTATCGGCCATCTCAAATTGTCTTGACGCCTCAGTTGGATATGACCACCGTCATTGTGCACGAAGCCGCGCACGCGTTGGGAATTGGTTCGAACATGGTGTATCCGGACGACGTCGAGGACGACGAGGATGAGGGCGACGGAGACGATCTCCCCATCATCCGGTTTCCCAAGACGCTCTCCGTTTGGGAAGAGCATCTCTATGACGACAATCATCAGCGCGCGCGTGCGAACCAGGTGCTTTATTGCGAACACTGCGACAACATCACGCATGACGAGAACGGCCGGCCGCTAACGCCGGCTGACATATTCGACGTCCGCCAGGACAAAGCCTACTTCGCGGGCGAGCACGTGCGCGAGGTCCTTGCCGGCGCGATGCCGGGCGTCCCGCTCACGCTGTACGGGGGCGATGACTTCGATGCGCCCATCTGGTCGCATCTGGAGCTGAAGAACAGCCTGATGAGCCATCAGAATTATCGCAACTACACGAATTTGATGGAGGCCGAGGTCGCGGTATTGCAAGACCTGGGATACAAGATCGACCGCAGGAATTTCTGGGGGTATTCGATCTATGGGGATAATCAAACCCTGGTTAACGATCATCCTTTTTTCGCGCGTAACGCCGATGGCACGGCGTATTTGCCCAATTCCTACAATACCTCGACCTTGGGCCTGGGTCTGCATATCTACGGCAGCAACAACACCGTCACGCAGCGCGCGGATCTGTTGTCCGCTGGCGCGGGCGGAGGCGGCATACGCGTAGACGGCGCGAATAACCGCCTCACCATACTGCCGGGGACCCGGGTGCACGCCGATGGCGCCTATGGGCGCGCCATTATGTTCGCGTATGGCAAAGGCCATACCCTGACGCACCGGGGCGATGCGCAGGCGTTGGGTGAGGGTGGTATCGCGGCGAGCTTCGATTTCGGTCATAACTCCTTGGGCGATGAGACGGAGTATCGGGGCTCTTATATCCGGACATCGGATGAAGAACCCGTGCTGATGTTGGCCGAGCTGAGAGGCCCGTTGGTCAGCAAGGTCGATGTGACGGGCCGATTGGCCGGTAGCTATGCCTCGATCTACATCTCCGAGAATGCCTACGTCGGTCAGATCAATGTGATGAGCGGTGCGCAGTTAACGGGCGACATCATCTCGCGCTATGACCAGGTTGATCAGAACCAGGCGCAACGTCTCACGAGACTGACATTCGGCTATCAGGCGGACGCGAACGGCCGGTCCACGGGCAAGGCTGACTCGCGTTTCGCGGGCGTCTATGACGGCAATATCGTCGGCATTAACAATCTGTCGTTGGAGCTGATGGGGGGTGTCACCCAGTTGACCGGGAACCACGAGCTGTACCAGGCCAATGTGGCGCCCGGTGCGACGCTGGTGTCTTCGGGCAGTTATCAACTCAATAGCGCGGGCGCCTTCACCAACCAGGGCAAACTGACCACCGCGCAAGCGGGTCAGTCCATCACCATCGCTGGGACGTATGTTCAACCCGCGAGCGGCGAGCTGGCCCTGCAGTTCAATAACCAAGGTCAGTTCAGTAGTCTCAGTGTCAGGGGCAATGCCGCCGTCGACGGCAAGCTCAGCTTCACGCCCGAGCGCGGCTATTACGCTGACGGCTTTAGCGTAACTTCGGGGCAGTGGGTGCAAGCCGATTCCTTCACCGGTGCTTTCCGCACGCTGTCAACGAATTCGGAGTCGCCGACCTTGGCAATCCAGGCCACGGCGCTGGACGCGAATCGCTATCAGGTGGCGGTGTCACGTCCCGCAAACGCTTACGGGCAATATGCCTTCACGTCCAACACACGCGCGGCGGGTTCTGCGCTTGGCTCGCTCGCGGGCAGCGCCCCAAGCGATGTGCAAGGGCTGATCACGGCATTGGACTTCTCCGCCGCCGATGGTTCGACCATACGGTCCGCCTTGCCGCAACTGACCGGTGAAATCTATGCGTCCGCCAAGGGCTCTTTGATCAACACCAGCGCGACAACGCGTTCGGCGGTATGGCATCGATTGGGAGGGGTCACGAATGCCGACAATTCCGCATCAGTCACGGGCTCGACGCCAAGCGGAGCGAGTTCGATGGCATCGTTGAACTCGCCGAGCGCCGGACCCACCAATGACAGATCGGGTGCCGTGGCATGGGGCTATGGTTTCGGCGATTGGAGCAACCAAAAAAGCAACGGCAACGCTGCCCGTACCACCACGAACACCGGCGGCTTTGTCACCGGTATCGATACGGAGGTTCAGGCATCATGGCGAGTCGGTGTGCTCGCGGGCTATAGCCATTCCAGCATCAAAGTCAAAGATCGATCCTCTTCCGGTGGCAGCGATAACTACACGCTGGGCGTGTACTCGGGTAAGGAATGGCCGCGTGGTGCGGATGCCTTGTCACTGCGTTCGGGCATTGCCTATACCTGGCACAAACTGGATATGGATCGTAGCGTCGGATTCGCGGGCTATAACGACAAACTGTCATCCGACTACGATGCTGGCACGTTCCAGATTTTCAGCGAGCTGGGCTACCGTGCGCACCTGACTGACGCTGCGAGCATCGAGCCTTATCTCAGCCTGGCTCACGTCAACCTGAGAACCGACGGCTTTACTGAAGACGGCTCCAATGGCGCGGCGCTCAAGGTCCGCTCGGACACGACGAATACGACGTTCTCGACACTGGGCTTGCGGGGTGCGACCGCGTTCCAGTTGGGCACGATTCCGGCCTCGGCGCGTATCGATGTGGGCTGGCGGCATGCGTTCGGTGACACGACGCCCGATTCCACGGCTAGCCTTGCGGGATCGAATGCCTTTACCGTCTCCGGCAGCCCGATCGGCAAAAACACCGCGATCCTCGAAGCGGGCTTGGATTTTCAGGCCGGCAAGAACACGCGCTTCGGCCTGGCCTACGAGGGCCAGTTCGGCTCGGGCTTGCGGCAGAACGCCGTCAACCTCAATCTGATGGCGAGGTTTTGACACATGCCTTAATCCGGCAGGGCATAGGCCATCAGGTAGTCGCCCATCTTCGTCCCAAATGACCCGTGCCCGCCCGCCATCACGACCACATACTGTTTACCGTTAATCGCGTAGGTCATCGGCGTGGCCTGACCGCCAGCGGGCAGGCGCGCCTCCCACAGCAGTTCGCCATTGCTCACATCAAAAGCACGCAAGTAGTTGTCCTGGGTCGCGGCGACGAACATGACATTGCCTGCGGTCGAGATCGGGCCACCCAGACCAGGGACGCCGATCTTGACCGGCGGCAATTCAAACAGATGCGGCAGGCTGTCTTGAATCGTGCCGATGCGCTTTTTCCAGACGACCTCGTTGGTCTGCAGATCGACCCCAGCGACATACCCCCACGCGGGCGCCTTGCAGGGTAGCCCCAGTGGGGATAGAAAGGGATTGAGCTCGACGCCGTACGGCGTGCCATACATGGGCTGCACGCCGCTTTCAGGTCCGCCTTCGCGGTCTTTGATCGGGCGGTTTGCGTCTTCGGGCCGGAGCTTGGAAACAAAAGGCAGCCCTATAGGATTCGTCAGTGCCACTTGACGGTCCTGATTCACGGACATGCCGCCCCATTCGAAAACGCCCAGGTTACCGGGGAAAACAAGTGTGCCATTCTCCGAGGGCGGGGTATAGATGCCGTCGTAATTCAAGCGTTTGAAAATCACCCGACACATCAACTGGTCGAGCATCGTGGCGCCCCACATGTCTTTATCGGTCAGCTTCTCCTGGGGTGCAAGGTTAAGCGCGGAAAACGGTTGCGTTGGCGCATAACGTTCGCCCTGCGTCGGCGGGCCACGCTTGACGGTCTGGGGCACGGGCTGCTCGGTGACGGGCACGATGGGCTCGCCATTGCGACGATCGAGCACAAACACATTGCCTGTTTTCGTGAGGATATAAATCGCCGGTACCGTCTCGCCGCTCGCTAGCGTCACATCCATGAGCGACGGTTGCGCCGGTACATCCATGTCCCATAAATCGTGATGCGTGGTCTGAAAATCCCAGATCAGTTTGCCCGTGGACGCATCCAGCGCCAGCATCGCGTTGGCATAACGTTCCTTTAACGCATCGCGGTCGCCGCCCCAGATATCGGGCGTGCCCACGCCTGTGGGTACGTACACCACATCGGTCTGCGCGTCGTAGGCCAGCGGCGCCCAGGCATTGGGCGAGTTGTGCACGAACAGTGTGTTCTCGCCGGGCATGGCGTTGGGGTTCTCCGCGCCGGTATCGAACACCCACTTCAACTCGCCCGTGTTCACGTCATAGCCGCGAATCACGCCAGACGGTTCTTTGTTGGAAAAGTTGTCTGTCACCGAGCCACCAATCACGATGGTCGTGGCGGTCACCACGGGCGGCGACGTGGGGTTATAGCCACCGGGATAAGCGTGTGGCATGCTTTTTTGCAGATCGATTTCACCGTCGTTGCCGAAGTCACTGCATTTCTGCCCATTGTCGGCATTTACCGCGATCAAGCGACCGTCATTGGTGGGCAGCAGTACTTTGCGCGGGCAAATGGAGGAGGGCGCGCTGCCTGATTTGCCCATACTTCCTGGGAAACGTTCGAGGTTGCCGGCATCGTGATAAGACACGCCTCGGCACGTCAGATGCTGAAAGCTTTTATCTGCCTTTAATTGCGGATCGAAGCGCCACAGCCGTTGGCCGGTGGCCGGGTCCAGCGCGTCGAGAAACTGGTGTGGCGTGCAAAGGAAGAGCTTGTCGCCGACCTTGATGGGCGTGACCTCATTGGTCGTTTCCGCCGAATCGTTCTCGGTGCGAAAGTCGCCAGTACGATAGGTCCACGCGACTTGTAGATCTTTCACGTTCTTGTCGTTGATCTGTGCCAGCGGCGAGTAACGGATACCGCCTTCGGTGCGACCGTAAGCCGGCCAGTCATCTTGTGCCACGCCGGGCACAGGGCGCGCTTGGGCAGGCTGGGCCCGCGCCAAGGTGCCATTGATCTCCTGCGGATCATTGAAGATCCCATAGCCCATCACAGCCAACATGCCGACCATCGTAATCGCGATCACGGCCTTGGCCGGGCCTGCCGACACAATCCCGCGCGTGGCAGGGGGTAGCAGGAACCATAGCCCCAGCAAGAACAGCAAACCATAGCGTGGCGCCAGGGCCCAGAAATCCGCACCGACTTCCCATATGCCCCAGAACCACGTGGCGAGCAGCGCGACGGCATAGCACCACAGACCCGCCGCACGAAAGCGCCACAGAAAGACGGCGCTAACGATGAGGACCATGCCCAATAAAACGTAATACCAAGATCCGCCGAGCGCCGCCAACCATATGCCGCCCGCGAAAGCATAGAGCGCGATGAGGACCAGGACGATCCAGCCTAAGGTTTGCGATGCGCTCCTGGAGTGGCCGTCGGTGTTCATGGCAAGCGTCCTTTCGATCTAGGGTCTTACCACTATAGACAGAATCGAACGCAGCGGCCAAACGCCGCCTGTTACGGTCTGCGACACCAACATGACCAAATAGTCATGACAAAGTAACTTGACCCTCTAAGACCGCGTAACGGACCATTTACGGCCTTGCTTCGCGGGTGAACGGAGCTGGTTCGACATATAGATGGAGACGACTAAATGCGTAGCGTTGACTACCGAGACTTAATCGGTGGCACCCTGATCATCCTTGCCGGCGCGGTGGGGATGTATCACTCCCTGACTGCCTTCCAGGTGGGTACGGCGGCACGAATGGGGCCGGGATATTTTCCTGCCATCACTGGCGGGCTGTTAATACTGTGCGGCATCCTGATTGTGATCCCCGCATTGCGGCGCGCAGGGCCCATGCCGACGTTGGAGCTCAGGCCGTTGATCTGGATCAGCCTGTCGGTGCTCGCGTTTGCGCTGTTGGTCTTGCCCTTCGGGTTGGTGCCTGCGGTGATTGTGCAGAGTCTGGTCGCCAGTCAGGCGGATCGCAAGCTGTCTAGAAAGGGATCGCTGTTGCTTGCAGTGGGCCTTGCTGGCGGTGCATGGGTCATCTTTAAAGGCGGTCTGGGGGTCATTCTTCCCGCGTTCGCCTGGCCCTGGTAGAGAGGATAAAGATGGAACTGTTTAACAACATCGCGCTGGGCTTATCGACCGCGCTTGCATGGAACAACTTGCTCTGGTGCATTATTGGCGTTTCGCTTGGCACCTTGATTGGCGTGATCCCGGGCGTGGGAACCTTGGCGACGATGTCGCTGCTGTTTCCCATCACCTACGTGCTTGAACCAACGGCCGCACTGATCATGCTGGCGGGCATCTGGTATGGCAGTACCTATGGGGGATCCACCGCCTCGATTCTGTTGAACTTGCCCGGCACGCCGGCGAATGCCGTGACCTGTCTCGACGGTTTTCCGCTGGCCAAGCAAGGTCGGGCCGGCGTCGCGTTGCTGATGACGACTGTCGCGTCGTTCTTTGGCGCGAGCGTTGGCATCATCATGATGATGCTGTTTGCGCCGGTCATCTCGGAGGTCGCCTTCAAATTTGGCCCCGCCGAATACTTCTCGATCATGGTGTTAGGTCTGGTCGCTGCTTCGGTCGTGTCATCCGGCTCGGCAATCAAGGCGATCACCATGGTCGTTGGCGGGATCATGTTGGGGCTGGTGGGTACCGATGTGAACTCCGGCGTAGCGCGATTTGATCTTGGGTTCCCCGAGTTGCAGGACGGTATCCAAATCGTGGCGATCGCCATGGGCCTGTTCGGTCTGACCGAGATCATCGCCAGTATCAACCATGTGAAATCGAGTGACCGCAAGGTGGATGTGTCGATGAAGTCGATGCTGCCCACGCGCGATGAGATGCGGAGATCTTGGTGGCCTATGGCGCGTGGGTCGGGATTGGGATCTTTTTTCGGCATCTTGCCTGGCGTCGGTCCTACTGTTGCCGCCTATATGGCCTACGCGCTTGAGAAGCGAACTTCGAAAACCCCTGAGCGCTTTGGCAAGGGTGCCATCGAAGGCATCATGGCGCCCGAATCGGCCAACAATGCATCCGATCAAGCGTCCTTCATTCCCACCATGACACTGGGTATCCCGGGCAGCGTGACGATGGCGCTGATCATCGGCGCGTTGATGATCCATGGGATCCAGCCAGGACCTCAGATGCTTACCGAGCAGCCGCAAATGTTCTGGGGGCTGGTGATGAGCTTCTGGATCGGCAACATCATTCTGGTGATTTTGAACGTGCCGATGATCGGGCTATGGGTGCGGGTGCTGTTGATTCCCTATCACATCCTTTATCCCGCGATCGTGATGTTCATCTGCATCGGTACCTATGCCGTTAACAACAACGTCTTTGACGTATATGCGGTGCTGGCATTCGGCATCGCCGGCTATGTGTTGCGTAGGCTGGATTTCGAACCTGCGCCGCTGCTGCTGGGTTACGTCCTCGGACCCATGCTGGAAGAAAACTTCCGCCGCGCCATGCTGCTGTCGCGAGGAAGCTTCTCGACATTCGTCGAGCGCCCGATCAGCATGTGGGTGCTGCTATTTACCGCACTGTTGCTGGTGTGGGGAATACGCAGCAGCCTGCGGCATCGATCCAGCGGGAAACTGGTTCAAGCCCCCGAGCCGGTTTAAAGCGAGTTCGAAGCGGGAAACGGGGAGCGGACCTCACAGGCAGTCAGGCGCCAGCTATGCCGGTGCCGCTGCTTTGTCGATGTTCGCTCGCCGCGCTGTGGTATGCCCGGCGGATCGCGAGTGATTGCAGTGTTGTCTCCGTCCCATCTGCCCAATTTGTCTTCATTGACGGGTGCCACCAAATCGAACTTGCGCAGGCTTGTTAGTGGCTCTTGAGCGCCTGCGGTCTGGCTAAATGCCATTCCGTCATGTTTTGATATGCGTGCGCGATGCCAAGTAATCTGCGTTCCGCGAACGGTCTGCCGATCAACTGCATACCGACTGGCAATCCTCCATCATCGAAACCGCATGGCACCGTCAATGCGGGTAGGCCGAGAAAGTTGAACACGCGCGTGTACCGGCTCAGGCTGCCCACCAAACGTTTTCGCAGGTCCGTATCATCGCCATAGGCGACAAGCACTGCTGGCGCAGCAGCTGGGATGGTGGGGGTGAGAAGATAATCAACCTGAGCGAACGCGTGGTCTAAGAATTCATCCAGCAGCGACGCCCGCAGGCGCAGAATGTCAGCGTACTCAGTAGCGAATCGAAAGAATCCAGGCTCGGTCCGCCAGCGTACTTCGTCCGAATAATCCAGCGGCTGCGCCCGCAAATACCTGCTGTGCACGGTGGCCGCCTCCGTCTCGCGTACGATCTCTTGGCATGCGTCCAAGAGATCGAGCTGCTGTAGCTGAACACTGGATAATTGCGCACCCAGCGATGCAAGCACTCGGCCAGCCTCTTTCAAGCATGCGGCAGGACTTTCCTCGAGTTCGTCCATCCATGCGCTCACCACGCCGATACGCAGGCCGTTAAGCTTGATCGTCTCGGCCGGAAACGACGCGGGCAGATCCGCCATAGGGAATCGCGGCTTCAATGCGTCGAGCATCATGGCGCAATCGGCGGCAGTTCGTGCGATCGGACCTACCGCGTCGAGCGACCACGACAGGGGCGTGACACCCCGCGTGCTGATGCGCGAATGAGTCGGCTTTATGCCGACGAGGCCGCACATGCTAGCCGGTATTCGTACCGAGCCTCCGGTATCCGTACCCAAAGAGCCGTAGCCGATCCCGACGGCGACGGCGGCCGCCGACCCGCTGGAAGAACCACCGCTGACATGCTCCGGGTTCCATGGGTTGCGGCAGGGGCCCAAGTGCGGGTTGTAGCCCATGGGGCTGCGTATGAACTCGGATAAATGCAGGCTGGCGAATGTGATGCTGCCTGCTTCTTCCAGATTCGCGAGCGCATCGGCGCGCCCCGCCGGCCTGAAGTCTCGCAGTAGCGGTGACCCGCATGTGACTGCAGCGCCGTTGCGGGCGAAGACGTCCTTATGCGCCATGGGCACGCCCGCCAAACGAGGCAGCTCATGTCCTGCTGAGCGCGCCTTGTCAATTTCCCGTGACTGCGCCAGGGCAGCGTCGGCTTCCAAGCTCAAGATGCAATTAAGCCTGTGACCGTCGGATTGCGCCGCATCAATCGCGGTCTGAGTCAATCTCTCGGCGCTCACCGCGCCTTCATCAAGGAGCCGAACGACTTCGCATAAGGACAAATCACGCAAGGCGTCTTGGTCATAGCTCACGGCTGACTCCTTGCCAATAAGGTTCCCAGGAAATCATCGGGTGTGGCATCAAACGCTTGCGTCTGCGCTCGTTCCCTTATGCGTTGGCGCATGCTCGGATCTTGCTGCAGCAATCGTGTTCGTGCCGCCAAAGACAGCTCCAGATCCTGGTATTCGGCCACTTCGTCAATGAGGGATTTTTGCATAGCGATTCAACGTCCAGAATGTCGTGGTCGGGCTAGTCGTCAGCCTGCTTGGGCTCCGGTCTCTTTAATGACACGCTTCCACTTCTCATGTTCGGCCTTCACATATGCGTCGAACTCTGCGACCGTCGTATTACCAGTGATACCGCCCATTTTTTCGAACTGTGCTTTGACCTTGTCGCTGTTCAGGACTTTTACGGCGCCGGCATTCAACTTTTGCACAATGGGGGCAGGGGTGCCTGCCGGGGCGAACAGTCCAAACCATGCCACCGCTTCAAAATCCTTTTGGCCGGCTTCTTGCATGGTTGGCACATCCTTTAGCAAACCGACCCGTTGACTTGACGTAACGGCTAGCGGACGCAGCTTGCCGGATTCAATGTGGGGCAAGCTGACCGCCACGGTGTCGAACATCATGGGAATGCGCCCGCTGATGACATCTGGTAAAGCGGCCGCAGTGCCCTTATACGGAATGTGATGGAGTTCCGCGCCAATTTGCGAGCGAAAGAGTTCCGCGGCCAGATGGGTGGTCCCGCCGCTGCCGCCAGAGGCATAGCTCTGTGGTGTTTTCTTAACCAGCGAGACGAGTTCCGCGACGGATTTGACCGGCACGTCGGGGTTTACCACCAGGACCAGCGGGACGGAGGCAACCAGGGCGATTGGCTCGAAGGCAGTCTGCGGGTTAAAGCGCAGATCCGGGAACAGGCTGGCGTTTGTTGCGTTGGTACTCGCCGCGCCGAACAAAAGCGTATAGCCGTCCGGGCTGGCGTTTGCGACGTATTCCGAGCCGATATTCCCGCTAGCCCCGGCCCGGTTTTCTACGACGATAGATTGCCCAAGCTCCGTGGACAGCTCCGAGGCCAACAGTCGGGCGAACATGTCCGTGGTGCTGCCGGGTCCGAAGGGAACGACCAGCCGGACAGGCTTATCTGGATAGGTGTTTGCCAGCGCCGCAGTGCTCGCGGTGAGAGCCATCACGGACAGCGCGAGTGCGCTCAACAGCGCCGAGGCACATTGGCGTATTCGGATCGTGCGCGAGATAGAGGTAAAACCCAATAGATTTGGCATCGTTGTCCTCGTATGTTCCAGCTTCGGCAAGTACATCTGTAACCATCTTAGGTGAAGGTCTTGAAATGTGTACATGTCTTTAATCTCATCGCGCGATCAGGAAAATGCATCGGCCCCTATCACCGTCTGACGTAACATTCAACGCCTTCACAATCGCTCAATTGCGCACCTATTTGCTCGTAGCAGAACACGGCAGCTATCGCGCAGCGGCCCAAAAGATTTTTCGCTCGCAGTCGGCGGTGTCCCGCTCCATCGCAGAGCTCGAAGAGCGCTTGGGCCGGCCCCTGTTTGAACCCGCAGAGCGCACGAAGCTCAGCGATTTCGGCCGCCAGTGTCTGCCCGTCGTACGGGAACTGGTTGAACATTTCGACAACGCCGCCCGCTTCATGCTCGCACAGGTGCGCGAGCAACGCAGTGCACTGTCCGTGGGCGTCATTCAAACCGTCGCGCGGCGTTGGCTACCCCATTTGGTTCAGTGCTTCCACGCGCGTTGTCCGGGCGCCGAGCTGCGCATCGTCGATGACAACTCATCCCGTCTGGCGCAAATGGTGCAGGATGGCGAGATCACGCTCGCGTTGTGTGGAGAAACGCGGTCGATGGAATCATTTGAATGGCAGCCGCTGTTCGAGGACCGGTTTGGCTTTGTTTGCACGCACACGCATCCCTTCGCCAAGCGCGATACGTTAAGCTGGCGGGAACTGAGCGGTCAGCCGCTGATTGGCACCACGACCCACAGTGTATTGACCGGTTTACCGCAGGAAATCATCTCCGGCAGTCAGACCGTGTGGGCGGCCAACATGCTGTCGCTATGGTCCCTGGTTCGGCAGGGAGTCGGGGTCAGCATATTGCCCGCAATGAGCCTGCCGTCGGATACCTCCGAGTTTGTCTTTGTTCCGGTGACTCAACCGGTGGTGACGAGAAGCATAGGGCTATTAGGGAAACGCAATGCCATGTTGGATGCAACGGCGGATTCGTTCAGGCAGATCGTCGTGGAATTTTTCGACAATCAGCCGAGCAATTCCGCCAAGTCGCGACTCAATGCAACGGGCTAGAGGTATATCGGCGAATGACCGAGAACTACGTCCGGGCCTGATCCAGGTATCAGGTCATATCCCCGCATACCATTCATAGCCCCTGTCCTCCCAGTACCCCCCTCGGCCGCCCCATAAGCGGTCGAAGGCCGACACCACCTCCAGCCGCATCAGGTACTTCGCCTGCTTGTAACCCAGTTGCCGTTCGACTCGCAGGCGCAGGGGCGCGCCATGCGCCACGGGCAGTGCTTTGCCGTTCATGGCATAGGCCAAAATAGTCTGAGGATGATAGGCGTCGAGTAAGTCGATGCTTTCGTAATAGCGGCCGCTGCCATCCAGCGTCAATTCCAACTCGTCCGCGCAGTGAAAGACGACATAGCGTGCCCCGGGCTTTAAGCGCGCGAGGTCGAGCACGTGTGCCAGGGGTACGCCCTGCCATTGCCCGATCGCACTCCAGCCTTCAACGCAATCGTGTCGGGTGATCTGCGTGCGCGAAGGCATTTGCTTCAATTGCGCAAGCGAAAGATCTAATGGGTGTTCGACCAGCCCATCCACTCGCAGCCGCCAATCAGTGAAGCCGTGTTCGAGTAAATGATGGTATTCATCCGAGTCGGGCGATTGTGTTCCGTTGGCGCGAAAGACGGGCGACAAATCAGCCAGACTGTACTCGCGCGCCAGCGCCTGTCGGTCAAGCAGCAGTCGCTGGCTTTTCTGAGTCAGCTTCTCCGTATTGCGTAGCAGGCCGCCGAGCGTTTCGCTTTGCGTGATGCGATCACATCCGGCAAGCATGGCGGTACCGGGCGCCAATAGCAGGCCGGCGAATAACCGTCTGCGTGTACGGTCTGGGTTCATGGTGTATCTCCTGAAGGGTCGATGGCGTAACGCCCGTTGAGCATGGACCGCATGTTGTTTTTGAATCCTGACAGCACCACCATCAAGACGTGGATCACCACAAACAACACCAACGACGAGGCCGTTATGAAGTGCAATGCGCGCGCGGAGGCCCGGCCGCCGAATAGGTCCAGCAGAAAGGGGAAGGCGGCGTTCAATCCGGGTGACATCGTCAGGCCGGTCAGTACCATCATCGGCAATAACCCCAACGCGACGAGCAGGTACGTTATCTTCTGCAAGGCGTTATAGCGCCGAGCGTCATCGCCTTTGGCAAAACGCAGCCGCACATGGTCGATGATTTCTTGCCACAGATGGCGAGGTTGCAGCTGGTCCCGATCGGGCAACAGGTCATTGCGAATATGCCCCCGCCATAACCCATGAATCAGATAAAGAAGGCCGTTAACGACCAATAACCATGCGAAGAAAAAATGCCAGTTCCTGCCTGCGCCCAGGTCGTGGTAAGACGGAATCGTGATCCAGGACGGAAAGGGATGCGCGCTCAGGTCAATGAAGGCATGATCCGCATCCGCGCCGTACTGCCCCCAATACAACCGAGGGTGCGCATTGAAAATCTGCAGGCCGCTCATCAACAAGAGGGAGAGGCACATCACGTTGATCCAATGCGTGACACGCACCACGAGGGAATGACGGCGGATGAACAGCGGTTGGCGAATAGGTGAGGGGAGGGGGGACAACGGTTTGACGCTAGAAGAGTTCATGGCAGACTCCCGCGCCGGCTGAGGTCGTCAGCCGGCGATCGTGGTTGACGACTTACATGGGTGGTACGACACCATCTTTGCCCACCACCAGCCTCGAGGCGGACAGAGCGCCGTCATGGCCTTTTTCTGCCGGAATGAAGACAACGGTGCCGGGTGAGACATCGGCTGCGGTTGCCGGAGCCAACGTCACCACGGGCGTTCCATTGGGGATGGAAATTTTTTTGTCTTTTCCGTGGTAGTTGACCGTGACGACGCTGCCATCCACGGATTTCACCGCATCACCCACGGTCGCATTGGTCATGGTGCTGTTGGGTTTCAAGTCCCAGCCATAACTGCCTTCTCCGGTGCCTTTCATGGCGGGGGGAAAGATCAGGACTTCAAGCGCGCCATCGCCGCCTGGCAAATCGACTTGAAGGCTTCAGGGTTACCCATCGCTCGCGCGGTCAGCATCGCGCCGTGCACGATGGACATGAACGCCCGTGCCTCACTCAATGCGCTCTCCCGGAGATGAAATTGTCCGGCCGTCGCGCCTTCCTCCAGCACCCTTGCCAGCCAGCCGATGAGGTCTTCAAAATAGCGGCGCACTTCATCGGTAATCTCTTGCGGAATGATGGGCGCCTCTGCGGCCAGCATGGTGCAGATGCACATGGACGGGCTGCCATCACGTATGCATTGCGACCAATAATCGACATAGCCCTGCAAGCGTGCCAGCGGATCCCCGAGTTTCTGGTCCAGCGCCGTTACCCCTGCGCGGAACTGCTCGCGATGCATCGCCACCACGGTCAACACCAGGTCTGCCTTGCTGGGGAAATGATGATGGATGCTGGCCTTGCCAATGTGCACCCTTTCGGACAGGTCAGCGTAGCTAAACCCGTTGTAGCCGCCTGCAGCCAGCAGGATCTTGGTGTGCGCGGCAATTTCGCTTGCGCGGGGAGAGAGTTCGGTGCTCATAGGGTGACGGATCTTCCTCGAGGCGAAAAGGGTCCACCTAAAGGAAGTCATGAATGTGCAATGCGAGACAATCTACTAGTTGGTTGGTTGGGTGTCAACACCTCTGCAACAGCTGGCCGACATGACGGCTATGACGTTCGGCTCTACATCATAAACGGGGGACGACCAGCATTCATTAGACTTGTTTTTGCGAAGAACCTGTCTAAAGGAAACAATGCTGATGTCCCCAATCGATTCTAT